>JALGVU010000075.1:459-16360 GCA_025774545.1 bacterium | reverse complement strand
GTGCGGATTGATGTTGTCGGTCGTCCCGGCTGTCCCGTTCGACGTCGTGTACGTGATGCCCGCTCCCACGGCCGCCAGGATGTCGTTGAAGGCATAGACGGACGAGTGCCAGTCTCCGTCGAGCAGAAGCCCCCCGCCCGCTAGGACCCAGGCCGCCAGATCATCGATCTCCTGCGTCGTCCAGGTGTTGGAGGAGTCCGCGATCCAGACGACGTCGTAGTCGTCGAGGAGCGCGCCGGTGACCGTGTCGTAGTTCTCGGTCACGGTGGCACCACGGGCGAGCAGCTCGCTGATCATCAGGGTCCAGTTGCTGACGCTGTACTGGCCGTGGGAGCCGTCCCACAGGATGTCGACGCCAGTGAGGTTCCCCAACCGCACCCGGGCGGCTTCCTCAGGTGGTGGCCACGCGAGCTCCACGCCACGCCGGCGCGCGCTTGGGCCGAGCGGTGCCGCGGGCGCCGCGAGAGCGTACCCCGCCGCGGGTTCTCGCTCGGGGGCGCGCAGACCGATGGCCCACGTGAGAGCGCTGCCGCCCGTGTTGTCGATCGTCAGAACCTGCGTCTCCGTCGCTCCGGTCAGGAGATCGGCCGCCAGCGCGTCGGGCGTCACGTCGATCTCGGGACCCTCCACTCCCATTCCAGTGAGTGCGACCTCGAGCGTCCCCTCGTCGGGATCGTCGCTCGTGACGGCCAGGATCCCCGCGATCGGTCCCGCGACGCTCGGGGAGAACGTCACCTCGACGTCCTGGCTCCCGCCGGGAGCGAGATCGAACGCCGACGGAACGGCGGAGAAGTCGGGGTTGTCCGAGCTCACGTCGCTCACGGCCAGCGCGCCGGTCCCCTCGTTCGAGACGATCAGCGTGTCGGACGCGGTGAGCCCGATGAAGAGCCCGCCGTAGTCGATCGACGTCTCCGAGAGCGCGATGTCGGGGACGCCGGTTACGAGCAGCAGCGCCGGCACGGCGACCTCGGGCTCGTCGGGATCGTTGCTCTCGACGACGACGTCGGCCGCGTAGGCGCCGCCCAGAAGACCCATGGCGTCGAACGTCATCGTCACGTCCACCACGCCGCCGACGGGCACGACGCCTCCCTCCGGCCTGGCCGAGAGCCAGCCGGGGCCGGCGAGCCAATCGAACGCCTGGTTCCCGAAGAGCTGATTGTCGGCTGCGCCGATGTCGGCATCGGAGACGGAACGATCCGCCATCGCGATGACTCTCCCGAACCCGACCTCGCTAGCGGCCGTGTTCGGCACCCCGGCGATGTCCTCGATGATGATCGTGGCGGGGGTCGATGCATCAGAGAGCGAGGCGTTGGGATAGGTGAGGGAGATCTCGCCCACCCCGTCGGTGGTTCGGTGGGGGTAGATGTTGTCGGTCGTTCCGTTTGACCCGCTCGCTGTCGAAAACGTGAACCCGGCCCGCGAGGCATTCAGGATCTCGTTGTTGGAGGAGACCGACGAGTACGAGCTCGCCGTGAGGAAGAGCCCACCTCCGAGCGAGAGCCAGTAGGCGACCGCGGCCTCCTCCGAGGCGGTCCAGGAGTTGTAGCCGTCGACCGACCACAGGACGTCGACCCCCCCCAGAAGATCGCCCGTGATCGGGGCGGAGTTCTCCGTGACGGTCGCGCCCCGAGACGTGAGGTCGGTGATGATCGTGGACCAGCCATCGGGGCTCGGCTGGCTGTGCGAGCGGTCCCACAGGATCTCGATGCCGGAGAGGTCCAGGAGCCTGGCCCGCAGGCGCGGACCGCCGGATGACGAGGGAGCGTCCGCCCCCTCCCCGGCGGCGGCGGCCGCAGGCTCGGGCGGCGCCGTCAGCTCGAACTCCCTCAGGGCCATGGAGCCGGTGGCGCGGATGTCGATGCCCCACACGAGATCGCTCTGCCCCGGGTTCCCGATCGAAAGGACCTGCCTCTCCCACTCGCCGCTCACGAGATCGGCGAACAACGAATCGGGAGAGACCGCGACGTTCGGAGGCAGCACTCCCTCGCCCTCGAGCGAGACGGCGAACGCGCCCTCGTCCGGGTCGTCGCTCAGGATCGTGAGCGTCGCGGCCACGTCCCCAGGAACGCTCGGAGCGAAGTACACCTCGACCGGCTGCTCTCCGCCCGGCGGGAGCGCGAAGCTCCCAGGAGCGGCCCAGTAGCTCGGGTCGTCCGAGCTGATGGTGGCTACCGTCAGATCGAGGCTCCCCTCGTTCGCGACCAGGATCGTCTCCGTGGCCGTTCCGCCGATCAGCACCTGACCGTACGTGATGAGCGTGTCGGAGACGGCGATGTCGGCCGCGCCCGTCACCTGAAGATGCGCGGGAATGTCGATCTCCGGATCGTCGGGGTCGTTGCTCAGAACCAGAACGTCGGCCAGATAGTCCCCTCCGGGAAGCCCAGCCGCGTCGAGCGTCACGGACACCTCGACGATGCCTCCTGGTGTCACCGTGCCTGCCGTGGGATCGACCGTAATCCACGGCGGCGTCACGCCGAACTGGATCACGTAGCCGTCCTCCACGACGGCCGGACTGATGAAGAGGTCGTCCGTGCCTCCGTCCCCCATCCCCGTCGTCTGATCCGGACTCTCGATCCCGAAGCCGACGGGATCGGCGGGCGCAACCAGGTACTGGAACCTGATCTGGTTGGTGCCCTCGAACAGCACCACCTCGAACGTGAGGTAGGTCGAGGTGCCGAGGATCCGGATGTCGTTGTACTCGACGACGAAGCGTCGTCGGGGCTCCAGACCAAACGTCTGGTATCGGACGTAGTTGCCGTCTGGGGGATAGAGATCCGCCGTGAACGGCGCGATCGCCCCCGCGTATCCGTCGACCGCGGGCACGGTGCTCGGGTACCAGCCGCTGATGTCGTCGAAGCTCAACCAGCCGTTCGACCCGACACCTATCGCCGTGTACTCGGTCCCGTAGTACGTGAACGTGAAGCCGAGGGGGACGTCCGCCACGAACGAGTCGTCCGAGAGCACGAGCGACGTCCCGCCGCTCGCGTCGATCCAGTCGAAGACCGGCCCGCCGGGCTCGTTGCCATCTATCCAACGGTACCCGAACAGATCCGGGCCGCCACTCCCCCGCTCCTGCGGCGGGTACGTCGCGGGATCACCGTCACCCTTCTGGATCTCGACCGGCTCGGCCTGCGCGGCCGTCGCCGCTGCGAGACGCTCTGCGAACCCACCTTCCCACGCCGTCGCTGGATCCCCACCTCCCCAGACAGAGCCGCCCGCCCCGCGGTCCCGCGTCTCAGGCGAGACAGCGGCGACGCTGAACTCGAGATCGCTCGCTCCCGTGTTCTCGACCGTCACGATCTGCGTCTCCGCCTGGCCCGTCAGGAGGGCCGCATGAAGCGAATCGGGAGCCACGGCGATCTCCGGCGGAGAGACGCCTGTGCCCTCGAGTTGAACGAGGAGCGTCCCCTCGTCGGGGTCGTTGCTCGTGACCGTGAGAACCGCAGCAAGCGGTCCCTCACTGCTTGGCGCGAAGCTCACGGCCACGGCCTGGCTCGCGCCCGGAGCCAGATCGAAGGCCGTGACGTCCGCGGAGAAGTCGCCGTGGTCGGAAGCGATGTCGGTCACGCTCAGGAGCCCCGTCCCCTCGTTCGCGACTATCAGCGTGTCGGAGACGCTCAGACCGATGAAGACCTCCCCGTATACGAAGAGCGTGTCCGAGACCGCGACGTCCGGAATGCCCGTCACGTGCATCTGCGCCGACGTAACGATCTCCGACTCGTCGGGGTCGTTGCTCGCGATGGCAAGCTCGGCCGCGTAGTCTCCGTCGAGCAGACCGATTGCATCGAAGCTCACGGTAACGTCGACGAACGCGCCGGCCGCGAGCGTGCCTCCCTCCGGATCCACGGAGACCCACGTCGGGCCGGCGAGCCAGTCGAACGTCCGGTTTCCGAGGAGCCGGTTGTCGTCAGCGTCCACGGACCAGGCGTGGAGGACCCGCTCGGCCATCGCGACAATCCTGCCGTACTCAACCTCGCTGTAGGCGATGATCGGCACGCCGGCGACGTCCTCGACCAGTACGGAGGCCGGAGCGAGCACCGAGGAAAGGCGGGCCGATGGGTAGTCCAGGTAGACGGCCTCCACGCCCTCGGTCATCTCGTGGGGATAGACATTGCTCGTCGTCCCGCCCGAGCCGTTGGAGGTCGAGTAGACGATCCCGGCGCCGGCCGTCCCGAGGATTCCGTTGAACGCGGCTACCGAGCTGTCCCACTCCCCGGAAAGCAGGAGCGCGCCGCCGCGCTCGATCCACGCCGCGAGCGCGAAGAGTTCCTGCTCGGTCCAGTTGTCCGAGCACTCCCAGCTCCAGAAGACGTCGTAGGAGTCGAGGAGCTCGGCCGTGACGGGATCGATGCTCTCGACCACGGTCGCGCCCCGAGCCGTCAGATCGGCGACGATCGTGGATACCTCCGCGAGGCCGTACTGCCCATGTCGACGGTCCCAGAGAATGTCCACACCGGTGAGGTTCGAGAGCCGTGCCTCGAGGGCGGTTCCCCGCGACCCCGGAGCGTCGACCGCCTCCCGCGGGTCGCCGTGATCCGACTCCGCGTCACGCGGCGCCGGCAGCGCGTACAGCTCGAGCGGACGCCCCGGCGGCTCACGGACGGAGATCCCCCACGTGAGGTCGCTCCCACCGGTGTTGTCGATCGTGAGCGTCTGGACCTCAGTTTCACCCGAGAGAAGATCGGCGAAGAGGGAGTCGGGCGCGACGCCAATGTCCGGCGGCATGAGACCCGCGCCTCCGAGCAGTACCGACACCGTCGGCTCGTCGGGATCGTCGCTCGTGAGCGTGAGGGTCGCATCGATCGGTCCGACGCTCCCCGGGATGAAACCCACGACCACGGGTTGGCTCTCCCCGGAGGCCAGCGCGAAGCTCGCCGGCGCCGCCACGTAGTCGCCGTGGTCCGCGCTCACGTCCGTCACCGTGAGATGAACGGATCCCTCGTTCGTCACGAGGAGCGTGTCCTCCGCACTCGATCCGACGAACACCGTGCCGTACGTGAGAAGGGTGTCCGACACGGCGATGTCGGGCGCGTCGGTGACGAGGAGGTGCGTCGCGACAGCGGCCGTGCCCTCGTCGGGGTCGTTGCTCAGGAAGAGCAGATCCGCCAAGTAGTCGTCGCCGGCGAGGAAGGAGGCGTCGAACGTCACCGACACGTCCGCGGCCCCTCCCGCCGGGATCGTCCCGGCGGCGGGGTCCGTCGTGACCCAGCCTGGCCCGAGCTCGCCGGCCTCGAGAAACGCCTGCATGATCCCGAGCGTCGCCGCGTCGTCGATGTAGGACCCTCCCGACCCAGCGTATAGGAGGTAGTAGAGCCGCTCGCATCCCGAGAGGCCGAAGACACGGTGGTAATCGTCGTTCGTGTTCGTCGAGAACTCGTGCTCCGCGGGCACGAGGTCCGAGACCACCACGAGGTGATTGATGGAAGGGTCACCCGCGTCGAACACACGTTTCACGAATCCGCGGTAGCCGGCGCCCTGCGCGACCACCTCAAGCACGGCCCCGTCCACGCTCCCGGAGCCGTCGGCGCCGAGGTTGCCGTCGATCTCGAAGTAGTCGACGTCCTCCACGTCTGCCACGAGCACGAAGAGCCCCGGGTACTTCCTCGTGAAGTACCGTCCGGTGCCACCGAAGTAGGCGCTCTCTTGAATGACGCCGTCCGAGTACGCGACCGCGCCCCCGAGGTCGGTGTACAGGTAGTTCCCTCCGTCGTACATGTCGCCGCCGCCGTCAGAGATGCTCGTACCCACCACGCCGTCGTAGAAGTCGTACCGGTTCGGGATGACGCCGTTCACGGCCTCGTAGCCCGCGTCCAGGCTCTCGAGGATGTCCTCGAGGCTCACCGGGAACGGGCGGGCGTTCCGGCCGGGGGATTCCGGATCCTGATCGTCGACGACCGATCCGATCGACGACACGTAGAGCGACGCCTCGTCGGGCCGGCCCAGCGGGATCTCCGCCGTGTCCTTCTCCTCGATCACCTCGGAGCCGGGTCCGAACACCCCACTACTGCTCACGACGCCCGACCGCACATCCACGGCGACGGACGCCCACACGAGATCGCTCCCGCCGGTGTTCCCGACCGTGACGACTTCAGTCTGGGTCTCGCCCGTGAAGAGAGCGGCGTAGAGGGAGTCGGGGGCCACCGTGATGTCCGGAGGCACGAGTCCCTGACCGTCGAGAAGCACGCCGAGCGTCCCGGCGTCGGGATCGTCACTCGTGATCATGAGCGACCCTGCGATCGGGCCCTCGGTGCTCGGCGCGAAGACCACTTCGATCGCGCGGCTCTCGCCGGGTGCGAGATCGAAGAGCGTCACGTCGGGCGAGAAGTCTGGGTGATCTGAGCTCACGTCCGAGACGGACAGGAGTCCCGTCCCCTCGTTCGTGACCGTGAACGCGTCGACGGCCGCCGATCCGATGAAGACGTCGCCGTACGAGAGCTGCGTCTCCGACACCGCGATGTCGGGAACGCCGATGACGTCCATAAGCACCGGCACATCGATGAGCGGCGTGTCCGGATCGTTGGTCGACAGCCCCAGGCCCGCGGTGTAGTTCCCCGCCAGGAGTCCCGTGGCGTCGAAGGCCACCGCCACCTCGACAGACTCGCCTGCCGCGACCACCCCCGACTCGGGATCCGCAGAGATCCAGAGCGGG
Organism: bacterium; assembly: GCA_025774545.1. GTDB lineage: Bacteria > Joyebacterota > Joyebacteria > Joyebacterales > Joyebacteraceae > JALGVU01. The sequence goes on along the minus strand of JALGVU010000075.1, from coordinate 9,711 downwards.
CCCGCGAGCCAGTCGATGACCTGGTTCCCGAGGAGCTGGTTGTCTGCCTGGCCGATGCTGTAGTTGTAGAGCAGCTGCTCGGCCATCGCGACGATTCGCCCGAAGCCCGCCCGACTGCAGGCGACGGTCGCCACGCCGCTCACGTCCTCGATCAGAAGCGTCGCCGGGGGCGTCACCGACGAGAGGCTGGCGTACGGATACTCGAGGTAGACGCTCTCGACGCCTTCTGTCGTCGCGTGGGGATAGACGTTCGTCGTGATCCCACCCAACCCGTTCGCGGTGGAGTAGGTGATCCCAGCTCCGACCGCCGTGAGGATACCGTTGAAGGCGCTGACCGACGCGTCCGAGTCGCCGGCGACAAGAAGTCCGCCGCCCGAGGAGACCCACTCGGCGAGAGCCGCGACCTCGGCGGGCACCCAGTTGTCGTAACAGCTCACGGTCCACAGGACGTCGGAGCCCTCGAGAAGCTCGCTCGTGATCGGATCGTAGCTCTGCGTCACGGTCGCGCCACGCGTCGTGAGATCTGTGACAATCGTCGACCAGGATGAGGTGCTCGACTGCCCGTGCGCACGATCCCACAGGATCTCGACGCCGGTGAGGTCCGCGAGCCGTCCGACGAGAGGGGTCGGCCGCGGCGGAGGGTGGTACGTCTCTTGAGTCGGACCGCCATCTTCTCGCGTGCGCGGAGCCGGCGGGGTCGCGAGGACGTACTCCCTCGTTGCTCCTCGGCCGGTTCCGTAGATCGTGAGGTCCCACGCGAGGTCGCTCCCTCCCGTGTTGTCGATCGTCAGTGTCTCGATCTCTGTCTCGCCGCTCAGGAGATTCGCGTACAGCGAGTCCGGCGAGACACCGACGTTCGGCGGGACGATCCCGTCGCCCTCGAGCGGGATTGCGAGCACCGCCTCGTCTGGGTCGTCGCTCGTGATTGTGAGCGTCGCCGCTGCCGGGCCCGCGCTGGCCGGCGTGAAGGTTACCTCCACCGCCTGACTGCCACCGGGAGCGACGCTGAACGCGGTCGGGTCGGCCGCGTAGTCGGCATGATCGGCAACGACGTCGCTCACCGTCAGCTCCTCGCTGCCGTCGTTCTGCACGAGGAGGATCTCGGTCGCCGTCCCGTCGACGTACACATCGCCGTACGTCAGGAGCGTGTCGGAGAGGGCGACGTCGGGTGCGCCGGTCACGTGCAGGTGCGCGTCCACGCTCACTTCCGTTTCGTCCGGATCGTTGTTCAGGAGGAGGATGTCCGCGAGGTAGTCGCCGCTGCCGAGGAAGGACGCGTCGAGCGTCACCGCGATCTCCTCGGTCCCGTCGGGGACGACCGTCCCGGATTCGGGCGCCACGGTCAGCCACTCGGGCCCAAGACCGATCGACCGCAGGAACGCGTCCACAATCTCGAGCGTCGGTTCGTCACCGATGTAGTAGCCATCTGTGCCGGCGTACAGCAGGTAGTAGAGGCGCGTGCATGATGAGAGGTCGAAGACCGTGTGCGTGTCGTAGTTCGTGCTCGTCCCGATGTCCTGATACGCGGGAACGTCGTTCGAGACGATCACGATGTGATTGACCGACGGAGGACTCGCCCCGTACACCCTCCTCACGAATCCACGGAAGCCCTCGCCGATGAGCGTCATCTCGAGAACAGAGCCCTCGAGGAAACCGTACCCGTCGGCCCCGAGATTCCCGTAGGTCCCGAAGGAGTTGACGCCGTCCATGTCGGCGACGAGCACGAAGAGCCCCGGGTACTTCCTCGTGAAGTAGCGCCCCGTGGGCCCGAACATCGTGTTCTCGACGATCACGCCGTCCGAGTACGGAGCGGCTCCACCGAGATTGGTCTGTATGTAGTTGCCCCCATCGAACATGTTGTTGCCGCCGTCGCTGATTCCGGTCCCGGTCACTCCCTCCGAGAAGTCGAAGCGCTCGGGGATCACCCCGTTCACGTCCTCGAAGTTCGCGTCGAGACTCTGCAGAACCTGCTCGAGTTCCTGCGGAAGGACCCCGTCGCGCGAGCGGTCGCCGAAGACCCCGACGGCCTCCCACGTGAGGTCGCTGGCGCCCGTGTTCTCGATCGTCACGACGTGCGTCTCTGCCTGCCCCGTCAGGAGGTCCGAGGAGAGCGAATCGGGCGCCACCGAGATCTCAGGTCCCGCGACACCCTTCCCCTCGAGCGCCACCGAAATCACGGGCTCGTCGGGGTCGGTGCTCTTGATCGTGAGTGTCCCCACGATGAGCCCGACGCTCCCCGGCACGAAGCTCACCTCCACGGAGCGACTCCTGCCGGCGGGGAGCTCGAAGCTCGCCGGCTCGACCGAGAAATCACCTTGGCTGCTGGTGATGCTGGATACCGTTAGCTCCACGGTGCCCTCGTTCGTCACGATGATCGTGTCGGGCACCGCGAGTCCGACGAACACACCGCCGTACGACAGGAGCGTGTCCGCGACGGCGATGTCGGGTGCATCGGTCACACTGAGGTGGGTGGCAACGGGGACCGCTGGCTCGTCCGGGTCGTTGCTCTCGACCACGAGTTCCGAGAGGTAGTCCCCTCCAGGGAGTCCGGACGCATCGAACGTCACGACGACGTCGGCGAAGGACCCCGCCGGGACGACGCCCGCGGAGGGCTCAGCCGTCGGCGTGTAGGTCTCGTCGATCCCCTCGTCGATCCGGTAGAGCGGACCGTCGAAGTCGGCCCACCACAGGTCGGTCCCATCGTGAGCGAGCGAGTAGGAGAACCACGTGTCGGAGAACGGAATCGACGCGACGGGCTGGACGACTCCTGACTCGAGAGAGAGCTGGTAAATCACCCCGTCGAACCAATCGTTGACCCACAGCCTTCCCTGCTCGTGCGTGGGAACCCAGGTCGAGCCGTTCGCGAAGCCGAAGTAGTTCGAGGCGTACGTCTCGACGACCGTCCCGTCGTAGTCGATGGCGTAGAACTGAGCCTGCGCGGTGGCGGCGTCGACGACGATGAAGTAGGCCCCGTCCCACGTCAACGACGGCCAGGTGACCGGACCCGCGAACGACCCCACCGGGGTTCCGGCGAGGTCGTAGCCGTAGACGTTGCCGCCGACCTGTCCGATCCACAGATAGTCCCCGTCCCACGCGATGCCGTGCGCAGAAGGGTGGATCGGTAGGGTCTCCACGATCGACTGCGTACCCACGTCGTAGAGCTGGAGTCCGGCATCCCCGACAGCATAGAGCGCGCCGTCTGCCCAGACCATCCCCGTGTTGGACGGCGGGAAGTCGGCGTACGTGCCGAGGACGTCGCCCGCGTCCCGGCCGGGACCGCCGGGCCACGCTCCTCCGGTGTAGAGAGGCCGGGCGGAGGCGGGCGCTGCGGTCGGGCGTCCGGCGTGGAACGCGATGCGTCGCGGCCCGGCGCGCGGCGCGACCCGTTCCGATCCGATGGCCCACACGAGGTCGCTTCCGCCCGAGTTCGCGATCGTCACGACCTGCTGATCGGTCTCCCCCGTCAGGAGGCTCGAGAAGAGTGAGTCGGGTGCCACCCCGATGTCGGGAGGCACGAGACCCTCGCCCTCGAGCTGAACGAGCAGCGTACCCTCGTCCGGGTCGTCGCTCGTGATCGTCAGAGTCCCGGGGATGACGCCTTCGCTGCTCGGCGAGAAGCTCACCGCGAGCGACCGGTCCTCACGAGGAGCGAGCACGAAGGCCCCGTCAGCGACCGCGTAGTCGGGGTGATCCGCGCTGACGTCGCTGACCGTCAGCGTGTCGGTGCCCTCGTTCGACACGATGAGCGTGTCGACGACCGTCGCTCCGATGAACAGCGCGCCGTACGCGAGGAGCGTGTCCGAGACAGCGATGTCGGGAACGCCCGTGACGAAGAGGTGCGCGGGCACTGTGATCTCCGGCTCGTCGGGATCGTTGCTCGCGACGACGAGGTCGGCGAAGTAGTCGCCTCCGAAGAGGTCGGCGGCGTCGAACGTCACGTCGACGTCGACGAAGCTCCCCGCCGCGACCGTGCCGCTCTGAGGATCCGTGCTGAGCCACGCGGGGCCGGCCAGCCAATCGAACACCTGGTTCGCGAAGAGCTGGTTGTCCGCGATGCCCATGTTCCAGTCGGCGAACACCTCGTCGGCCATCGCGACGATCCGACCGCTTCCCACCTCTTCGGCCGCCGCGTTCGGCGCTCCGGCGACATCGTCGAACAGAACGACCGCGTCCCCGGTCGCGGGGGTGTCGACGCCGGCCGTGGTCGCGTGCGGGTAGACACCGCCGGTCAGGCCGCCCCACCCGTCCGGCTGCAGGAACAGGATGTCTGCGCCGAGCGCTCCCAGGATGCCGTTGTACGCCTCGACCGTCGAGTAGTTGTCGCCCTCGAGCAGGAGGCCTCCGCCACCCGATGCCCACGCGGACACGGCCGCGACCTCGTCGGGGGTCCACGAGTTGTCGCAGTCACCGATCCAGAGCACGTCGTACGCGCTCAGAAGCTCGGGCGTGACCGGCTCGTAGCTCTCGGTCAACGCGGCGCCCCGCGCGATCAGGTCGGAAACGACCGTCGACCACTCGTAGGTGCCCGGTTCGCCGTGCCCGAGATCAATGAGGATCTCGACGCCCGTGAGATCGGCCAGCCTCGCCTCCCGCCGCAGCCCGCGGGGCACGCTCGGCGGCAGACGACCCTCAACCGCGTCGGGCTGAGGCCCCGGGGGGGCCGGCTCGGTGAGCACGTACTCTCGGGACGGCCTCCCGCGCGGCGTGCGGACGGCCGTGCTCCACAGGAGGTCGCTCCCACCCGTGTTCTCGATGGTGAGCGCCTGCGTTTCCGTCTCACCGGTCAGGAGGTCGGCGGACAGGGTTTCGGGGGTGACGCCGATGTCGGGGGGCACGACGCCCTCGCCCCCGAGCTGAACGAGCAGAGTGCCCTCGTCCGGATCGTCGCTCGTGATCGTGAGGGTCCCCGGGAAGGGCTGCGCGGCCGAGGGCGTGAAGCTCACCTCGACGTCAGAACTCTCGCCAGGCGCCAGCGACAGGCTGGTTGGCGCGACGGAGTACGCGGGCTCATCGACACTGATGTCGCTCACAGAAAGCAGCTCGGTACCGTCGTTCGTCACGACGAGCGTGGCGAGCGCGGTCGTTCCGATGAACACCTGTCCATACGCGAGGAGCGTGTCCGAAACAGCGATGTCCGGTGCGGCCGTGACGATACTCCCCCCCAGGGAGCCCCGCCGCGTCGAACGTCGCCCACACATCGACGAACCCCCCGGCCGCGATCGTGCCCTCCTGGGGCGCAACGGACAGCCACCCTACTCCCGTCACCCAATCGAAGATCTGATTCCCAAGGAGGCGGTTGTCTGCCCACATGCTCCAGTCGCCGAGCATCTCGTCTGCCATGGCGATGATCCGGCCGGATCCGGAGGTGCTGTAGGCCGTGTTCGGCACGCCCGCCGTGTCCTCGATGAGAACCGACGCAGGCTCCTCGACAGGCAGGATCGTAGAGACGGGATCGGCCAGGTAGACGGTGTCGACGCCGGCCGTCGTCGCGTGGGGGTAGATGTTGCTCGTGAGGCCGTAGGCGCCCTCACCCCAGGAGTACTCGATTCCCGCGCCCACTGCCCCCAGGATCGCGTTGTACGCCGCGACCGTAGAGCTGTTGTCTCCCTCGAGGATGAGCCCACCGCCGCGCGTGATCCAGGTCGCGAGCGCCTCGATCTCCTGGGGAGTCCAGGTGTCGGAGCAGTCGATGGTCCATACGGCCTCGTAGTCCGCGAGCAGCGCGCTCGTGATCGCGACGGAGTCCATGGTGACGGTCGCGCCCCGTGCCGTGAGGTCGCCGATGATCGTCGACCAACCGGAGAACCCGCCCTGGTCGTGCGAACGGTCCCACAGGATGTCCACGCCCGTGAGATCCTCCAGCCTCGCCTCGAGCGGCCTCTCGAGGGGAAGCGCCGCTCGACGGCCGACGCTGCCGCCGTCCGGCGGAGCGGCGGTGACAGTCGGAGGCTCCGGCAGGCGCCACTTGCGAGGACCCCTGGCGCGCTCGCGCGCTCCGATCTCCCATGTAAGATCGCTCGCGCCGGTGTTCTCGATGGTGATCGCCTGCGCGTCCGTCTCGCCGGTCATGAGGTCGGCAGACAGGGAATCGGGGGTGACGCCGATGTCGGGGGGGAGGACGCCCTCGCCCTCGAGCTGAACGAGCTGCGTGCCCTCGTCCGGGTCGTCGCTCGTGATCGTGAGGATCCCTGGGAAGGGCTGCACGGCCGAGGGCGTGAAGCTCACCTCGACGTCCGAGCTCTCACCGTGAGCCAGAACGAGGCTCGTCGGCGCGACAGAGTATGCGGGCTCATCGACACTGATGTCGCCCACCGAAAGCAGCTCGGTACCGTCGTTCGTCACGACCAGTGTGGCGATCACGGTCGTTCCGATGAACACCTGCCCGTACGCGAGGAGCGTGCTCGAGACAGCGATGTCGGGAGCGCCCGTGACGAAGAGGTGCGCGGGCACGGTGATCTCGGGATCGTCGGGATCGTTGCTCGTGACGATGAGGTCGGCGAAGTAGTCGCCTTCGAAGAGGCCGTCGGCATCGAACGTCACGTCGACGTCGACCGAGCTTCCCGCCGCGACCGTGCCGCTCTGAGGATGCGTGCTGAGCCACGAGGGACCTGTCAGCCAGTCGAACACCTGGTTTGCGAAGAGCTGATTGTCCGCGATGCCCATGTTCCAGTCGGCGAACACCTCGTCGGCCATCGCGACGATCCGACCGCCTCCCACCTCTTCGGCCGCCGTGTTCAGCGCTCCGGCGGCGTCGTCGACCAGAACGACCGCGTTCCCGGTCGCGGGCGCAAGCTGGGCGATAGGACTATCCAGATAGATGGTGTCGACGCCGGCCGTGGTCGCGTGCGGGTAGACACCGCCGGTCAGGCCGCCCGTCGCGTCCGGCTGCAGGAACATGATGTCGGCGCCGAGCACCCCCAGAATGCTGTTGTACGCTGCAACCGTAGAGCTGTTGTCTCCCTCGAGGATGAGCCCGCCGCCGCCCGACACCCACGCGGCCACGGCGGCGACCTCCCCGGGGGTCCACGTGTCCGAGCAGTCGCCGATCCAGAGCACGTCGTACGCGCTCAGAAGCTCGGGCGTGACCGGCTCGTAGCTCTCGGTCAACGCGGCGCCCCGCGCGATCAGATCGGACACGATCGTCGACCACTCGTAGAGGCCCGGCTCGCCGTGCCCGAGATCAACGAGGATCTCGACACCGGTGAGATCCGCCAGCCTCGCCTCGAGCGGCCTCCCGATCAGGGGCCGCGCTGGGCGACCGCCGCCATCCGCCGGAGCGGCGGTGACAGTCGGAGCCTCCGTCATGCGCCACCTGCGGAAATCCCTGGCGGCGCGGCGCACTCTGATCTCCCAGGTGAGATCGCTCCCCCCGGTGTTCTCGATCGTCAGGACCTGCGTCTCCGTCATCCCGGTGAGGAGAGCCGCCGAGAGCGAATCCGCGCTGACGGTGACGTCTGGCGCGGCCGTGTCGGGCTGAGCCCCCGCGGAGTTCGCGAAGTCCGCCAAGGACGGCCGGTCCGTTCTCGCGTACGCATGGCAGGCGACAAGCGCCACGCAGAGCACGCACATGAGCATCATTCGCTTCGCGATCATCGGGATCCTCCTCGACGGTGCGGGCACAAGGCCGCGTTGCTGCGGTAGTATCGCTGGCCAGCTGTGGTGATATTGGGATGTCCATTATTGTATTGTGAAATCCGTGAAGTGTCAATGTAGGAAACCCATCTTGTCGGGAGCGCCAGTTTTATGACTGCTCCCTCATCCCCCACAAGGCCCCCCGTAACCGCGGTCACGCCGACGTGGGGTGCCGAGGGACACTCGGGCACGGCGCATGGGAATGAGAAGCGCGGCGTAGAGTGCATGCTGACCGGGCGAGCGCGAAGGGAGCCCCATCCCCGGGCCCGCCGAACACACGGCGGCCCCCGTCCCAAGGACGGGGGCGGAGTGTTCGCAGGCGCCCTCCCGGCCCCCCCGCATCCACGACTCTCGCTTGATCCGCCCTCGCTCACGCCGCCGTAATCGCGAGCGCCGCGAGGACGACCAACGCCACCGCGAATCGCTGCGCGCGCATGGACGACGTCCTCGGCGAGATGAGTGCCGCTTGCACTGGTCAAGCGATGGTCTGAGCGCGATAGGAAGGAGCACCCGCAGGAGGAATCGGACGGCAGATTGCGCGAGAAGTCAAGGCGCGTGGGCTTACGCCGAGCGTCGCCCTCCGGGCGCGCCCGTCTGCCATCACCAGAATTGGCAGGATGCGACGCTCGGGCTACCGGTCCAGGTACCTCGCCAGCCGCTCCGCCCGCTCCGGATCGTGCATGAGGAGCACGTCGTAGTCGCGGAGCGCGGCCTCGCGGTCGTCGAGGTTCACGAGGAACGTGAGCGCGCGCTGAAGGCGCGCTTCGGCATGCTCGGGATCGACGCGGAGCGCCTGGTCGTACGCGGCAACGGCGTCCTCGTAGCGGCCGAGCGCGTCGTAGACCGCCCCAAGGTTGAAGTGCGCGTCCGCCTGTCTCGGCGCGAGCCGCGCCACCGACTCGAACGCGGTCGCCGCGTCAGCGAGCCGATCGACACTCCAGTACGCGGTTCCCAGCATGAAGAGCGTTCCAGCGTCCGTGGAATCGATGCGAGCGGCCACCTCGCACGCGGCGACGGCGTCCCCGAATCGACGGTAGAGCACCTCCGCTCTGTCGTGAAGTTCGAGGTCGCCGGAAAGAAGGGCGAGAACAACGCGGGCCGGGGCGAAGCGCGGGTTCAGACGGACCGCCTCTTCCGCCTCGAGGAGCGCCTCCTCGATCCTCCCCAGCTCGCGCAGGGCGGACGCGAGGTTCGTCCGCGCGACGACGCTCGCGGATGCGGGATCGAGAGCGCGTCGGTAGGCGGCGACCGCATCGACGTGCCGCCCGAGATGGGCCAAGGCTGCGCCATGATTGCAGTGTGCAGCGGCGAAGTCCGGGGCGAGATCGGTGACACGGCCGAACACTGCTTCGGCCTGATCGAACCGCCCCTCGGCGAGGTGCTCCACGCCCTCTCGCACGAGACGGCCGACGAGGACGCCTGTCTCCTTGTCGGGCGCCACCCACGTCGCCGCCTCGTCGAACGACAGGACGGGAAGCAGGCCGTAGGCGATGACGAGCGCGCCGACGATGAGCCGCGCTCCCGCAAACACGAGACACCTCCCAGAGCGAGCCCGCCCTCGCAGAGCGAGCCCGCCCTCACAGAGCAAGCCCTCCGCCCTGCCCGAGCGCTAGTGGTCGG
>JALGVU010000075.1:0-441 GCA_025774545.1 bacterium | reverse complement strand
CGTGTTCTCGATCACGAACACCTCGTTCGCGCTGAATGCGAGATCGAGGTCCCTGGAGTAGACATACATGATCTCAAGAACCTCGCCACGCGGCACGGGCTCGCGAAGCGAGACCCATCCCTCGACAGGATCGAAGCAGTAGTCGGCCGGGCTGAGCTTCCTCTCGTCCACGTAGACGGCACGGACCTCGTGCAGCGGCCGCCGCTCGAGCGTGAAGAGCTTCGTCGATCCGTCTCCCCTCGCGGTCTTCGTCATCTGGCGAAGTCCGTCCTCGTCGAAGTCGGCCCAGGTGATCTGCTGAACGAACGACGGCGCCGGACCGTACTTCCACATGAACGTGTCGCTGAGAGCGCCGGCGACGTTCTCGAACACACCCGCGTACCGGCTCCACGCCCCGGCCGCGAGGTCGAGGTCGCCGTCCGCGTCGACGTCGCCCCACGC
>JALGVU010000308.1 GCA_025774545.1 bacterium | reverse complement strand
CATCGTGCGGGGTGGGCCCGGACGGCGTAGTGGGCCGGGGGATGGAACAACAGGCGCCGTCCGAGCCTCCCGCGGGCCCTCCCGGAGAGCGGTTCGGGAGTGACCCAAGCGTCATGCCGCAGCCACCTCATCTTCGTGCCCCGTCGTCAAGGCGGGACGGGCCCGTAGCGCTCTCACCAGGAAGCAGCGGGGCAGTTGGCTCCCCGGCGGGACCCGCCCGCCTGTGGATCACACCATCACGTGCCGGGACGCTGTGCGTCCCGGCCATCAACGCATCTTCACGAGCCTCACCCGCGCCTCGCTCCCTGCGCCCGTGACCCGCAGGAAGTAGACCGAGGACGGCACCTCGCTGCCGTCGTCCGCGCGGCCGTCCCATCGCAGCTCCCGGAACCCCTCGCCGCGCGGCACGTCGATCGATCGCACGAGCCGGCCCGCGAGATCATAGATCTCGGCTTGAACGTGTCCCGGCTCGGCCGCGAGGTTCATCCCGATCACGGTCTCCGTGACGAACGGATTCGGTCGGGGCCGCTCCAGCGCGAGCGCGTCGGCGCCCGCCTCGGCTTCCGGCACTCCCGTCCCGGCCACGAAGATGTCGCCGTGCTCGAAGCCCTCAACCTCGAGCGCGTTCCGTCTGATGTCGGTCATCCGGATCGTGTCGACGTGCGCCTGGGTGTATCCGCCGGCGAGCGCTCGAAACTCGAGGTGCAGGAGCTCCCCGGGCGGCAAGATGTACGTGCCGTGCCCGAACGGAGTATTGAAGAAGTGCCAGAAACCCGGTTCGACCTCGTCGTCGATGAAGTACGTCATCGTGCCGCACTCCTCGTACAACTCTCCCTCCGTCGCCTCGACCAGCTCGACGATCTCGGGGTCGAACGACATGTAGAGCTGAAAGCTGGCGATCGAATCCTCACACGCCCCGACCTGGAAGCTCATCTCGAACACCTCGTCGGGCAGCACCGTGATCTGTCCGGGCTCGAAGAAGACGTGTGGTTGCGCCCGCGCACACAGTGCGAGCGCGAGGATCCCGATTGACACCATCGCCAGAGACACCCGCTCTCGCGCCAGGGATCCCCCGGCGCGCATGGCTCTGCGTGGTCGTCGTCTCACGTGTTCCTCCTCACAGCACGGCAGTTGCCGGGTCTCGGGGCGGGAACGGACGATCCGCCCGCCCCGAGCCCGATCTCCACTACTTCAGAAGCAGCATCTTGTGGCTCTGCTGGTACTCGGCCGTCTCCATCGTGCAGAAGTAGACACCGCTGCCGACGGGCGCACCGTCGTCGCTCAGTCCCTCCCACGCGATGCGGTGGCGGCCGGGTTCGACCACGCCATCGACGAGCGTCCGCACCAGGCGCCCGGTCACGTCGTACACCCGGATTCTGACCTCGGCCTCGCGCGGCACGTCGTAGGCGATCGAGGTCTTCGGGTTGAACGGGTTCGGCGCGTTCTGAACCAACCGGAACGCAGCCGGCATTTCGGGACGCGACTCAAGCCCCGAGAGCTCGACCGCGAGCTCTTCGTTCGCCGCTCCCCGGAGCCTCGCGCTCTCGAGATCGAGAGCGTACTCGTCCCTGAGCGCGCGGAACGTCAGCACCGCCACGTCGCCGGAACCACCCATCGTCACGCCCGTGCCGAGGACCGCAAGGTCGACCTGAACGCTGCCGTCCGCCCCGTCGGCCCAGAAGAACATGTTGCCGACGGGCATCGACATGTGCTCCGAGAGACGGGCGCGGACGTATTCGAGCTCGGCCCCGTCGTACGCGATCGCGGCCGACAAGCCCTTCACCTCATCCGCGTTGCCGGTGAGCCTCAAGGCCACCTCGAACCCGCCCGTCTCGTTGCGCCCGAGCTCAGCAAGCTCCAGACCGAGCGCGTTCGAAGCGGCAAGACCCGGCAGATACGGAACCACACGCGGCCCCACCACCCCGTGGTTCATCGCGAAGATCATGAGGTCCTCGAACTCGACCTCGTCGTCGGGGTATGGCAGACCAAGTCTGTGGTCGTCCGGGTAGACGGTCGGACCGACATCGCACTGGTTGTCCGGCCACACCGGGGAGACCACGTAGTACGTGCCGCCGAGCTTGCCGATGTCGGCGTCGTTCACGAGGCCGTTGTAGTCGTGGCCGGGATCGGACCCCCAGAACCCCAGCTGCTGAGCCACGTCACCCAGCCAGTAGTTCGTGGCCAGGTCGCGCGCGGTCACAGCAGCCGCCCCGTAGTTCCGGGCCTCGTCGTAGCAGAACGCCTGGTAGTAATAGATGTTCCTCGGGATCACGTTGTCGGTCGCCGAGGCCAAGCCGCCCGTGTACGCGTTCGCGCCGGACAGGTGATCGCCGGGGTAGAACGCATCCACCACCGGCCACGCGCCAACGAAGAGCGGGTACACCGGGTACTCGCCAAGGTTGTCGTTCCGCTGGACCACGGTGCCCGCAAGCACGTAGTTGTCGGTGCCGACCGTCCAGCTCAGGTCACACTTCTTGTGCCCCGGCGCCGCGTCGAAGTCGAGGACCGCCGACGGGGGCTCGTTGTCCGCGATGATCGTGTCGAACCCGCTCGTCGCGTTCCCGTTGGCGTCGCTCGCGTTCACCGTCACCGTCACGACACCGTTCAAAGGAGTCGTCGTCACACTCGTGATCGTCAGCGTCCAGACCGCCTCGCCCGTCATGACGTTCCACGAGTCAGGCGCGTCGGTGGCCCCGCCTCCGAGCGCCTCTAGGTTGGCGCTGATGTTTCCGATCCCAAACGCGGGATCGTCGTCCGTCACCGTCGCCGTCACCCTCGCCGCGTCGAAGTTCTTGATGTACTCGTTGGTGTGTAGGAGCGTCAGGTTCTCAATCTCGACGTCGACCACGAGAGGAGCGCTCACGTCGACGATCAGAAGACCGTCGTCCGCTGTGAACCCGCTGAGCGCCTGGTTATTCCTGTCGCGTACCTCCAGGAGCGTGATGTCGATGTCGCTCGTCCCGACGGCGACACCTGTGAAGTCGATCGTGAAGAGCGTGCCCGGGCCCGGCGTGCCGTTGATGTCGCCCAGGAGCGCTCCATCGACCTGGATCTCGTTCCCGCTGATGTCGATCGGGAAGAAGAACGTGTTGCCTAAGGCCTGGAGAAGCGGCCCCTCGTCCACCAGACCGTCGGACGTGCTCGCAACGCCCGCGTCCCACGTGAACCTGAGCGAGTAACCGTAGAGGAGACCGCCTCCGCCGCCCAAGTACTGGACCTCGATCCTCCTCGTGGGATAGTCCACCGTGAGGTACTCGGGATCGGGGACACAGACGATGTTGCCGAGGAGCCACGGGTCGTAGTCGACGCCCGTCGACACGTTCACGCCGGCGCGTCCGTCCGCCGACTCGGGCGGGCCGCCGACCTCGGCGCCTCCGCTCGGGAGCAGGCCGTCGGCGGCCATGTAGGGCGACGG
>JALGVU010000307.1 GCA_025774545.1 bacterium | reverse complement strand
CGGGAAGGTTCCGCCCTACCGACCCGACACGCAGAGCTACCTCTGGTGGCGCACGCGGTGGGATCACTTCCGGGCCGAGCTCCGGCTCCGGAACGTCGGGTCGGCGTGGGTCGATGCCGCGAACACCGAGACGATCGGGGCGTACACGGTCGCCGACGTCTGGGCGTCGCTCGATCTGCCGTGGAAGGGCGTGGCCCTGAACGTGGAGGCCAGGAACCTCCTCGACCAGGCCTACGAGACGCGGAAGGGGTATCCGCTGCCGGGGCAGGAGTGGACGGTGGCGCTCGTGTTCGAGTCGGGGCCGGGGCAGTAGGGCCGCCCGGCGGGCCAGCGTGGGGTAGCCCCGTGCGACCGACGGAGGAATGAGATGGCAGGCGGAGCATCGTTGTTTCATCGGGAGATCCGGACGGAGATCGAGATCGACGCGTCCGCGAGCCGCGTGTGGGCGATCCTGACCGACTTCGATCGCTATCCGGAATGGAACCCGTTCGTCCGGCGGATCGAGGGTGTGGGTGAGGTGGGGAAGAGGTTCAGGGCCACCATCGTACCGCCCGGGTCGCGCGGCATGTCATTCTCGCCGACGCTCCTCAGGCTCGAGCCCAAGAGGGAGCTCCGGTGGATCGGGCACCTCCTCGTGGCCGGCGTCTTCGACGGCGAACACATCTTCGAGATCGAGCCGATCGGGGAGCGACGCGTGCGGTTCGTGCAGCGGGAGCGGTTCCGGGGGCTCTTCACGGCGCCTCTCTTGAAGTCGATCGGAGCGGCCACGCGGCAGGGCTTCGAGGCGATGAACCGGGCGCTCAAGGCAGAGGCGGAGAAGCCGCTGGTTCACTGAGCCGGTGCCGGTGGCGCCGGCCGCTCTTCATGGGGACGCCGCCCAACGTCCCCGGGGAGGCGGAACGATGGATCTGTCCGAGCTCGGAACTCCCTGCCTGGTCCTCGACCGGGGGAAGATCGACGAGAACATCCGGCGCATGCGAGAGCATCTCTCCGGCCGCGGCCCCGTGCTGCGGCCGCACGCGAAGACGGCCAAGTGCATCGAGGTCGTCGGTCGCGCGCTCGACGATCCGTCGAGCCCCGTAGCCGTCTCGACCCTCAAGGAAGCCGAGTACCTCTTCGAACACGGCATCAAGGATATCCTCTACGCCGTCGGCATCGCACCGGTCAAGCTCGAGCGCGTCGCTCGACTCCGCGAGGTCGGCGCCGACGTCACGATCGTGCTCGACAGCGTGGAGATGGCAGGGATCGTCGGCAAGCGCGGGGGAGCGCTCGGTGCGAACTTCCCGGTGCTGATCGAGCTCGACTGCGACGGCCAGCGCGCCGGTGTCGCCCCGGGCGATCCCGTGCTCGTCGAGATCGGGCGCGTGCTCGACGGGGAGCCGGGGACGGAACTCCGGGGCGTGATGACGCACGCCGGCGTGTCGTACCAGGCGCGCACGCCCGAAGCGATCCAGGCAGTCGCAGCGCGGGAGCGCGACGTCGCCGTCGAGAGTGCGGGAGCTTTGAGGCGAGCGGGACTGCCGTGTCCCGTCGTCAGCGTCGGGTCGACGCCGACGGCATGGTTTGCGGAAGATCTTTCGGGCGTGACCGAGGTCCGCGCCGGCGTCTACATGTTCAACGATCTCGTGATGGCCGGCCTCGGTGTGTGCGAGGTCGACGACATCGCTATCTCGGTGCTCGCGTCCGTGATCGGCCGGCAGGAGGACCGGGGCTGGGTAATCACCGACGCCGGGTGGATGGCGCTCTCACGCGATCGAGGGACCGCCGGGCACGAGGTGGATCAGGGCTTCGGCCTCGTCTGCGGGATCGACGGCGCTCCCCTGGGCGACATCGTCGTGACCTCGACGAGCCAGGAGCACGGGATCGTCGCGCACCGGGGCGGCGGCCACGCGGCCCCCGCGAAGGCCCGGATCGGCGATCTCGTACGGATCCTCCCGAGCCACGCGTGCGCCACGGCGGCCATGTTCGACCGGTACCACGTCGTCGACGGTTCGACCGAGGTGGTCGAGGTGTGGCAGCGTGTGAACGGGTGGTAGCGGACGGTACCCCTCTGTGACTCGCAGCGAATCCACCAACCACTATCCAGCTTGACTACGCCATTCTTGTGATGGTATCATATTTCTTGGACGACGCTTCGGGAGCAGGGACCGAACGCGGAGAACCCGAACATGACGAACGCTGCGGGAGACAGCTGCCAGACTCAGGCGCCGTCGTCGCAGCTTTTTCGTTGTTGGGGGGGCGCAGCGCTGGGTGAGGCCCGCCGAGAGCATGTTCCGATGATCTTCCGTACGCGCGGGAGGTCCGTCATCGTGAGAGAGACGCGAAGCTCGGTCGAGAGCACGGTCGGGATCCGGTTCGCGCGGTATGTGGCCGTTTTCGTGTTGGCCGTGTTGGTTCTCTGTACCTGCGCGGGGTCGGTCCGGGCGGAGTGGCAGACCTTCGGTCCTGGCGACGGGCTGGCGGACACTCGGGTACAGGCGATCCTCGAGGATAGCTCGGAGAATCTGTGGTTCGGGACATGGTTTGGCGTGAGCCGCTACGACGGGGTGGTCTGGACTACCTGCTGCGACGCTGATGTGCGCGCGATCATTGAGGACAGCTCAGGAGACATGTGGTTTGGTACCAGCTTCGTTGTAGCAGGTGGGGGCAGCGGCGTTGGTCGCTTCGACGGCGTGAGTTGGACTTGGTACACGACTACGGACGGGCTGGCGGGCAACGACGTGCTGGCGATCCTCGAGGACAGCTCGGGGCATTTATGGTTCGGGACCAGGGACGGCGTGAGTCTCTACGACGGTGTGGGCTGGACGACGTACACGACTGCCGACGGCCTTGCGCATGACGTTGTACGCGCGATTGTGGAGGATGTCTCAGGGAATCTCTGGTTTGGAACCTACGGCGGTGGCGTGAGTCGCTACGATGGCGTGGGCTGGGCGACCTACACGACAGCCGATGGGCTGGCGGACGACGATGTAGTGGCCGTCATCGAGGACAGCTCGGGCGACCTTTGGTTCGGGACCTCCGGTGGTGGAGTCAGTCGCTTCGACGGCATGAGCTGGACGACGTACACGTCAGCAGATGGGCTGGCGGAGGAGCATGTGCAAGCGATTCTCGAGGACAGCTCGGGGGATCTGTGGTTTGGGACCAATGATGGTGTGAGTCGCTTCGACAGCATGAGCTGGACGACGTACACCATTGCCGACGGCCTTGCGCACAACAGTGCACATGCGATCGCGGAGGATGCCTCCGGGAATATGTGGTTTGGGACCTACGGCGGTGGCGTGAGTCGCTACGACGGCGTGAGTTGGGCGACGTACACGACAGCCGATGGGCTGGCCGTCGACGACGTACTGGCCGCCGTCGAGGACAGCTCTGCGCATCTGTGGTTTGGGACCTATGACGGTGGTGTGAGTCGCTAC
>JALGVU010000074.1 GCA_025774545.1 bacterium | reverse complement strand
CGGGCGACTCGAAGATGTCGAAGAACGAGTCATCGGGGTAACTCGGATTCCCGATCCCGTCGTCCGAGCTCGGGATCGTGCTCAGAAGAGTGAGCGCCATGCCGTCGCTGATCGCGTTCCCGGGCACGCCCGTCACGACCGTCCCACCGACGTCGTCGTCCCACGAGTCGAGGTGGAGGTAGTCGTCGGTGAAGGTCGACCTGGCCCCGCGGCTCGACAGGTAGTCGCTGCTCGTGAGGAACATCGCTCCGCCGGCGTCGAGGTAGTCCATCCAGATCGTCTCGACGGCGCCCGTGATCGTGGTCGCGTCGCCGCTCCCAGTCGTCCAGAGAAGAGCGCGGTAGCGGAACGGGCACGAGTCGCACGGGTCACCAATGCCGTCGCCGTCGTTGTCCCAGACCTGTGAGAAGTAGCCCGCGTCCTCGACCGCTGTCTCCATGTAGGTCTGATCGTTCGCGCCACCGTCGTCATCGACGAGCAGGATCGAAGGCGTCTCGATGAAGACCCCGGAGTGCGACGTCGCCACCTGACCCGGGTCGCCGCCGCTCGTTGCGGTGAGCGTCACGACGATGCGTCCCTCCTCGGTCCCGATCTGGTCGAGCACGTGGACGTCGATGAGCTCGGTCTCGTCAGGCGCCAAGGTGTAGGGCCACGGCCCGAAGTGACAGAGCCCTGACTCGTCGCAGTAGTTCGCGAACCACTCGAAGGACTGCACCGAGGACGGCCGTCTGTCGCTCGCGATGTTGACGGTGATGACGTCCGTCTCGGTCCCTGTGTTCCTGAGCGTCACGTAGTGCGTCGACGTGTCTCCGTAGCTCATCTCGTACGGGTGCAGGTCGTACTCGAACGCGACGCCGTACGCGCGAGAGCCTCCTCCGCTCCCCTCCGTCTGCGGGAGCGCACCCCCCTCGACCGCGGCCGTCTCGTTTCCCGTGCTCGCCGGTGCCAGCGCGGCGCACACGAGAATCCCCAAGAGCGCGGCAGTCACGGCCGGAAGAAACCTCCTCATCCCCAACTCCTTCCTAGGTTCTGGTCGTGATCCCGCGACGCCCGGCGACCCCCCGCCGCCGGGCGCCTCGGTGTGCAACCAACTACTTCAGAAGCGTCATCTTCCTGAACGCCGTCTCCTCGTCGGCCGAGAGGCGGGCGAAGTAGATGCCGGAGCCGAGGCTCGTGCCCGCCTCGTCCCGCCCGTCCCAGACCGCTGAGTGCGGGCCCGCCTCGAGCGGGCCGTCGACGAGCGTTCTCACGAGCTGCCCGTTCACGTTGTAGACCTCGAGGCTCACGCGCTCGGCTCCTGCCGGCACGGAGAACTCGATGGTCGTCTTCGGGTTGAACGGATTCGGCGCGTTCTGCTTGAGCGCGAGGCGCCGGAACTCGCCGTCGCTCCCGTGGTCGATCCCGGTCGACGCACCGAACCACGTGAGCACGCGGCCGATGAGCGTCTTCTGGTTGCTCGGATCGGCCGTCGCGATCTTCACGAGCTCGAACGGGAAGGCCGTGAAGACGATCTTGTGGCCGTTCTCCTCAACCTTGAGCGCGCGAGGACCGTCGGCCGCGGTGAAGATCGCCTCGGCCGGAGCCGCAGGCGTCACCCCGTCGATGTCGCCGGTCGGGAACAGCCCGCCGAGGAGCGCCAGGGCCATGCCGTCGCTGATCTCGTCGCCGGGAACACCGGTCATGAAGAACCCGCCGGTGTCATTCACCCACGAATCGACGTGCAGGTAGTCCGTCGTGAACGTGTTCGCCACGCCCCGCGTCGACAGGTAGTCCTGGCTCGCGAAGAAGAGGTTCCCACCACCGTCGAGGTAGCCCATCATTTCCGACTCGTCCTCGCCGGTCACGTAGATCGCGTTGCCGTTCGCGGTCGTCCAGAGGACGGCCCAGAAGGACGAGAGCTGCGCGAGACTCGGCCGACCGAAGGCGTCCTTGTCCCACACGGCCGCGGCGTAACCGTTCGCCTCGACGGCTGTCGCGAGATGCGTCTCGAAGGTCTCGCCGTTGTCGTCGTCGACGATCAGGATCGACGGCAGCTCGACGAACGTCGAGAAGGAGATCTCCGCTTCCACGTCGGCGTCGCCCGTGCTCGAGGCGGCGACCGTCGTGGTTGCCATGCCGCTCGCGCTGCCGACGTTGTCGACCAGCCGAACCTCGACGTCGACCTCGGCGCCGACCGCCATGGTGAGCTCGAGGGGACCTGCCCCCCAATCTCCGCCGACCTCGCGGAGGCTCGACTCCCAATCGCCCGGGTTCACGCCCGGGGGCAGCGTCTGGCTGAGTTCGACGGTCACGACGTCCTCGACGGTCCCCGCGTTCGTGATCGTCGTGCTGTAGAGCGCCGTCTCGCCGAAGCCGATCTCACTCGCGTAGACGGACGTCGCAAGCTCGAGCACGAACGGATCAGGCATGAGCGCCGCGTTCACGATCTGGTAGAACGGGCTCGACCCCTCGAGGAAGACCACGACCTTGAGCTCGCCGATCGGGCCCCAGGTCACGTTGAAGTTCCTCGTGACCTCGAAGGTGTCGCCCGGTGCCGAAAGCGTCACGGTCGCCGAGGGCGCCACCTCGCGCGCCGACCACGGATAGTCGTCAACGTGGATCTCCTCGACCACAACGAATTGTGCCGTCAGGTTGCCGAGGTCCACGAGGCCCTCGGCCCGGAACGTGGCCGTGACCCAGCCGCCGTTCTCGTCGATGAAGCCCTGCGCCTCGATGATCACGGGCGTCGTGTCGTGAAGCCTCTGGCCGATGATCGGCTCGTAGACGTCGCGGGCGCCCGACCCCGCGCCGATCACGGTCTGGACGCCGTCGAACTCGACGTGGGGAATGCCGCCCACGCCGTACATGGTCGCGCGCTGCGCCCCGGCCGATATCTGATACGAATCGGACACGTGCCAGTAGATGTTCACTAGGCTGTTGGTGCCGTAGTCCTCCTGGATGTCATCCAGCGCCGCACGGGCGTTGGGGCAGTAGCCTCACCACGTCGCTCCGAACAGCTCGGCAAGAACGGCCCTCTCCACCGATACGGCGGGACCCGCAGCCGACAGCAGGATCGCGGCAGCAATCCCGAGGATCGCCGATCGCTTCAACATCGCTCGCTCCTTTCGCGGCGAACCGCGCTGGTTCGTCAGGATCCTGCCGCCTGCTCTCTGTGGAAGCAGTGTTCCCGCCCTCTTGTTGCTTGTCACTCTGCTCCTACTCGTAGCTCTGCCTCTACTCGTGCATCAACCTGCCCGACTGAAGGACGTCCTTCGTCGAGTCGTTCTGGACGAACGCGATGACGCCCAGGTTGTCTACGTTCCAGGCCGGATCGAGGTCGAAGTCGTGCTCGATCACGACCGAGTCTCCAACTGCGGCCACACTGAGCGCCTGCTCGAACACGTCCCGCGCCACGAACATGTACGGCGGACTGACGACCGGGATGTGGTCCTCGATGAGCACGATCCGGGCGACGTTGTTACTGCCGCCGAGCGCGTCCATCACCTTCACCTTCACGCTCACGTCGTCGACCGAGCCGGTCACGTCGACCGAGACCGGAGATCCGAGCTCCTCCCGGAGCTCGATCTCGAACTCGTAGATCCCCTTCACGACGGTCGTGTCCTCGGCGCCGAGTACGAAGCGGTCGCCGTCGAAGACGGCCGTCGGGAAGACGGCGTACGGGAAGCCCTGCACCTCGTAGTAGTACCGGCAGCGGTCGTTCGACGCGCCGTTCGCGACCGGATCCGCCGGCACGAGCGGGTCATCGTCGAAGTGCCAAGCGATGACCGAGATGTTCTCCTCCCCGTAGTCCTCGATGATCCTCTCGAGCGCCAGCTCCCCCTTCCAGCAGTTCGTGCAGAACCAGGACGTCAGGAACTCCACCAGCACCACGCGATCGATCAGGTTCCCGGCGCTCCCGGCCGTGAAGCTGCAGATCGCCGGGCTCGCGTCCCGATCGCCGTCGTCGTCGACGGCGGCCACCCTGAAGCTGTGGTCGCCCTCGGCGACGTCCTCGATCAGGTAGAAGAGATCGGTCGTCTCCCCGTGGACGGTGTCGTCGTAGGTCCACTCGAATCGGGCGACGTCGCCGTCGCCGTCGCTCCCGCTCCACGCGATCGTGACGTCGCCTCCGGCCACGATGTCGGTGCGGAGCTCAGGACAGACCTCGAGCCTGGTCTCGGGCGCTATCGACGTCTCGGGTGGGAGGTTCGCCTCCACGGGACCGTCGAACCAGTCGCAACCGCCGTACGAACCCAAGGCCGCCATGATCGCGGCGACCGCGAACCAATCGCGGCGACCGCGAACCATCGAACGCGCGCCGTTCGCGCGCCTCGGGAATCCGTCAAGCCTTCCTCCCTAGAAGTACTTCGTCAGGCGCATGCGAGCGCCCTCGAACTCGGGTTCGATGTAGCAGACGCCGCCCGTGCATTTCTTCCCGCCTCGCTGGGTGCCGACCGAGAGCGTCACCTCGAGATCGTCGGCGAGGAGCTGCTTCCAGTCGACCATGAGCCACACGTCCGGCTCGTCGGGTCCGACGTCGTGCGTCGTCTTCTCGACGACGGCGGTGATCGTCGTCCGGTGGCTCGGATACCACGCCGCCGCGCCCAGATACTCGTCGTAGACGTCGCCGGTCGTGTCCTCGATGCGCTGTCCCTCGAGGGACAGCTCGACGAGCTGGCTGTCGCCGACGGGAAACTCGACGTCGCCGGCGGCGATCGTGTGCTCGGTGAACTTGCCCGACGACGTGGCCCCGGAGAAGAGGTACTCCCTCGACCAGGAACCCGCCGCCGAGACCATGATACCCTCACCGAACGTCTGCTCGTACTGGCCGAAGATCTCCCAGTGCGCGAGATCGCCGCTGTGTCTCCGAGCCTCGGACGCTCCGCCGGTGACGTAGGCACCGGCCACGGGAGCCGTCCCCTCGACGAGGAATCCCCTCTCGTCGTTTAGATTCACGACGTAGGTCGCGCGATTCATGAGGGTCCAGAGATGGTCCCTCACGCAGGTCGGCGGATTCACGACATAGTGGTCGAAGTCGTCGTAATCCTTGACCTCGCCGAAGAGCGTGACCCAGTCGAGGTCGAGGGTGGCGGAGGCGTAGGTCGCGTGTCCCTGGACCTCGTCGCCGCCCGTCACCGGGTTCTCCCCGTTCCGGCCGGCGTACTCGCCACCGAACGTCACGCGCCCGAGCCAGAGATCCAACTCCCCTCCGAGGACGACGTCCTCGTCCCGGGCGAGTTCGTCGGGGATGTCAACATCCTCGTCCTTCTGGGTCGTGATCCGCTCGACCGCGCTTGCCGCCACCCCGAGCCAATCGAGGGGGCGGGCGCTCGCCCGTCCCCCGCGTATCGCGTGCTCGACGTACCCCGTGCCGGCCTCGTCGTCGGTCGCCGTTCCGGCGAGCGCCGTCACCGTGACGGGGCCCGCCCGATACTCGCCGAGCAATCCGTCGAGCACGGTGTCGTACTCGAGCTCGACCTCCTCGTAGCTCCGGAGCGTCAGCCCCCTGCCGAACGTGACAAAGAAGTTCCCGCCACGCAGAAGCAGGTCGCCCGAGTCGTACTCGGCGTACCGATGCTTGATCTCGGCGAGCGGAATCTCGACGCCGGCCGGATTGTAGCCGGGGTCCGAGAGCTGGTAGGCCCGGTAGACGGCGCCGATCGTGAAGTCACCGACCCAGAGGTCCAGCTCGAGCCGGGCCTCTGAGACCGAGGCTTCCTCGTCCGTGTTGTAGAGGTACTCGGCGGTCAGAAGACCGGACGTGCTCACGTCGGCGCGCGCCGAGACAGACAGACAGACCGTCAGTCCGGCGAGCGCAAGAACGGCACGCGCACGCCGTCGGCTACTCACCGGCTTCCTCCGAGGTCGCGTCCGTCGCAGGCACGGTCTCCTGGATCGGCGCTTCCTGTTCCGGCGTCCCCTCGGTCGGTGTGCCCTCGTCGGACTCCTCGGGACACGCCTCCGGGAACATGCCGTCCAGGATCTCGGCCAGCTTGTCGTGGTGGCCCGGCCGATTGCCCGTGACGGTGAAGAGAACGCTCCCGTCGGTGTCGATCAGCACGGTGCGCGGGACGGCCGACACGTGGTACTTCCTCGCCACCTTCTGCGATGGATCGAGGACGACCTCGAAGGTGTGCCCCTTGGACTTGATGAACGCGCCCACCCTCGACATGGAACGTGGGCCGTCGATCGAGACCGCCAGAACATTCAGGCCGCAGTTTCTGTAGCTGTCAAAGATCTCCTGAAGCTGCGGGAACCCCTTGATGCACGGCTTGCACCACGTCGCCCAGAAGTCGAGAACGACCGGGCCGTCCGTCAGGAGTTCCGTGAGCGTTACGTCCTCGCCCACCAGATTGGGCAGCGTGAAATCGGGCGCCTCATCGGTCTTGGCCGCGAGGACGGCGTTCGCGCCCGTCAACACAAGAGCCGCAGCCACGACTGCCGCGAGCCACGCGGATCTCCCGTTTCTCATGACCCCCCCATCGTTTATCATTGTCATTATACCATCATTTCCGTCAAAGGTCAAGAAGCCCGCCGTGACCCGGCGGGACTTCGCTCACGTGAGCCTCCTCACTCGGCCCCCGCCCCGGGGACCCTCCAATATAGACAGACGCGGCCCCCGGTTCCAGGATTCAGGTCCTGGGGAGCCGCCCCACGCGCGCCACGCGTGTCGTCGCACCGCCTGCCTAGCCCTAGCCCGTCGACACGCCGGCGAGCTCCACGGCGAGCCCGACGTCCGGCCCGGGCACTGTCTCCCCTCCGATGAGACCGATGATCCGTCCGAGGACCCCGTCGATCGCGCACTCGTCGGTCACAAGATCTACGTCCTCGGTGTCGATCGTCAGCACTCGCGTCGCCACGGAGGCGCGCTCGCACCAGCTCTCGTACTCGCGGTTCAGAGCGTGGAGGTAGTCCCCCGAGATCTCTCGCTCGCAGTCCCTCCCCCGACATCGGATCCGGTCCATCAGTGTGTCGACCGAGGCCCTCAGGTAGACGACGAGGTCGGGCGTGCGGAGGAAGCTCGTCATCGTGTCGAAGAGCGCCGTGTAGTTGTCGTAGTCGCGATCCGACATGAACCCCTGGCGGTGCAGGGTGGCCGCGAAGATCTCCTTGTCCTCGTAGATCGTTCTGTCCTGGATGCACGGATCGTCCGAGCTCACCATCTCGCGATGGATCTCGAACCGTTTGGAGAGAAAGAACACCTGGAGGTGAAACGCCCACCGCTCCATGTCCTCGTAGAAGTCGTCGAGGTACGGGTTGTTGATCACGGGCTCGTAGTACGCGCGCCAACCCAAGCGATTCGCGAGAAGCGTCGTGAGGTTCGTCTTGCCCACGCCGATGTTCCCCGCCACCGCAACGAATTGCCTGGCTTGCATCGAAGCACTCCGCATTCCTGAAGAAGAGATCGCCAGCGGAGACCCGCCAGCTTGAGGCGGGCCGACTGTACTTCGACGCTGTCGCGCTGTCAATCGAATTCCAGGTGAACGTCACGGTTTCTCCGGTCCGACCCTTCTCCCCGCGAGCGACGTCGGTGCGCCGCCCGAGATCCGGGCGGCTCGCGCCGCGCCCGTCGTCTACGGCAGGATCCTCACGCGCGTGCCGATCGACACGCGGCCCGCCACGCGACGAAGGTCGTCGTTCCTCATCCTGATGCAGCCCCGAGTCGATGCCGTGCCGACGAGGTCCGGTCGGTCGGTCCCGTGGATCCCGATCCCCTCCCACGGTGGACAGCTCAGACGAAGAAAGAGCGGGCCGTAGACCCGCTCTCCTTCATGCTCCCAGTCGCTCGAGTCCTCGATCGACACGATCTCGAACTCACCCTCCGGCGTTCGGCAGTCGCCCTCGGCGCGCTTGTCCCTCATGTCGGGGTTCGCGCCGATGGCGACTCGGAACCGCTCCTCGCCACCGGGCGTCTCGAGAACGAGCTCGTAGTCCGACTTCCGCACGGTGACACGCGGCAGCGTCATCACTCGTCATCCTCGTCCGCGCTCCTGGCGTCCTCGACCCGCACCGCGGGTCCGCAGCCTGAGCGGAGTCACGTCGACACACCCATTCTGGGGAGGACGACCAGCTGGAGGACGAGCCAGATCCCCAGCACTGCCAGAGGAAACACGAGGTCTTTCAACACCATCGCTCGTCTCCCGGACTCTGATTCACGGTGCCCAACGCTAGGCTTCAGGCGCGGCCGCCGCGAGAAGCTCCACGACCTCGCTCTTCATGCCGTCCGACATCGATGGGTGGAAACCGACGTGCTTCGATGCGATCCGACCGTCCCTGCCGATCATGAACGTCGTCGGGATCCCCGACACGCCGAAGCGGGTCTGGACGGCTCGGTTCCCGACGAGGATGGGATACGTGACGCCGTTCGATTCGACGAACGGACGGAGGACCTCGGCGCCACCGGGATCGAGGCCGACGCCGACCACGACGAGCCCCTCGTCCTTGAATTCCTCATAGAGGGACACGAGAAAGGGCACCTCCACCCGGCACGGCCCGCACCAGGTCGCCCAGAGGTCGAGCACAACGACCTTGCCCTCGTAGTCGGAAAGCGTGACGGTGTTCCCGTCGAGATCCGGCAGCTCGAAGTGCGGCGGAATCTGGCCGTCGCCGACTCCGACGTCGGTGTCGCCCCCGGCCGCCGTCGACTCGCTCGTGCCGCCCGTGTCCTGACGATCCTGCTGCGCCTCGGACGTCGACTCCTCACGCTGGCCCCCGCACCCGACCGCGACGATCGCGAGCGCCGCCATCAGCGCCACGGCGAGAGCGAGCTTGGATATACGCGTCATATTGGTCTCCTCGCAGTCGCGGGCGTCCTAGAGGAGCCCGTCGATCTTGTCCTGGATGTGACCCTTCTGCGCCGCGCCGATCATCACGTCGACCTGGTCGCCGCCCTTGAAGAACATCATCGTCGGGATGCTGCGGATCCCGAAGCGCTGCGAGAGCGCCGGATTCTCATCCACGTTGACCTTCACGACCTTGATCTTGCCGTCGTTCTCCTCGGCCAGTTCCTCGAGAACCGGTCCGACCAGCCGACACGGCCCGCACCACGGCGCCCAGAAATCCACAAGCACGAGCGTCTCCGACTGGATGACCTCGCCTTCGAACGTCGTGTCCGTCACCGCCACCGCTTTCCCAGATTCCATCGTTCGACTCCTTTCAGCTCTCCTCTCGAGCGGAGAGGCACGCCGGACCGCTGAACGGCTCCCTCGCGTGCTCGTCTCTTAAGCTGTCGTTTCCATTACCTCTTCCTGCCATCGACACCATCGAGGAGGATTCCGAGGATCTTCGTCCCGCGGTCGTGCGCGAGCCGGTAGCAGACGAGGTGTCCCCGCCGCTCCGACTCGATGAGCCCCGCGTACCTCAGTCGACTGAGGTGCTGCGAGACCGACGGCTGCGGGATCCCCAGGATCTCCTCGAGGCCCTTGACGCACAGCTCCCCGCCCGACAGAACCTCGATGATCTTGAGCCGCGCAGGATGGGAGAGCGCGCGAAGGAGCTCGGCTCCACGCTCGAACCGGGCATCCACGGCGGGAGCAGGACTGCGCTCCCTGGAATCCTCTCCGCGCTCCGGCAACGTCGTATGCGCCACGCTCTCCTCCTTCGTGAGGCGGCGTCTCCACCAAACATGCAAAGGTCGGAATATTATATAGTGCTAATGGAGGGTCGAGTCAAGCGGCCCGTGCAGATTGGGCAGGGAGTGGAGAGGTTGCAGGCTCCGTGGCGTCCGGGCGAGGAGTCGCGGCCCGCGCGGCCTCTGGGACTCAGGGGGCAAGGGGGGGTGCGTGGGGGGCGCGGACGCCTCACGTTCGCGCCGCCTCAAGGCCCGTCACTCGACCGAGAAGTCGAGGCTCGCCATCACGAACCCGTCCCGGTCGGCAATGTCGATCCTCCACTCCCCTCGCCACTCGTCGAGGATCTTCTTCTTGCTCCAGGTGCGCCACCGGAAGCTCTTGACTGGGAGCGCAACGCGCGCCATCTCTCGGTCACCCCAGTACCACAGATGGAGAACCGTGTCCGGCCGCGCGGCCCCACTGACCTCGCTGAAGCAGCAGAGCCTGACGAGGCCGTCGTCCTCCGGGATGAAGCTCTTCCCAGCCTCCGTCGGCTCCCTCTGATCGATTCCCTTGCACACGTAGGCGCGCGTCACGTAGAGCCCCGCCGGCGACACCCGGCGCGTGACGGGCATACCGAACGCGTCCCGCATTCCGGACTCCTCGACGACGGGCCGCGGCGGCTCCGGGTCACCCTCGGCCGGCTCCAGCCCATCGGCCGTGCGGCCCTCGCTCGGGCTCGTGGAACGGCGCTCCGCGGCGTCCGCTCCCGCGTCGGCAATCTCACCCGCCCGAGCGACCGTGGCCGGGGGCTCCACCCCCGTCGTTTCGCCCGGCGCGTCGGCGACGGCGGCCGTACGCTCCCCGGGAACGGCGCCGTACGGCGTCTCGTCGGTCTCTTCCCGAACGGACTCCGCGGCCACCTCGGTGACGGGCGGCCGCTCGTCGGCCGTCTCCACCGACTCGTCGCGCGCGCACGCGGACAGAGCCGCGATGAGCGCCAGGAGAACAGTGAGTCGTCTGATCGTCATGGAGGCACCCCTTCGGGCCTCGAGATCCGGCTGCGTCAGGTCCTCTTCAGAATCACGGCCGCGAGCACCATCAGTATCCCCGAAACGGCGACCGGCAAGAGCACGGGAGCGACCCACACGCGCGGGATGAGAAACAGAACGTCGAGGGTCATGAGGTCGGGCGGCCACCTGAGCAACACGTAGAGCCACACGTAGTAGAGGATGTCCCAGATGGCGAAGGTCCACACGAAGTACGCAAGGCGCTCCCACCAGCTCCGCTTCGCCGCGAGCCATGCGACGGCGGCGAGCATGACGAGCGTGGCGGCCTCGCGCCCGATCTCGATCGAGAGAACGTTCGAGGGAGCCACGCTCTGGGCGAGAGCGGCTTCGATGTGGAACCCGTCCGGGTAGTAGAGGAGGCGAAGGTAGACGACGACGGCCGCCTCGACGTACGCCATGCCGACGGCGAAGGAGGCCAGGAATCCGAGCCTCCGGAACTTCTCCCTGCCGAGCCCTGGTCGCAGCGTGGCCCTCCCATCACCCCGGTCCGCGCGGGTCCGATCCATCGGACCGTGTTCGTCAGCGTAGACCTGGAGCCATGGGCTGTCAAGGGGTCGTCTCGGTGAGCTCCTTCTCGAGGCGGGCGATCCGCCCTTCCAGGGCCTCGATCTGCCGGGCGACCGGATCCGAGAGCGCGCCGTGGGCGAGCGGGGCGTCGATGACCCTCCTGCCCCGATCCCTGACTATCCGACCAGGAATCCCGATGACGGTGCAGTGGTCGGGAACGTCCTTGACGACGACCGATCCGGCCCCGACGCGGACGTCGTTGCCGATCCGGATGTTCCCCAGGACGCGGGCTCCGCACCCCACCACGACGTTGTTGCCAAGCGTTGGATGCCGCTTGCCCGTCTCCTTGCCGGTGCCTCCGAGCGTCACGCCCTGGTAGAGCGTGACGTCGTCGCCGACGATCGTCGTCTCGCCGATCACGACACCCATGCCGTGGTCGATGAAGAAGCCGCTTCCGATCTCCGCCCCCGGGTGGATCTCGATCCCCGTGAGGAACTTCGTCATCTGGGAGAGCGCCCGCGGAACGAACGGGACCCCCTGCTTCCAGAGGAAGTGAGTGCAGCGGTGCGAGAGCACCGCGTGGAACCCTGAGTATGTGAGGAGGATCTCGAAGGCGCCGACGACTCCCCTGGCGGCTGGGTCCCGCGCCATCGCTGCCCGGATCAGATCGATCATTCAAGAACTCCCATTCTTCGGCCCAGACCGAATCGGAAGCCAGATCCATGCCAGGGCCCTCGATCATGTCGATGGCGCCTACCTCGTGGGCCCTTCGGCCCCGCTTGACAGGAGCCCGCCAGAGGTGATAGACTGCGGCTCCTTTCCAACCGGCCCTGCCCGAATGGGGCCTTTTTCATGGAGCGACACGTGAACGGAATGAGGGTACGCTTCGCACCGAGCCCGACTGGCTTCCTTCATATAGGAGGAGCGCGGACGGCGCTCTACAACTGGCTGCTCGCCCGGCACGAGGGCGGCAGCTTCATCCTCCGCATCGAGGACACGGACCGCACCCGCTCCACGAAGGAGTACCTCGACGCCATCCTCGAGGACCTCGCCTGGCTCGGGCTCACGTGGGACGAGGGCCCGAACGTCGGCGGACCGGCCGGCCCGTACTTCCAGTCCGAGCGATCCGGGAGCTACGGCCCGCTCATTCAGAGGCTGCTCGACGCCGGCGCCGCGTACCACTGCTTCTGCACCCCGGACGAGATCGAGGAGCGCCGCCGGCTCGCGCCGAAGGACGGGCGCGAGTGGCGCTACGATGGAAGGTGCCGCGGGCTCTCGGACGAGGAGCGGTCGGCCCGCGCGGCGGCGGGCGATCCGGCGGCCGTCCGCTTCCGCGTTCCCGAGGGAACGACCGTCTTCGAGGACATGATCCTGGGTCGCGTCAGCGTCGAGAACGCCGAGATCGACGATCTCGTGATGGCGCGGTCGGACGGGACGCCCACCTACAACTTCGTCGTCGTCGTCGACGACATGGAGATGGACGTCACGCACGTCGTGCGGGGGAGCGATCACCTCTCGAACACACCCAAGCAGATCCTCATCGCCGAGGCTCTCGGGGCGACCCCGCCGACGTTCGGCCACCTGCCGCTCGTCCTCGACCAGGACGGTCGGGTCCTCTCCAAACGTCGCGGCGCCGTCGCCATCGGGGAGTACCGGAGACGCGGCTTCATCCCCGAGGCGCTCGTGAACTCCGTGGCGCTCCTGGGCTGGGCGCACGACGGGGTCCAGGAGTTCTTCTCTCTCGACGAGCTGGTCGAGAAGTTCGACGTCTCGCGCGTCTCAGGCAAGCCGGCGGCGTTCGATCCGAACAAGCTCGCGTGGATGAACGCGCAGTGGATCAAGAGGCTGCCCGTTCCCGAGAGGACCGACCGCGTGCTCCCGTTCCTGCGGGGCGCGGGGCTCGCTCCCGAGGACGAGACCGCGGAGGAAAGGCGAAGGCTCGAGAGAGTGGTCGATGTGGTCGACGACAGGCTCAAGACGCTGGACGACATCGTCGCGCAGGCGGGGTTTTTTCTTGCGTCGGAGGTCGTCTATGATAATATTGCCGTGAGCAAAGTGCTGGCCAAGCCCGGTGCGGACGAGACCCTCGCCGGGCTTCACCAAATCCTCACCGAGGCCCCCGATTTCGAGCCGGACACGCTCGAGAGGCAGCTGCGGGGATTCGCCGAGGAGAGAGGGCTCTCGCTCGGCAAGGTCGTGAAGCCGTTGCGGGTGGCACTGACGGGCGGCACGGCCAGCCCGGGGATCTTCGTGACCCTCTCGCTCATCGGTCGGGAGAAGACGTTGGCGCGCATCGAACGGGCGCGCCGGCTCACGAGCTGACCCGGACTGGGGAGTCGTCTAGTGGCAGGACAGCGGACTCTGGATCCGCCGGCGGAGGTGCGGAGGTTCGAATCCTCCCTCCCCAACCACATAAGGATGGCGCCATCGTCTAGCGGTTAGGACGCCGGCCTCTCAAGCCGGTAACACGGGTTCGATTCCCGTTGGCGCTACCATAAAGAGAAGCGGAGCCCAAGATCGAGTCGGGCTCCGCTTCTTCGTTTCCAGAAGACCAGCTACTTCTTCTTCCGCGTGGTCTTCCTCTTGGTCGTCTTTCTCTTGGCCGGCTTCCTCTTGGTCGTCTTCTTCTTGACGACCTTCCTCTTGGCCGGCTTCCTCTTGGTCGTCTTCTTCTTGGCGACCTTCCTCTTGGCCGGCTTCCTCTTCGTGGTCTTCTTCTTGGCGACCTTCCTCTTCGCCGGCTTCCTCTTGGTCGTCTTCTTCTTGGCGACCTTCCTCTTCGCCGGCTTCCTCTTGGTCGTCTTCTTCTTGGCGACCTTCCTCTTGGTCGTCTTCTTCTTCGTGGCCGCCTTCTTCTTGGCAGGCTTCCTGGCCTTCTTGACCGCCATCAGCCTCTCCCTCCTTTGTCCCACTCGCGCCCATTCGCGAGGGGAAGTTGGCCGACTTCGCTTCCTCCACCGAACACGCTCTCGACCTCCCACTCGATCGAGCGCGGTCCGACCAACCGACGCCGGTCTCCGATGTCGGTAACGGTGATTCGCGCTTGCGTCAACCGCGGAAGAGACGTTGGGCAAACACGACACACTCGTCGTGCACATATGTAGAATGGTAACTGAATCGTGTCAAGCGAAAAGTGCGTCGCGTCACGTTCGACGTGACGACACCGATGACGTCGTCGAACGGACGAACGCGCGATCGACGAACGTCGATCGCGGACGGAGCGCGCAAGACAGCTCGCGGGGTGACGTCGGAGTTGAAACGAGTGACGAGGTCGGATTCTGTTTCGCCGCGCGTCGCGTGAGTGACGACGCGATCGGAAACGACGATCGTGTTCGCGTCACAACGTCAGTGTCTCGCCATCGAACGGGACCGCGACGTTGGGAAAACCGTTCAACGTCAGAAGCCGTCCGAACGCGAGCGACGCCTTCTCGTTCCCGTGGACGACAATCGTCTTCCTCGGAGGCCGGCGAATGCCGCGCGCGAACGCGAGGAGCCCGTCCCGGTCGGCGTGGGCGCTGAACTCGTTGAACACCGCGACGCGGGCCTTGACTGGGTACTCCTTCCCGAAGATCTTGACCCTCTTCTGCCCCTCGACGATCCTCCGGCCGAGCGTGTGCTCCGCCTGGAAACCCACGATCATCACGGCGTTTCGGCGGTCGGCCACGTTGTTCTTGAGGTGGTGGAGGATCCGGCCGGCCTCGGCCATCCCCGACGCCGAGATGATGATCATCGGCCCGTGGCGTCGATTGAGCTTCTTCGACTCGGCGGCGTCCTTCACGTACGTCAGGCGCGAGAATCCGAACGGATCGTCGTCGCGCCGCAGGAGCGCGTTCATCTCCTCGTCGAAGCACTCGGGATGTCGCCGGAAGATCTCCGTCGCGCTGACGGCAAGCGGGCTGTCGACGTAGATGGGCATCTCGGGAGCGCGGCCGCTGCGCATGAGCTCGTGGAGCATGTAGACCATTCGCTGCGTCCTCCCGATCGCGAACGCCGGCACGATGATCTTGCCTCTCTTCCTCGCGATGTCGGAGACGAAAGCTGCCAGCCTCTCCTCGACGTCCTTGTCGGAGCCGTGGGCCCGCGCGCCGTACGTGCTCTCGGTCACGAGCACGTCGGCGGACCTGGGGCGGTGGGGATCGCGGAGAATCGGCATGTCCGTCCGACCGAGATCCCCAGTGAAGACGACCCGGACCTTGCGTCGGCGCTCCACGGCGTCGATCTCGAGAACGGCCGAGCCGAGAATGTGGCCGGCCTCGCGGTGCGTGACGGTGAGATCGCGGGTGACGCGCGTCGGCGTGTCGTAATCGACCGGAACGAATCGCTCGAGCGTTCTCTCGACGTCCTCCTCGGTGTAGATCGGCTCGAGGGGCAGCTGGCCGCGCTTCCTCCGTCTCTTGTTGAGGTACTCGAGGTCGTGCCGCTGGATGTAGGCCGTGTCCTTGAGCATGATCGAGCACAGGTCGACCGTCGCGTGTGTCGCGTAGATGTTCCCGTTGAAGCCGTGTTTGACGAGCGTCGGAAGGCTGCCGGAGTGGTCGATGTGCGCGTGCGACAGAAGGACGCTGTGGATCGAGGCCGGGCTGAAGGGCAGCTCTCGGTTCAGCGCGTCACTCTTGGAGCGGCGGCCCTGGACGAGACCGCAATCGAGAAGAAACCTCGCGCTTCCGACCGTCAGGACGTGCTTCGTGCCCGTCACACCGCGTGCGGCGTGGTGCGCCGTGAATTTCATGCTCTCCCCCGTTCGCGAACACCGCCGATGGTTGACTCGATGTCGGCCGTCTGGTAGCTTATATGAAGTCACATGGTCGCACAAGCGCCCGTCCGCGTCCGCGGACCGACGCCCGAGCGGACATGACACCGGAGTCGTTGGGGGTGGCCGCGTTCGGCCTGAGAGTTCACACCCCAAGAACCTGACCTGGGCAATGCCAGCGTAGGGAAACGGCCCGTACGAGCGCAGCAGCGTGAGGGGCTCCTCCCGGTCGGGATTGGAGCCCCTTCTTTGTGAGGGCGGGAGGAACGATGATCGACGACGTGACCGTGACCAGGGCGATTTCAAGGACGTTCTTCGAGAAGTTCGACGCGGCGCTCGAGCTCGACGTCGCGATCGTGGGAGCGGGGCCGTCCGGCCTCGTGGCCGCGCGCTACCTCGCGACCGCCGGGAAGCGGGTCGCCGTGTTCGAGAGCAAGCTCTCGACGGGAGGCGGGATCTGGGGCGGCGGGATGCTGATGAACGAGATCGTGGTGCAGACCGACGCGCTCGATGTGCTCGATGACTTCGGCATCTCGTACCGCGAGTTCGAGGACGGCTACTACACCGCCGACGCCGTGCACACCGCCTCGGCCCTCGCCTACCGGGCGACCGAGGCCGGGGCCACCGTGATGAACGCCTGCCGCGTCGAGGACGTGCTCTTCAGGGACGGGAGGATCGCGGGCGTCGTGATTCTCTGGAGCCCCGTCGTGGCGGCCGGACTCCACGTCGACCCGCTCTCAATCAGCGCCCGGGCGGTGCTCGACGCGACGGGACACGCCGCCGAGATCACGCACGTCGCGGTGCGCAAGATGGGCGTCCGGCTCGCGACGGAGACCGGAGACGTGCTCGGCGAGCGGTGCATGTGGGCCGAGCGCGGCGAGCGCGCCGTGATGGACAAGACCGGCGAGGTCTACCCCGGGCTCTACCTCGCAGGGATGGCGGCCGCGGCAGTTCACGGCGGCTACCGCATGGGTCCCATCTTCGGCGGGATGCTCCTGTCGGGTCGGAAGGTCGCCGAGCTGATCGCCCGGGATCTCGACGCCGAGATCGACGCCTCGCCCGACGGAACGCCGGCGGGCGAGAGCGTGGCCTCCGAACGGAGACGGGGATGACCGACGACCGCGGCAGGAGGATCCTCGGGGCGGGTGGGCTCTACCTCGTCGTGACGCGGCCGCGGATCCCGCACGAGGAGCTGGTGGCGGCCGCCGTCGCGAGGGGCGTGCCGATCGTGCAGCTTCGCGAGAAGGACCTGCCCGACGACGAGCTTCTCGATCTCGCACGCGCGCTCCGGCGCGTCACGGCGGGAACTTCGACGCTTCTCATCATCAACGACCGCCCCGACGTGGCGGCGGCCGTACGCGCCGACGGCGTGCACGTCGGCAGGACCGATGCGGATCCCGCGGCCGCCAGGCGGATCGTCGGTGCGGGGATCGTCGGCCTCTCCGCGAACACGCGGGAGGAGCTGGCGACCGCCGTCCGCGCGGGCGCCGACTACGTCGGCGTGGGCCCGGTCTTCCCTACCGCGACGAAGCCGGACGCGCGGGAGCCGATCGGGCTCGAGGGCCTCAGGGAGCTCGGGGCACTCTGCCCCACGCTCCCCGTGGTGGCGATCGGCGGCCTCGACCGGACGACTGCGCCGGGCGCGATCGAGGCCGGCGCCGCGTTCGTCGCGGTGGTCTCGGCGGTCTGTCGTGCCGACGATCCGATCGCCGCGCTCGACGACCTCCTGGCCGCGATCGCCGTGGCGCGTGGAACGGGAGCCAGAGGATGACCCCTCCGATCGACGACATCGACGGCCAGGTGAACTACGAGGGACTCAAGCACTGCCCGCGGTGCGCGGGGGAGCTTCGCTCGAGGACCGTGCGGGGACACGGGCGCCTCGCGTGCTCTGCCTGCGGGTACGTCTTCTACCTGACTCCCGCTCCCGTGACGTGCGTCCTCGTCGAGCGCGACGGCGCCGTTCTGCTCGTCAGACGCAGGTACCCACCTCAGGCCGGGAAGTGGTGCCTGCCCGCCGGGTTCATCGAGCAGGGCGAATCCCCCGAGGAGAGCGCCGCCAGGGAGGTGAAGGAGGAGACGGGACTCGACGTACGGATCACGCGGTACCTCGGCAGCTGGGCGTCCGACGAGGACCATCGAACCCCGGTCGCGAGCATCGCGTTCGAGGGCGAGGTCGTCGGCGGCACGCTCGATCCGGGAGACGACGCCGACGAGGCCGTCTTCTTCGGGGCCGGTGAGCTGCCGGAGGAGATCGCGTTCTCGACACACAAGGATCTGATCGAGAGATCCTTGAGACACCCCAAACGACCGAAGAGAAAGGACTCGTCATGACGGCCAAGAAGCTCCCGGAGCTCGGGAAGGCGACACCCGAGTTCTTCGACGAGGTGATCTTTCCGCATCTGGGCGCCCGGGACGACGACATCGTCATCGGGCCGACCCACGGTGTCGACTTCGGCGCCATCGCCGTCGGCGACAGGATCGTCGTGATCTCCTCCGACCCGTTCTTCATCGCGCCGGCCTTGGGCTGGGAACGCGCCGCCTGGTTCGCGCTCCACATCCTGGCCAGCGACGTCGCCGTGAGCGGCATCCCCCCGAGGTTCCTCGCCGTCGATCTGAACCTGCCGCCCGAGATGGACGAGGAGACGCTCACCACGATCTGGAAGACCGTCCACGAGGAGGCCGAGAGGATCGGCGTCGCCGTCGTCTCGGGCCACACCGCCCGGTACGCGGGGTGCAGCTATCCGATGGTCGGAGGCGCGGTCGTCATCGGCGTCGGCGGACGGGAGGAGCTGATCGACCCACGCCGGGCGAGCGTCGGCGACAGGATCATCATCACGAAGGGCCCCGCCGTGGAAACGACGGGGCTCATGTCCGTCCAGTTCCCGGAGTTCATCGACGAGGCGGCGGGACCGGCGACCACGCGGAAGGCGCAGGAGGTCTTCTACCAGATGTCGGTCGTCCGGGACGCCGCGATCTGCGCCGCCGCCGGTGGCGTCACCGCGATGCACGACGCGACCGAGTGCGGGATATGGGGAGCGCTCTTCGAGGTGGCGAGAGCGGCAGGCTTGGGGCTCATCGTCGAGAAGGGCGCGATCGTGACGCAGGACGTCGTCCTCGAAGTCTGCGAGATCTTCGACATGGATCCGTACAAGTCGATCAGCGAGGGAACGCTCATCGCGGCCGTCCGCCCGGAGAGCACCGGGGACGTTCTCGACGCGCTCTCGGAGGCCGGGATCCCGGCCTCGGTCGTGGGAGAACTCCGGCCGCCCGACGCCGGTGTCTCGGTCGTCGACGAGTCGGGCGAGCGCCCGCTCGAGCACCCCGAGATCGATCCCTTCTGGGTGCGGTTCGAGGAGTACCTCGGGAAGCAATCGGCGATCGCCGCGGCGCACCTCCCGCTCGCGGCCGCCCACCACTTGACCATCGGCGTCATCGCCGCGATCCTCTGGACGCGTCGGCGGGCGATGGAGCGCGTGGTGACGGTCTACTTCGCCGCCGCCTTCGGAACCGCCGCCTTCGCGCTCTGGACGCGGCAGCCCACGCGCCTCGCTTCGGGAGTCGCGTTCGTCCTCGGTGCCCTCTGGCTGCGGGCCGGCCTTCTCCCGACGCGCACGTTCGACATGAAGAGCGCGCCGCGCGTACGGCTCATCCTCATGGGCGCGGCCTGCCTCTTCGCCTTCCTCTATCCCGGCTACGCAGGCAGCCTCCCCTCCTTCATCTTCTCCCCCATCGGTGTCATCCTCGCCCCGACGCTCATCCTCGCGACGGCCTTCGCGAACGTCGTCTCCCCTGCCAGCGACCGCACTCTCCACTGTGCGTTGGCCGCGGCGGGGGCGACCGTCGCGGCCGCCGGCCTTCTCCGCGCGGACCTCGTCCACCTGCCGCTCCTCGGCGTCTCGATCCACGCGATCGTGCTTCTCCTCGGGAGGGGACGGTCGGTCACGGCCGCGGACGCCCCTGCCGAGCGGAGTGTGCGCCGGTCGGTCACGGCCGCGGACGCCCCTGCCGAGCGGAGTGTGCGCGAGATCAGAGACAGGATGTACTCGCGGAAGACGCTGCTCCCCGGTCCGCGGGAGCCGCGGCGGAGAAGGCTGAACATCCGTGGGCGGAGAAGGTAGGAAGGTGGAGAAGGCGCGGGCTACTCGTTCCGAACGACGCACTCATCAAACATCGACGACACCATCGATCGGAACTCGTCGAGCCTCTCGGCGTTGTACGGCGACTCATCGAGGAACTTCGGATCGATCGTGTCCCGCGGCACGTAGTTCTGGATGACGAATCGCCTCGCGCCGCGCAGCTGCTCGGCGATCCGCTCGAGGTCGCTGGCCCGGTGCAGAGCGGGCACGACCGTCGTGCGGAACTCGTAGTCGACGGCCCCCTCCATGAGAAGATCGACGCTCTCCCGAACGCGCTCGAACGTTCGCCGGTCGGTGATGCCGGCGCTCCTCGAGTAGGAATCGAAGTCGAGCGGCGCCTTGACGTCCATCGCGACGTAATCGACCAGGCCGTCGCGCATCAGCTTCTCGAGCATGCTGGGGAACGACCCGTTCGTGTCGAGCTTCACGCGCATGTCGGCCTCGCGGATGGCGGAGATGAGCTCGGGGGCGTTCTTGTGCATGCACGGCTCGCCGCCCGTGATGACGACGCCGTCGAGGAAGTCGTTGTGCTCGTTCAGGTACGGCAGGATCTCATCGAGCGAGATCGTCTCGTACTGATCGGGGAAGAGAACGAGGCCGGAGTTGTGGCAGTAGGGGCAGCGGAAGTTACAGTGCCGTCCCAGTCCACGAGCGACATCCGGTTGAAACCTTTGATCGCGAACTTCACGGCCACCCCCCGCTTGGAGTCAAGCCACATAGTACTGCGTTTCGCCGTGCCACACAAGCGTTAAGCGCTTGTTCTGCACGAGAAGGCTGAGGGTCTTCGCTGCCTCCGCCTGACTCGTCCCGATCGCCTTCGTGACGTCCGCGATCGTGACCGGACGCCTCGCTGCCATCGAGACGATGCGTTCCACCATGTCGCTCGCCGGCTTGGACTGCGCGTCGTCGGGAGGGCTCGCGATGACCTCCGCGCGCGGCCCGAGCGCCGCCGCGATCTCGCGAAGGACCGACGCGCTCACTCCTTGAACACCGAAGACGGCCGGTGGTCGCACGACCGTGTTGACGTGAACGCGATCCGGTTGGATTTCTTCTATCGCGTTCCGGATCAGCCTGATCTCACCTGGATCGTCGTTCATCCCGAGAACGAAGAGCGACTCGAGCCACAG
Organism: bacterium; assembly: GCA_025774545.1. GTDB lineage: Bacteria > Joyebacterota > Joyebacteria > Joyebacterales > Joyebacteraceae > JALGVU01. The sequence goes on along the minus strand of JALGVU010000074.1, from coordinate 10,548 downwards.
ACGGCCCCGGAACCCGCGGGCGAACTCGGCGAGACATCGGGCGATCTCACCGGGATCGAGGGACGGATCCGGTCGATTGACCTCTTTGAACGGATTCGCCGACACGGCATCGAGCGACGGCGCAACCACGTCCGCCTGCCGAAGGGCGGTGCGGACTTCCGGGTTCGTGAGGAGACTCCCGTTGGTGAGAACGGCGATCGGGACGTCGGTGAGCCCTCGGATTCCACCGATGAGACGTCCGATCTCGAGATTGAGCGTGGGCTCACCGGAGCCCGATATCGTCACGTGGTCGAGTCGGAGGGGCTCCCGGAGCCGCTCGCGGAGTTCGTCCAGGATGGCGTCGACATCAACGAACGGGCCTCGACAGGCGGTCCGATCGGTCGTCGGGCCCAGCTCGCAGTAGACACAGTCCATGGTGCACGTCTTCGGAGGAACGGGATCGACCCCCAGGGAGTACCCCAACCTCCTCGACGGCACGGGACCGAAGACGTGCCTCACGGCTCCCTCCCCTCGGGCGTCCCTTCCCCGGGAGCCCGGGTGCGTTGACCGAGATCGTGCGGGCGCGTGGAGTGATCGACGACGGCCCCTCCACGACCGGGCCGAAACGCCGAGGCGATCCCGCCGGTCACGTAGTCCTTCGCGACGGTGACGGCCTCACCGATCGCCCAGCCCCGGGCGAGCCCCGACGCGATCGCGGCCGACAGTGCGCACCCGGTGCCGTGGACCTTGCCGACCGGAAGCCTGCGCGCGTCCAGGCGGCGGAGCTCCCGCCCGTCGAAGAGAACGTCGGTCGCACCCTCCGCGAGGTGTCCGCCCTTGACGAGCACGTTCGCGGGCCCCAGGCCGTGGATCGCCCGCGCGGCCGCCTCCATGTCCTCAACCGATGCGATCTCGATCCCGCTCAGGATCTCGGCCTCCGGAACGTTCGGCGTGACGACGTACGCCAGGGGAAGCATGGTCTCGCTCATCGTCCGGATCGCCTCGTCCTCGATGAGCCGCGCGCCCGACGTCGCGACCATCACGGGATCGACCACGAGGTTCCGGATCGCGTGACGCCGGACGGCGTCCGCGACCGCCTCGATGATCGCGACCGTCGCGAGCATCCCCGTCTTCGCCGCGTCGGCGCCAACGTCCTCCATGATCGCGTCGATCTGGTCACCGATGAGCGCCGGCGGAAGGTGGAGGCTCGCGCGGACCCCGAAGGTATTCTGCGCGGTGATCGATGTGATGGCACTCGTTCCGTAGACGTGGAAGGCCACCATCGTCTTGAGGTCGGCCTGGATCCCGGCGCCGCCCGAGGAATCGGATCCGGCGATGGTGAGGGCGGTCGGCTTGGTCATGATGCCTCCGTCGGATCGGGAGGGCTCGCGGCCGCTCCGCGGCTGACGATTCCGGTTGCCCGGCCGGCGGCGGGCTGCTATCGTTGCGTGTTTGTGATCAGACGATCGGTCCCTTGCGGAGAGCTTCCACCCGCTGGAACTCATTCTACTGACCGGCCGATCGAGCATCAACGCCAATCTCCGGAAACGCGCGACCACCCGGGCGGGGTGGGACGGCAGGAGTCCCATTCGTGCGGATCAGCGAGCATCCGATCCTCGACTTCGACCGAGGACGGGAGATCGAGTTCGAGTTCGACGGGAAGAGGCTCGTGGGGTTCGAGGGCGAGACGATCGCCGCGGCTCTCCACGCCGCGGAGGTCCGCGTCCTCCGCAGGAGCATCAAGCTCGACCGCCCGAGAGGGTTCTTCTGCGCGATCGGTCGGTGCTCCTCCTGCCTCATGACGGTCGACGACGTCCCCAACGTCATGACGTGCGTGACGCCTCTCCGCGCGGGTATGAAGGTCGAAACTCAGAGCGGCAAGGGGACGATCGCACCCGAGGGAGCCCGCCTCGCGACGGGCGACGCCGCCTCCGAAGCGATCCCGTCCGCGGTGCCGCTCGCGATCGTCGGCGCGGGCCCGGCGGGGCTCTCCGCCGCCATCTACGCGGGGCGGCTCGGCGTCGAGTCTGTCGTGATCGACGAGAACGACGTTCCCGGCGGCCAGCTCATCAAACAGACACACATGTTCTTCGGCTCGCTCGACCACTACGCCCGCGTCCGCGGCATCGACATCGGCGAGAGGCTGGTCCAGGATCTCGAGTCGTGTCCCGCGCGGCTTCTGACGGGCACGACGGTCCTCGGGCTGTACGACGACGGGGACGCGAAGGCCCTGTCCCTCCTCAAGGACGGACAGCACGCGAGGCTCCGGGCGCGCGCGGTGATCCTCGCGACCGGCGCCTCGGAGAACGTGCTCGCCTTCGAGAACTGCGACCTTCCCGGCGTGTACGGCGCGGGCGCCGTGCAGACGCTCATGAACGTCTACGGCGTCGCCCCCGGTGAGAGGGTCCTCATGGTCGGCGCGGGCAACATCGGGCTCATCGTGAGCTACCAGCTGCTCCAGGCGGGCGTCCGCGTGGAGGCCGTCATCGACGCCATGGATGAGATCGGGGGCTACCACGTGCACGCCGCCAAGATCAGGCGGATGGGCGTCCCGATCCTGACGTCGCACACCATCCTCCGGGCGGACGGCGAGACTCGCGTCGAGAGCGCCACGATCGCGCGTGTCGATGAGCGTTGGGCGCCGGTGCCGGGCTCCGAGCGGACCCTCGACGTCGACACGGTCTGCCTCGCCGTGGGCCTGACCCCCAACTGCGAGCTCGCGCTCATGGCGGGCGCCGACGGGGTGTACGTCGCGGAACTCGGTGGGCACGTGGCGCGGCACGACCGGGACCTCGAGACGAACGTCCCCGGCGTCTTCATCGCCGGCGACGCGTCGGGCATCGAGGAGGCGTCGACCGCCATGCTCGAGGGACGGCTGGCCGGACTCGCGGCGGCCGAGCGGCTCGTCCCCGACGCCGACGCGAACGCGCTCGCGTCGCTCAGGCAGGAGGCGGAGGACGGGCTCGGCGAGCTTCGGGCGGGTCCGTTCGGGGAGCGGCCGCGCTTCGGCAAGAACCGCATGTTTGATCTCGTGAACGACACGAAGGACGAGAGACGTGGATCATAGGCGCGACGGAATCCTCAGGCTCGAGGAGATGCGTGGGCAGCTGCCCGATCCTGCGCGACTGGCGAGGGGGCCGGTCGTCGTGGTCGAGTGCGTGGAGAACATCCCGTGTAATCCGTGCGTGGCCGCCTGCGCGAAGGGCGCCATCACGATCGAGGGTGACATCAACGACACGCCGAGCGTCGATTTCGAGGTGTGCGACGGATGCGTGGTCTGCATCAGCGCGTGTCCGGGCCTCTCGATCTTCGTCGTGGACGCGAGCGGGGAAGGCGACACGGGAACGGTCTCGCTCCCATACGAGTTCCGCCCTCTCCCCGAGGTCGGCGAGACCGTGACGGCGCTCGACCGCGAGGGTAGCGCGGTCGGCGACGCCCGCGTCACTCGGGTCCTCTCCTCGAAGGCGCTCGACCGCACTCCGATCGTGACGATCGAAGTTCCCAGGAGCGAGACGATGAACGTGCGGCACTTCACCAGAAAGGACGCCCCGCGGTGAGGGACGACGTCGTCATCTGCCGGTGCGAGGACGTGACGTACGGTGACATCGTGCGCGCGATCTCGGGCGGGCTCTCCACGACCGAGGAGATCAAGAGGATCCTCCGGTGCGGCATGGGGCCGTGTCAGGGGCGCACGTGCTCCCGCTTGATCGCGAGGATCATAGCGAGCGAGACGGGCGCGACGATCGACGACGTGGAGTTCCCCGTCGTCCGACCCCCGACGATGCCGGTCGAGATCGGCGTCATGGCGGACGAGCATCATGAAGACTAGAGCCGAGTGCGTCGTCATAGGCGGAGGCGTCATCGGCACGGCGATCGCGTACTACCTCGCGCGGGCCGGCCTGACCGACTGCGTGGTGCTCGAGTCGAGCTACCTCGCGAGCGGCGCCACCGGCCGCTGCGGCGGCGGCATCCGCCAGCAGTGGAGCACCGAGGCCAACACGAAGCTCGCCATCGAGAGCGTGAAGGCGTTCCGCGGACTCGAGGAGGAGCTCGAGCGCGACATCGAGTTTCTCCAGGGCGGCTACCTCGTCCTCGCCTACACGGACGACGACGTCGAGCAGTTCGAGAAGAACGTCACACTCCAGCGCGGGCTCGGCCTCGACGTCGAGACCCTGAGCCCCTCCGAGATCACGTCGCGCGTCGTGCCCCATCTGAACACCGACGGCGTCCGCATGGCGACCTACTGCGCAGACGACGCGAGCGCGAACCCGTTCCTCACGACACAGGCCTACGCGGACGCGGCCCGCCGCCTGGGCGTCGAGATCGAGCTCTTCACGCCCGTCAGGCGAATCCTGACCGAGGGAGGGAGGGTGACCGGCGTCGAGACGTCCCGCGGGACCATCAGCGCCCCGATCGTCGTGAACGCGGCGGGCAGCCACTCCATCCCGCTCGCGAGGACGGCGGGTGTGGAGCTTCCCATCGCGCCCTACCGCCGCGAGATCCTCGTGACCGAGCCGCTCGAGCGGTTCTTCCACCCGATGATCATCTCGTTCAGCTTCGGGATCTACTTCCGCCAGGTCAAGCACGGCGCCGTCATCGGAGGGTTCGGCGATCCCGACGAGCCACCGGGCTTCAACGAGACGTCGAGCCTCGGGTTCCTCACGACGATGTCGCGAAAGCTCGCGCACCTCATGCCTCGGCTGAGATCGGTCAAGATCGTGAGGCAGTGGGCGGGCCTCTACGACATCACTCCCGACGCCCAGCCGATCCTGGGCGAGGTGGACGAGGTCGGCGGCTTCTTCCAGGCGAACGGCTTCTCCGGCCACGGCTTCATGATCGCTCCGAAGGTGGCCATGCTCGTCGCGCAGGACGTGCGGGGCGAAACCCCCGATCTCGACATCGAGCGGCTCCACCCCCGGCGGTTCGCGGGCGGGAAGATCACGCAGGACCGCTCGGTGGTCTGACACGCTTCCCCGAAAGGACGGAGGACTTCGACGTGCGAGGCGAACCCATCATAGAGGTCGACGGCCTCGTCAAGCGGTACGGACAGCTCGTCGCCGTCGACGCGGTCAGCTTCGTTGTGAACGAGGGCGAGATCTTCGGTCTCCTGGGTCCAAACGGCGCCGGCAAGACCACCACGATCTCAGTCCTGTCGTGCCTCACCCCGCCGACCGCGGGGACGGCCAAGATCGCGGGGCTCGACGTCACCAGGAACTCCCTCGCGGCGCGATCCAAGATCGGCGTCGTGCCTCAGGAGATCGCCCTCTACCCCACCCTCACCGCGCGAGACAACCTCGTCTTCTGGGGGAGGATGTACGGCGTGCCGGAGCGCACCCTCGCCGAGCGCATCGACGAGCTCCTGTCGGTCGTGCAGCTCGCCGAGCGGGCCGGAGGACGCATCGACACGTTCTCCGGAGGCATGAAGAGGCGGATCAACATCGCCGCCGGGCTCATCCACCGTCCAGACGTCCTCTTCCTCGACGAGCCGACGGTGGGAATCGACCCCCAGACACGCAGGAGCATCCTCGATCTCGTGAAGGACCTGAACGCTTCAGGCCTCACGGTGCTCTACACGACACACTACCTCGAGGAGGCGGAGTTCCTGTGCGACCGCGTCGGGATCATGGACGAAGGGAAGATGCTGGCGATCGGCACGCGCGCCGAGCTGACCACGAGCATCGGCGCAACGACCTCCATCGACGTCCGCGCGGACGGCCTGGACGATTCGATCGTGGACTGGCTCTCCTCGCTCGAGCAGGTCACGGACGTCGCGCGGGACGGGGACGATCTCACGATCAACACCACGGCGGAGGCCAACCTCCTCCCGGTCATCGTGGAGAGGCTGGCGGCCGGCGGCGCGAAGGTCCACTCGGTCGACGTGAAGGTGCCGAATCTCGAGAGCGTCTTCCTGCACCTGACCGGCAAGTCGCTCCGGGACGAGGGCGACCAGGACGCGGCCGCGACGAAGACGAACGCACTCCACGGGTGATCGCGACATGATGAAGGCACTCCACATTGCCATCAAGGACCTGAGGATCCGGATCCGCGACCGGAACACCCTCGTCCTGATGCTCCTCCTCCCGATCGGACTCACGGCCATCATCGGGTTCGCGTTCGGAGGCGACTCCGGGATCTCATCGATCGGGGTCGCGCTCGTCGGGCCCGAGGACGGCGACCTTCTGACGAACGCGGCCGCCGGCCTCCTGTCGCAGGTCGAGCTCTTCGATGCCGAGGTCACGACGGAGGACGAGGCGAGGGAGGCGGTCGCGTCGGGAAGGAAGTCGGCGGCCATCGTCCTTCCCGAGGGTCTCATCGACGCCGTCCTCGAGGGCGCCCCCGCGGAGATCGCGGTGCTCCAGGACCCGGCGAGCGGCATCAAGGCCCGGATCGTCGAGACGATGGTCGAGCGCTTCGCCACGTCCGCGTCGGCTGGCGGCATCGTGGGGCGAGCGATCTTCGACGCGGTGGAAGCCGAGCGCCCCATCACCGAGGCCGAGCGCTGGCAGCTCACCGGCTGGATGTTCCAGTGGATGTACGAGACCTGGAGCGAGCCCGCGATCGCGATCGAGGAGGCCGAGGCCGAGACGCGCGACGTCGACGTCCATTCCTACTTCGCGCCCTCCTTCGCCGTGCTCTTCCTCCTGTTCACGATGTTAGCTTCCGCGAAGACGATCCACGAGGAGCGCGAGTCCGGAACCTACGGGCGCCTCATGGCCTCCCCCGTCGGGCGGTCGACCTTCATCGCGGGGAAGCTCATGGGCAGTTACGCCCTCGCCGCGGTGCAGGTGCTCCTCCTGATCGTCCTCGGGAGCCTCCTGTTCGGGATCGACTGGGGAAGCCACCCCGTCGCGGTCATCGTCATGGCGCTCGTCACGGCCGCGGGCGCGGCGTCGCTCGCGATCGTGATCGCGTCGGTCGCGCGAACGGCGCGGCAGACCGACAACGTCGGCACGGCGTTCATACTCATGATGTCGCTCCTGGGCGGCAGCATGTGGCCGATCGAGCAGGCGCCCGCGAGCTTCCAGAACGTGGCCAGGTTCACGTTCAACTACTGGGCGCACAGCGGATTCAAGAAGCTCGTGTTCTACGACGCCGGCCTGGCCGGCATCTCACAGGAGATCCTGATCATCCTTGCCATGTCGATCGTCTTCTTCGGCGCGAGCGTTCTTCTCCTCTCGCGCAGGCAGGTGCTGACATAGGATGAAGAAGATCCTCGTCATCATCGCGCACAACCTGAGGCTGATCGCCGCCGACCGGAGCACGTTGTTCTGGCTCCTGGCGATGCCGATCGCCTTCACGTTCGTCCTGGGATTGGCGTTCTCGGGCGGAGGCGGAGGCGGCGGCTCGACCGACCCCGTTCGGTACGGGCTGACCGTGGCGAACCTCGACCGGGGCCCACAGGGAGAGGCGCTCCTTGCGGCGATCGAGGCGGCGGGCAAGATCGACCTTCTCCCGATCGACGGGGCCGACGCGGGCGATACGGCTCTCGAGCTCGTGCAGAAGGGAGACCGGTCGGCCGCGCTCGTGATCCCGCCCGACTACTCGGAGCGGCTCGCGCGGAGGGAGCGGGTGACCCTCACGTTCCACCGGAACCCCGAGCGCATGAACCCCTACGTGACGAGGCAGGCCATCGACGAGGTGCTGACGAGACTGCGAGCTGAGGGGACGGCCGGGATCGGCGCCCGCACGGCGTACGCGGAGCTCCGCGGCGAACCGCCGCCCGAACTGGCGGAGAGACTCTCGTCCCGCGCGAGCGCGTACGTTGCGGAGAACTGGGACCCGCCGTCGGTGACGGTCGCTGCGGAGCGGCTCGGGCGCACCGCGGGGTCCGACGTCCCCTCCATGGGCTTCAACCACTCGTCGCCGGCGATGGCCCTCATGTACGTGCTCCTGAACGGACTCATGATGTCGATAGCGCTCGTCGACGAGCGCCGCGAGAGAACGCTCGCGCGGCTCTTCACGACGCCCGTCGCAAGGTCGTCGATCATCGTCGCGAACCTCGGCTGGCGCTTCGTGATCGGGATGCTTCAGATGTGGATCCTGATCGCGTTCGGCGGCCTCGCGCTGGGCGTCGACTGGGGCGACTCCCCGGTGGGCCTCGTCCTCGTGACCGTGACGTACGTCGCCGCCGTCGCCGGGCTCTCGGTGCTGCTCGGATCGATCTCGAGATCGTCGCGCCAGGCGCAGAGCGCGGCGCTCGTGCTCTCGCTCACCATGTGCGCGCTCGGGGGGCTCTGGTGGCCGCTCGAGATCACGCCCAAGCTCTATCAGGCCGCCGGCCACGCCGTTCCGACCGGCTGGGCGATGGACGCGATGCACAACCTCGTGAGCCGCGGCTACTCGCTCGCGGGCGTGGCGCCGCAGGCGCTCGTGCTCGCGCTCTTCGCGATCGGCTTCACCGTCGCCGCGACGCTGACCTTCCGGCACGAGTGATTCCAGCGCGTGCGCTGCCAGTACCAGCGATCCCCGCCCGAGTGATTCCACCGCGTGCGCTACCAGCGCGAGCGATCCCCGCCCGAGTGATTCCACCGCGTGCGCTACCAGCGCGAGCGATCCCCACACGAGCAACCTGAGACGCACGGGACCTTCGGCGGAACCCTCAACACGAACGGCGGGCATCGCTGCCCGCCGCCTTCGTTCGATCCTTGCTCGCGCGAGGCTCGGAAGCTCGGCGCCGGCGCGCCCCGGCCGAGTCCCGGCGTCCGCCCCCCCTACTCGACGAGGAACCGGTCGACCCAGGTCGGCCGCTCCGCGGCCCCGTCCTCGAGGATGCTTCGCCACCGGTCCCCCGCGACCTCCGACTCGTCCTCCCGCCCGAACTCGTAGAACGAGAAGACCGCGCCCGCATAGACGATGGTCCCCTCGGGCGCGTCGACGAGCACGTAGATGAGGTCGGGAGCGCCGACGCCCACCTCGAGGATCCTGCTCGACGTGAAGTCCTCGTACGCGATCTCGGCGAACGCGACGGGAATCCCCTGCCCCGATCCGATGTCCGGAACCGACCCGATCAGGGCGCTCAGCGTCGTGGCGTGGTCGCAGAGACCCGGCTCCGTCCCCGCCGTGGGCACGCATGCCTGCTCGATCTCGAACCGGGCGACCCGCTCGAGCGACGTCAGCAAGTCGCCGTACTCGGAGAACCACAGGTAGGTCGAGTCGTCGATCAGGTAGTTCTCCCAGAGACGGTCGCGCAGGTTCTCGAGAAGCTCGCGGAGACGCGCGTAAAGCTCGGGGTAGGGATCGACGAACGCCCCCGGAGCCTCGGCGGCCTCGGCCACCGCGCGAGACGGCGGGGCGCCGATGGGGTGGGCGCGCCCGGGCGGCATGTGTCGCAGGATCGCCCACGAGGCGGCGCCGGTCGAAAGCACTCTCGCGTCCCACGCCTCGCTCGCCATGAACGCCGGCGCACGCTCGGAGACGCTGCCGTTCATCGCCGTGAGGGCGTACTGCCAGCTCCAATACAGGTTCCTCGTCCACTCCCCGTAGTTCATGGTCTCGAGCCTGCGCTCGATGTCGAGGAACCACCTGTGGTAGCTGTAGCCCGCGAAGGCGTTTCCCTCCTCGAGGACCCGGCGAGCCCCGGGGGAACCCAAGACCGCCATCATGTCCATGACCGAGGGCTCGGACCGATGGTCCTCTCCGGGGCGAGACGCGAAGTAGCTGATGTCGGGGAAGAACCACGGGCTCAGGAACCGCATGCCTCTGAGCTCGTGCGTCTCGAAGTGCGGCGGCGCCACCTCTGAGACCGCGTCGACGAAGGCCTGGAGGAGGGAATCGCTCGCGAGTGACTCGAGGTCGAACTCCTCGTCGAGCAGCTCGTTCGCGATCTCCATGTAGTCGGTGACGGTGGGGTCGCCCGCGCCGCCGGCGTAGAAGTGGAGCGGGTCGTAGATGCGTTCCCACTGCTCCAGCCACACCCCCGCCTCACCCTGGAGCGCGCGGACGATGAGAAGGGCCTGGATCGTGAGGTTCAGGTCCGCGCCGCGTCCCTCCGGGAGAGCGAACGCCATCCGGCTGTACCAGGTCAGCGCGCGGTAGAACCGGCCGAGCCTCGCGTTCTGCGTGTAGTGCCCGTTCGGAACGTAGTGGCTGTAGTCCTCACCCGGCCCGACGACCCTGTCGAGCGGCGTGTGGCCCATGATGGGCGAGATGGTGGTTTCGCGGCCCTCCTCGATGAGCTCGAGCTCCCTCTCGACGAGGCTGATCGCGGACTCCGGCGGGAAGTAGTCGGGATCGAGGAGCGAGAGCGGCACGGCGAAGTACGCGATGTTCCGCCGCGCGGCCTCCTTGACGGTGTCGTCGGTCGCGAGCAGGTGCTGCTGTTCGGAGAGCCTGACCATCTCGCGGGAAAGCGCCACCAGACGATCGTAGAGGTGCTCGTCCTCGATCGACAGGAGGACTCGATCGAGGAAAAGATCGGTGACGAAGAGGACCGAGTCGGTCGTGATGTACGCGGGAATCCCCCGGTCGCGCAGCGATGCGTACGCCGCGGCGAACTCGGGCTCGTCACCGGGCACGACGACGAAGCGGCGCTCGAGCAGGATCTGCTCGGCGCGAGGCGAAAGCCCGAGC
>JALGVU010000306.1 GCA_025774545.1 bacterium | reverse complement strand
CAACCAGTGCGACGTCGGCCCGACGGTCCACCCGGACGACCACAGGTTCGGACTGCCGCTCCCCGACGCCTACGTGCAGTTCGAGGACCTGATGATCTTCGCGATGAACTACGGTCGCGTGAGTCCCCGTGTGGTTCCGTTCCTTCCTGAGGAGTCCTCCAAGGCGCTTTCGCTCGAGCTCGCCGAGATCGGCGTGACGGACGACGGTGTGCTCGAGATGGCGCTCAGGCTCGTCGGAAACGCGACGGAGGTGAAGGGCGCGAGCGTGCTCCTGTCGTACGATTCGAGCGAGCTGGAGTACGTCTCCTCGCGTCTCTCCGGCGACATGGTGTCGCCGCTGGCTCCGGTCTTCTTCTGGCACGAGTCGGACGGCGAGACGGTGCTGATCGACCTCGCGGTCCTCGGAACGGACGTGACGGTCGGCGGATCGGGCGACATTGCGATCCTGACGTTCCGCACGCAGGCCGACGAGTACGCCATTGGCTTCGACAGCGCGGACTTGAGGGGAGCGTCGAACGAGGTCCTGGGCGTGAGCCTCAGCGGCTTCGAGTCGCGTCCGGAGTTCCCGACGGCGTTCAGGCTCGTTCAGAACTCGCCGAACCCGTTCAACCCGAAGACCTCGATCGCCTTCACGACGCCGCATGAGTCCCACGTGGCGATTCGTGTCTACGACGTGACGGGTCGTCTGGTGCGGACGCTGGTCGACGAGTCGATCGAGGCCGGACGGCACGAGATCGTCTGGAACGGCCGGAACGACAGGAACGAGTCTGTCGGAAGCGGTGTGTACTTCTGCACGATGGAAGCTGACGAGTACACTGGCAGCACGAAGATGCTGCTCATGAAGTAGTATCAGCATCGGGCGGGGCCCGGGCTCGTCCCGGGTCCCGCCACCGGTGCGCTGACGAATCGAAGATCACCTGAGCGCGGGAGCGTGAGCGCAAGGACGGTTGCGCCAACGCCGACGCGCCGGGTCGGAGTCACTGTGTAGACAGACCGTCCAGAACAGGAGTCCGTGTGGTGATGAACGTTCGAGCAAGTGGCATGACTCGCAGCGGCGCGCGGCGCCGATACGGCCTCCTGCTCGCGGCAGCGCTCGTGATCATAGCGACGCTCGCCGTCGGGGAACCGGCCCTCGCCGTGTCCTCGGGGTTCATCGAGAACCGCGGACAGGTCGACGACGCCGTACTCTACTACGCGACCGGGCCGCAGGCGTCGTTCTACGTCACGCGCGAGGCGCTGGTGGTGGATCTCCGGGAGGACGGGGCAGATCGCGCGGATGGCTTCGATGAGGCGTGGCCACCGGAACCCGGATCGCGGCGCGGGGCGGCGGTGTGGATGCGCTTCGATGGCGCGAACGTGGGTTCCGCGGTCGATGCGGGCGAACGCCTCGACGGCAACCTGAACTTCTTCCTCGGGCCCGACCCCGCCGGGTGGCGGACTGACGTTCCGCGCTACGGCGAGGTGACCTACCGCGACCTCTGGCCCGGGATCGACCTCGTCTTCCGGCTCGAAGACGGGCGCGTGACGTTCGAGATCGTCGCGGATCCGGGAGCGGATCCGGACCTCTGCCGCTTCGTCTACGAAGGAGCGGAGAGCGTGACGGTGACCGAAGACGGCACCGAGCTCATTGAGACCTCGGCCGGAACGTTCGGCGTGGAGCGAAGAGGCCCGGATCCGGCCACCGGTTGGTTCGTGTGGCGGGAGGACGACGCGTCCGGCGCGACCCGGGACGATCCTCTGAGCCTCCTCATGAGCTCCTCGGCCGACTTCCCGACGACGCCGGGCGCCTACAACACGACCTTCGGAGGGGTGTACGACGCCTTCGTCGCGAAGCTCAATCCCGCGGGGACGTCGCTCGTCTACGCGACATACCTTGGCGCGGGTGGGCAGGAGGTGGCGAACGGCTTGGCGGTCGACGACCTCGGGAACGCCTACGTCGTCGGCTACGCGTCGGCCGGCTTCCCGACGACGCCGGGCGCCTACAGCACCGACTTCAGCGGTATCTACGACGTCTTCGTCACGAAGCTCGATCCGGCCGGGAGCAGCTTGGTCTATTCCACCTACGTCGGAGGGAACGCGTCCGACGTCGCCTTCGCGGTCGCCGTCGACGACGCGGGGGAGGCCTACGTCACCGGCGAGACCAACTCCGCGAGCTTCCCGACGACGGGCGGGGCGTTCGACGAGACGTACAACGGGTTCTACGACGGATTCATCACGAAGCTCGACGCTCTGGGGAGCGCCCTCGTCTACTCGACGTTCCTCGGAGGCTCGCACCAGGACCGCGGCGGCAAGGACATCGAGATCGACGCGACCGGAGCGGCCTACGTGACCGGGGAGACGAGATCCGTGGACTTCCCCGCGACCCCGGGCGCATACCAGCCCGCCCTCGCGGGCGCGTCGGACGCCTACGTGGCGAAGCTCGATCCCACCGGGAGCGTTATCGACTTCTGCACGTACCTCGGAGGCACGGAGCTGGACGGCGGCCGGGACCTGGCGCTCGATGCCTCGGGCAACGTCTGCGTCGCGGGGTTCGCCGCGTCGCCGGACTTCCCGGTGACGTCCGGAGCGTACGACGAGACACAGAACGGCGATCTCGACGCGTTCTTCACGCGGCTGGATCCGACGGGCAGCTCACTCGCCTACGGCACCTTCGTCGGAGGCACGGCGGCGGATCACGCCTACGGCCTCGATCTCGCCGGCGGCACCGCCTACATCACCGGCGCTACGGAATCGACCGACTTCCCCACGACGCCGTGGGGCTACGACACCGGCCAGAACGGCGGCGCCGACGTCTTCCTCACCGCGATCGACCCGGGGGCGAGCACGCTTTCGTACTCGAGCTTCCTCGGCGGGAGCGGAGCGGATCGCGGCTCGGCCGTCCGCATCGACATCGCGGGCCACGCGGCGCTCGCGGGCGTCACGGCGTCCGGGGACTTCCCGACGACGCCGGGAGCGTTCGCGGAGACCCACAGCGGCGGCGACGATGCGTTCGTCGTCAGGATGAGCGCCCAACTTCCGGAGGCCCCCTTCATCGACGCGACGACGGGACCGCTCGGATACGCCGGGCAGAGCTACGGGCTGGCGTGGGGCGACTACGATGACGACGGTGATCTCGACATCTACGTGACCAACGTCGACGGTCCCAACATCCTCTGTCGGAACGACGCCGGCGTCTACGCCGACGCGACGACCGCCCCGCTGGACGACGCGGGGGTGGGTCTCGGCGTGGCGTGGGCCGACCACGACAACGACGGAGATCTCGACCTCTACCTCAGCAACGACGGCGGGAACAAGCTCTTCAGGAACGAGGGCGCCGGGACGTTCTCCGATGTGACGTCCGGCCCCCTCGGAGACACGGACGTGGGGCGGAGCTGCTCGTGGGCCGACTACGACCAGGACGGCGACGTCGACCTCTACCTCGGCACCGCCAGCGGGAGCAACAAGCTCCTCAGAAACGACGGGGGCGACCTGTTCGCGGACGTCTCCGCGCCGCCGATCGACCTCTCCGGCACCAACCCCGGCCACGCGTGGGGCGACTACGACGACGACGGTGACGTCGATCTCTACGTGAGCCGCGGTGCGGCGAACTACCTCTTCCGGAACGACGGGGCCGGCGCGTTCACGGACGTGACGACCCCGCCGCTCGACGATCCCGGCTCCGGCCACGGCGTCGACTGGGGCGACTATGACAACGACGGCGATCTCGATCTCTTCGTCGGGAACTACCTCGGGGACAACACCCTCCTCAGAAACGACGGGGGTGGCAGCTTCACCGACGTCACCACGCCGGTCCTCGCGGGCGTCGGAGGGACGCAGGGGGTCGCCTGGGGCGACTACGACAACGACGGTGACCTCGATATCTACTGCTCGGTCGTCGGGCCGAACAGGCTCCTCCGGAACGACGGAGGCGGGGCCTTCACGGACGTCTCGAGTCCGCCCCTGAACGACGCCGGCGACGGCCGCGGCGTCGCCATGGGCGACTACGACGGCGACGGCGACCTCGACATCTACCTCGTCGCGAGCGACGGGCCGAACAGGCTTCTCGAGAACCGTGCGGCCGTGGGCAACCACTGGCTCCACGTCGATCTCGCCGGGACGATCTCGAACGCTTCGGGCGTCGGCTCGCGGGTCCGCGTGGTCGCGGGGGCGCTCACGCAGATAAGGGAGGTGCGCGCCGGATCGGGCCTCTACTCGGCTGGCTCTCTGACGGCGGAGTTCGGCCTGGGCGGCGCCACGCTCGTCGACTCGATCGTGGTGGAGTGGCCCTCGGGCATCGTCCAGGTGCTCACGAACCAGCCCGTGGACGAGAAGCGGCTCCTCGTCGAGCCCGGACCGCCGGCGAACGTCGTGTGCGTCCCGGATCCGGAGTACCTCACGCTGGTCGAGCCCACCAAGACGATCGCCGTCGACTACCTGGGCGGCGGGAGCGATCTTCTCTACGCCTACTCGTTCACGCTCACGTGGGACGGGAGCATCGTCCACACGTCGGCCGACAGCGTGTCGGAAGGGAGCCTCCTCTCCGACGTGGGATCCACGTTCTTCTCCGCCGACCGGACGGGTCCGAACGAGCTCACGATCGACTGCGCGCTCCTCGGCCTCCAGCCCGGTGTGGCCGGACCTGGGACGCTCTTCACCGTTGACTTCACGGCGCTGGCTACCGGCACGAGCGACGTCGACATCATGCTCCTCGAGGCGCGGAACGCGGACAACGTCCACCTGACCGGCTTCATCGAAGACGACGGGCTTCTCATCGTCGACGCGAGCCCGCCCGTCGTCACAGACGTCGTGATCAAGAACCTCTCGCTTGCTCACACCGACGACTTCATCAAGGACGGTGACGCCGCGAGGGTGACGGCGACGGTCACCGACGACGATCCTGCGTTCGACGCTGCGAACATCGAGGCGAACCTCACGGGTCTCGGAGGCGGGGCGTTCGACAACCCCGACAGCTACAATCCGCTCACGGGGGAAGCGATCTGGACGAGCACGCTCCTCTCGGTGACGTGTACGCCGCCCGACGGAACGGTCACGGTCACCGTCTCGGCGACCGACCCGATGGGGAACCCGGCGGTCGCGGGCAGCGACACGATCATCGCGGACAACACGCCGCCGACGGCGGTCCTCGATTTCGACGCTGCTCCCGGCCACGAGAAGTGCGACCTCTCCTGGACGCTCGGGACCGACCTCTACCTC
>JALGVU010000305.1 GCA_025774545.1 bacterium | reverse complement strand
GGTGCCGCCCAGCTTGTCGATGTCGGCGTCGTTCACGAGCCCGTTGAAGTCGTGGCCCGGATCCGATCCCCAGAATCCGAGCTGCTCCGCGACGTCGCCGAGCCAGTAGTTCGTAGCGAGGTCGCGGGCGGTGTAGTTCGCCGGTCCGAAGTTCCGCGCCTCGTCGTAGCAGAAGGCCTGGTAGTAGTAGATGTTCCGCGGAATCACGCCGTCGGCCTCGCTCGTGTCGAGCCCGTCGAACACCCTCGTCCCGAACGTCTCGTCGGCCGGGTAGTAGACGATCACGAACGGCCAGCTCGCCACGAAGAGGGGATAGTCGGGATACTCGGTGGCGTTGGCCGACCGCTGGACGACCGCGCCGGCGGAGGTAGAGGTCGGTCCCGAGCGTCCAGGAGAGGTCGCACTTCTCGTGGCCGGGAGCAGCGTCGAAATCGAGGACCGCCGTCGGCGGCGTGTTGTCCGCGATGATCGTGTCGCTCGCCGCGACGGCCGGGTTCCCCATCGGATCGGTCGCCGAGACGGTGACCGTGACCGTTCCGTCGGGCGGCGTGCACGTCACCGAAAGGAGCGTGCTCGTCCAGACCGCCTCCCCCGTGAGCGGACTGTAACTGTCGGGGTTGTCGAACGCCCCGCCTCCGAGGCCCGTGAGGTCCGCCTCGATGTTCGGGATGTCGAACGCAGGATCGTCGTCGGTGACGGTCGCCGTCACCCTCGCCGCGTCACCGTCCTTGATGAAGTCGTCGGTGTGAGCGAGCGTGAGATTCTCGATCACGACGTCCGTCACGACGGGCGGGCTCGCGTCAACGATGAGGAGCCCGTCGTCCTCGAGGAAGTCCGTGAGATGAACGTTGTCCGCGTTCCGCGCCTCGAGGAGCGTGATGTCGACGTCGCTCGTCCCGGTAGCGAGGGCCGAGAAGTCGACCGAGAAGAGCGCCCCCGGTCCGGCCACGCCGGGCTGGAGACCGAGGAGCGCGCAGTCGATCGTGAGCTCGTTCGGACCCGTCCGGTCGGCGGAGAAGAACGTGGTCCCCGTCGCGGAGAGGAGGCTTCCTTCCGACACGCTGTCGGCGGACGTGTGGACGATGCTCCCGTCCCACGTGAGCGTGAACGAGTAGGCGTAGAGAAGATCGCTCCCGCCGCCCAGGTAGTCGACGGCAATCGTCTTCGTGGGCTCGACCAGCGTGAGGTACTCCGGATCCGGGACGCACACGATGTTCGCCGGCGGTCCTGGCTCGACGAGGAGCCGCTTCTCGTCAACCGGCTGATTCGTGAGCACCTGGACGATGCCCGAAGGCCACTCCACCACGATCGAGTCGACGAGCGTCGCGCCGCCCAAGCCGAACTCCGCCGTCAGAGAGCCGGCCGAGTAGAGGCCCGATCCGGCGCGCACCTCCCTGATCTGCGTGAGCGCCCCCGCGACCACGCGGACCCGCGAGCCGACGCCCGATGCGTTCGAGAGCGTCCCGACGAGATCGACGTGGAGCCAGTGGTTGCCCGCGGCCGCGCGGTTCTCGAGAAGCCTGTTCGGCCCGTCGCTCGCGACGAGGTAGATGTCGAGGTCGCCGTCGTTGTCGTAGTCGCCCATGGCGACGCCGCGGCCGTCGCCGGCGTCGTTCAGAGGCGGACTCGAGACGTCCGTGAAGGCCCCGCCTCCGTCGTTCCTGAGGAGCCTGTTCGGCCCGACGACCGAGCAGTAGATGTCGAGGTCACCGTCGTTGTCGTAGTCGCCCCAAGTGATCCCCTGCGTCCCGCCGACGCCCGCTAGGACCGGCGTGGTGACGTCGGTGAAGCTGCCTCCCCCGTCGTTCCTGAGGAGGACGTTGTCCCCGAGGTAGTTCCCGACGTAGATGTCGAGATCGCCGTCGTTATCATAGTCGCCCCAGTCGACGCCGTGGCCGGAGCCGGGATCGTCGAGCGGCGGGGTAGTCACGTCCGTGAACGCACCGGCCCCGTCGTTCCGGAAGAGGTAGTTCGCCGCCCCGCGGCTCACGTAGAGGTCGACGTCCCCATCGTCGTCGTAGTCGCCCCACGCGTGGCCGGCGTTGGCGCCGGAGATGTCGATCGGCGGCGCGGAGACGTCCGCGAACACGTCGCCCCCGTCGTTCCTGAGGAGCTTGTTGCTCCCGCCGGCGGTGCCCAGGTAGAGGTCGACGTCGCCGTCCTGGTCGTAGTCGGCCCACGAGCAGCTCCGCCCCACGTCCGTGTCGCCCAGGGGGCCGGACGTCACATCGGAGAACGTCCCGCCTCCCTCGTTTCTGAAGAGCTTGTTCCCGCCGTCGTTGCTGAGGTAGAGGTCGAGGTCTCCGTCGTTGTCGTGGTCGGCCCATGCCACGCCCAGACCGATCCCCGCGTCGTCCAGCGGGGCGGTCGTCGCGTCGGTGTAGATGCCGGCGTCGTTCCGACAGAGGATGTTGGGCCCGTCGACGTTGGTCACGTAGATATCGAGATCACCGTCGTCGTCGTAGTCGCCCCACGCCAGCCCGTAGCTCTGCCCGGCGTATCCGAGCGGTCCCGTCGTCGCGTCGATGAAGGGGGCCTCCGGAAGCTGGGCGCTCATCCTGACGACGAACGCATCCTCGCCGCCGCTGTGGGTCTCCGCGAACGCTCCCGACGTCGTCGGGAAGTCCGCGGACGCCGTGACGCCCGCGAGCGCCGCGTGGCCCGCGATGTCGATGCGAACGGCCGAGCCGCGCTCCGCACCGCTCCCGCCGAGGAAGCTCGAGTACGAGAGCGTGCTCGCTCCCGGATCGATCGCGGTGAGGAAGACGTCGGCGCCGCCGTGGTGGCCGGTGTCGTAGCCCCACGGCGTTGTGGGGAAGTCGGTCGATTCCGTCGCGCCGGTGATGTAGGCGGTGCCGCCGGCGAGATCGAGGCCGTAGGCGTAGTCCCGCGCGGTGCCTCCGACGAAGGTGCCGTATGCGAGCGAGCTGCCCGTCGGATCCAGCCGCGCGAAGAACGCGTCGAGATCGCCGTTCTGTGTCTCATCGTACGCCCCGGACGTCACCGGGAAGTCCGGCGAGGCGGCGAATCCCGCGACGCAGACGTCGCCCGAGGCATCGAGCGCCAGATCCTGGCCCCCGTCCAGCCCCGTGCCTCCGAGGTACGTGCAGAAGTCGAGAACGCTCCCGGTCGGATCGAGCTTCGCCGCGTAGGCGTCAGACGCGCCCGCGATGGCAGGCTGGTACGCGCCCGGGGTCGCGGGGAAGTTCGCGGATCTCGTCTCACCGGTCACGTAGGCCGCTCCGGCCGCGTCGATCTCGATGTCCTTGCCCCCGCGATCCTGGTGCGAGCCTCCGAGGAACGTCGAGTAGACGAGGACGCTCCCCAGAGCGTCGAGCTTCGTGACGAATCCATCGTAGAACCCGTTGTACGACTCGTCGAACGCCCCGCCCGTCGTCGGGAAGCTCGCAGAGTTCGTCTCGCCGGTGACGTAGGCCTCCCCCTCGTCGTCGACGGCGACCGCGAAGGCAACGTCGGACGCGTTGCCTCCGACGTAGGTGGAATAGACCAGGCTGCTCCCGGCCGGATCGAGCTTCGTGACGAAGGCGTCGTAGATGCCGCTGAAGTCGGTGCTGTAGGCGCCCGGCGTCGTCGGGAAGCCGGCCGACGCGTAGCCGACGACGTAGGCGTTCCCGAGGTCGTCGACCGCCAAGCCGTTCGCCGCCTCCTGCCCACCCGCGCCAAGGTACGTCGCGTAGACGAGCGACGTCCCCGCGGGATTGAGCTTCGCGACGAAGGCGTCGTACACCCCTCCGAAGGTCGTGTTGTAGGCGCCCGGCGTCGTCGGGAAGTCGGCCGAGGAG
>JALGVU010000304.1 GCA_025774545.1 bacterium | reverse complement strand
ACGGACTCCACGAGCCGTAGGGCGGCCAACTCCAATACTCCATGATCTGCGAGCCCGCGAGCGCCACGCACCCGACGAACGCGTGGTCGTTCTGATAGTCGGGACACGACGGCCAGCCACAGTTCCTATCGGGACACTGGTCGTTGTAGGGCGGGTACTGGTTCCAGATAGAGGACACGAGCACCTCGCCCTCCTGGTAGTCCCTCGTCATGCCGTCGGGACCCGCGAGCAGGTTCCCCCAAGCGCCCGAGTACTCGACGTCGAGAATCCCCGCGAGTTCCCCGGCCCGGACATCATCGATCGGACCGAGCGTCTTCTCGACCTCGTCGAGCACCGCCGCCATCCGCCCGCGCACGAGATCCGAGGGGCCCCCAACGGCGATCGGATCGAGATCACTCTCGTCCGAATAGACCCGCACGGGCGCGAGTCCCTTGAGCAGAGGCACCACGACGAACCCGAGAGGCTCGGCGGTGCAGAGGTAGCCCACCGGTCTTCCTTCGTACGCAAGGTCGCGAACCTCGTCGACGATCGGCGTCGTCGAGCCGGCCCAGGTCCCCTTGATGGCCGTGATCGCTTCGATCCAGTTCTCCGCGACGATCCGCGCCTCGTCTCGCGTCACGATCTCGGCGAGAGCCGGCGCGGTCGTCCCCGCGATCACCAGGATGCCGATCACGGCCATGATGCGAAGCCACTTCATGATCGTCACCTCCTGGCTACTGCAGGGTCACAAGAACGAGGATCTGGCCCTTCCGGCCCTCCTCCAGTCGCTCCATTGCCTTCCCGAGGATCGCTCCCTGGGCACGCTCCCGGTCGATCACCTTCATGGCGTGCCCGGCGGTCGCGGACGTCGTGAGGAGGTCGCCGGGCTCGACGCCCCCTCCGGTCGCATCGACGTTGCAGTAGACGCGACCCGCGAGCGCGACGTCGTGGTCGTAGGAACCGGCGCCGAGCTTGACGCCGGAGCCGAGCCCCTTGGCACCCGCCACGATCCCGGCGACCCGTGAATCGTATGCCGTCGTCGAGAGTGTGAGCTCGCCCGGATGCGCCGGATCGATCACGAGCACGGCCCCGGGCTCGACGGCCGCGCCGCCCGCCACGTCGAACCCCTCCGCGTAGTCGAGTCCGTCCCCGAGCTCGAGGACCGTTGTGCCGTCGAGGTCCTCTATCTCGACGTTCCCGCGGAACGTCGCGGCGTAGAAGCTCGAGCTCCTCGCGTGCACCTCAAGCCGGGCGCCGCATCTTCTCCGCGTACCCGCCGCCCGGGAGGACGTTCCAGCTCGTGTAGAACACCAACGATCCACTTCCGAGCCCCGACGCGCTGTTGATGAGACCGCCGATCCCGGCAAACGCACTCCTACCGAAGCCGGTGCTGCCGGCGAACGAGAGATGCCCGATCGTGGCGCCGCCGTAGTTCAGGTTCCCACCGATCCACACGTACGCGGTCTCGCCCACCGTGTTCACGTGAAGGTCCGGTCCGCCCCCGCCGAAGGGATAGGTGTACGGCGCGCCCCTGATGCCGACCCGCCCCTTGAGCTTCGCGGCGATGTCGTCGTGGGCCGGATCCAGATAGTAGGACGTGTTGTCCGCGTCCAGGTATCTCGTCGCCCGCATCTGGCCCTGAACGTCGAGCTTCGATGCGGGCGTCTGCGTGCCGATGCCGACGTTCCCCTCGACCGCGGAATACAGGTCGGTGCCGGAGATCACCCAGTCCCCGTCGTCACCCCCGCCTCCCCCACCGTCGAGCGACTCCGCGACCGCCGCGCGGCACGCGTAGGGCGCTGCCGCGAGAGGAGCGCGGGGAGCGAGCTCCGCGTCGCCGCCGATGCTCACACCGAGCCAATACGCCTCATCGAACGCCAGGTCGATCGCCACGACGTTCCCCAGAATCACACTGAAGAGCCCGTCGGTCACGTCGACGTCCTGAGTTTCCGACCAGAGGAACTCCCCTCCGGACGCCACGTTGTAGATCCTGAAATCGATCGTGTAGACGCCATCGGACACGACGCTTCCGTCGCTCTCCTTCAGAACACCCTGGTACGAGATCATCTCGGGAACCGCGGCCGACGCCGGCCACGAGGCCCCGAGGAGGATCGAGAGAACCAGGGTCGCCACGATTGCGCGCATGACACGAACCCTCCTTCCGCGCTCGGACGCATCGGATGCGTCAAGGAACCAGCACCCCGTGGGGTCACACCATCGGGCCACAATCCTCGCGGTGCGGCTCTTCGAGGAGCCTCCACGACCACCCGGGCCCTCCCGCGGGTGGCTCTCATTCATGAGTTGTCAGTCTACTCCCCTTCCGCGGGCCTGTCAAACCGGGACCGCGACCAGTGCTCCTGGCTGAGCGGCACTTCCGCTGGTCACGGACCACGATCCGCGATCCCGCTCCGGGGACGTGGCCTCCTACGGTCACTCGAAGCCACTTGTCAGGGTTAAACGGTTTCAGATTCCACTACACACGATCCCGCCGGTCCCCTACAATGGTGACAGTATCCTTTGACTGATTCTCAGACGCGGGCTGGCGCGTCAACTCACGCGGCGACACCGTGCGACGGCTCACGCGAACGCGCATGCGCAGTCGCGGAGAACCGTTCTGTCGCGCGTGAGCGCACGAGGCAGCGACGCCACGAACGGGGTCGCGTACCACGATGCGCGGGAGCTTCAACAGAAGGATCGACGCACTCGACGACGTGTTCCGCTCCATCGACGCCTTCGTCGTCCGCGAGGGGCTCCCGGAACCCATCGCCTTCGCGACGAAGCTGGCCGTCGAGGAGCTGTTCACAAACTTGGTGCGCCACAACACCGGTGGATCCGATCACATCGACGTGGATCTCGCGATCGAGGATGAGCGTCTCGTCGTCCGTCTGACCGACTTCGATGTGGAGCCGTTCGACGAATCATCGATCCAGCCGGTCGACGTCCACCTCCCCCTCGAAG
The DNA here is from genome assembly GCA_025774545.1 of bacterium. Lineage (GTDB taxonomy): Bacteria > Joyebacterota > Joyebacteria > Joyebacterales > Joyebacteraceae > JALGVU01. The sequence goes on along the minus strand of JALGVU010000304.1, from coordinate 3,148 downwards.
ACAGGAAGGTCGGAGGGCTTGGAGTCCACCTCGTGAGGAACATCTTCGACGAGCTGACCTACGCATACAGCGACAGGACGCTCTGCGTCACGGCCGCCAAAAACCTGGAGACGTGAAATGTTCGACATCCGGCGGGCTGAGAACGGAGACATACTGCTGTCCGGCAGACTGGACGCCTCACAGGCCGACAAGGCCAGGAGTGTTCTGAGAACGGTCGTCGAGTCCTGCAGGGTCGACTTCGGCGACCTGGAGTACATCTCCAGTCTGGGACTGGGCGTTCTCCTGGAGGCGCAGAGGAGACTGAGCGAGTCGGGCCACGGCCTCAAGCTCGCGAACCTGAGCGATCACCTGTCCGATCTGTTCAGGCTCGCCGGATTCGATACCATCTTCGAGATTGAGTGACCGGGGATTCAGAATACCGCCAGAAGGCCCGCCCTCGGTGCCTTCTCCGGAGCTGAACCGCTGATCCTCCGACGGAGCCGAACCGCTGAATCGCCGATCTGCCGACGAAGCCGAACCGCTAAATCGCCGATCTGCCCACGGAGCTGAATCGCCGATCTGCCGTCCGCGAACCGCGACCAACCTTTCCGCCGATGGACTGTAGTTATGTTGGATGATTCAAAACTGGTGAGCAGGGCAATCGGCGGCGATCAGCGGGCCTTCGAGGCGATCGTCCAGAGGTACGAGAGGACCGTCTTCAACGTAGCCTACAGGGTCGTGAAGGATCAGGACGATGCGGCGGACATCACTCAATCGGTCTTCATCAAGGTCTACCGGAAGCTCGGGAGCTACGACCCGCGCTACCGGTTCTTCAGTTGGATCTACCGGATCACGGTCAACGAGTCCATCAACCATCTCAAGAGAACGAAACGACGCGCGGAAGTGGACTGCGGCCCCGAGGCGCGGGGTCGAGGCACTCCGTGGGAATCACTCGCTCAGACCGAGAAGAGCGACTTCCTTCAGAACGCACTCATGGTGCTGAAGCTGGACTACCGGGTGGTGATCGTCTTGAAGTACTTCCTCGAGCTTTCCTACAGAGAGATCAGCGAGATCGCGGGCATCCCCGAGAAGACCGTGAAGTCGAGGTTGTTCACCGGCAGGCAGCTTCTCAGAGACATACTCGTGAGGCAGGGATACGCAAGATGACTGACGAACGCTACATACGACTGATGAACAGCGAGATCGACGGTCAGAACACACCGGATGAGAGCAGGGAGCTTGAGCGGTATCTCGATGCGCACCCTGATGCTCGGCGTTGCTTCGAGGAGCTCTGTGATCTGGGTCGCGTGTTCAGCGACGTCCCCCAGCTGGATCCGCCTCCGGGGCTCACCGATGCCATCTACGCCGAGACCACCGGTCGGGAGAACAGGCGGGCGAGGAGAGACCTCTTCGCAGCCGTCCGCGAGGCGCTTCGGCCGCAGCCGCAGCTTCGGCCGGCGTACGCTTTCGTGGCCGGCCTCCTCGTAGGGCTCGGCCTCCTCTGCGTCGTTTCGGTCACCGTGTTGCGCGGCGGACCGGAGGGCGCGTACAGGCCGTATGGGACGATGGTGGCGGAGAAGGGAGAACTCCTGAATTCCCAGTGCGTTCCGCTCGAGCTCCCGGAGCTGTTCGGCGGAGTTTGCTTCGAGCACACCACGAACTCGGTCGACGTCCACCTCGGTCTCTCGGCCGAGTCGGAGGTCGAAATCGTGTTCGAGTACGACGACGAGGTGAGCTTCGAGGGGTACACCGCCCTCGACGACGGGAGGCACTCCCTCTCCGTCAATCCCAACATGATGCAGCTGACACACAGCGGCGATTGCGACTACAACCTGCACTTCAGGGACGGTCGCAAGACCGGTTCCGTGATTCGCATGAAGATCCTCGCCGCTGACGATGTGGTGTTCGATGAGGCGATCCTGCCGGAGGGAGGAGGGGGATCATGATGCTGCGTTCGAGTTCTTGTCTCCGGTTTCTGAGTTGGCTAGGCGCGATGCGAAGTGCACGCGACCGAAAGGGGAGGGTTGGCCATGAGCAGGAATAAGGCAGTCCTTGCCGTCCTCGTGCTTGTCGCCCTCTGTGCGGTGGTCTACTTCGGCTTCTTCTTCCCGCCGCCAGAGGACGATCAGATGATGGGCACGATCGGGGCGGTCAGGAAGCACCGAGGCGATCAGCTCTCGGATGCGGACGTCGTCCTCGAGGGCCAGGGGAGAATGACCACCGCCGCGGCGACGGTCGATCTTCTGAACCTCGCGTCGACGCAGGAGAAGGCGTCCTACTTCGAGCGCGCCTCGTTGAAAGACCAGGACAACATGTGGAAGAGGCAGCATCTCTCCGCCAGGACCGAGGCGTTTCTGACGAAGCCGCACTGGCAGAAGAAGGAGATTCTTGAGCCCTTCTTCGGAGCGCTGACCCAGCGTGAGCAGCGCGCCCTCTTCGAGCAGAGCCCCGTCTGGAAGCAGGAGATGTTCGTGGTGCCCTTCTTCGGAGCACTGACCCAGCGGGAGCAGCGCGCCCTCTTCGAGCAGAGCCCCATCTGGAAGTCCGAAGAGTCGATGGGCGTCATCTTCGACAACATGCCTCGCGTCGAGCGCGAGAGGCTCATGAGCCGGATCGGCGTCGAGTGGGACCACTTCAGCCAGTCGCAGCTGCCCGACCAGGTCTCTGCGCTCGAGCGGAGCGCGGTCTGGGAGAGCCCCGAGGACATGGAGATCATGTTCGGCAGGCTCGCGGTCCAGAAGCAGACCGCCATGTTCATCGAGGCGAAGAGCCCGCCGTGGCATTCGCCCGACGCCGTGCAGCGTTTCCTCGAGGCGATGCCGTTCCAGCAGGAGGTCATGCTGTTCCGGGGCATGCCCGCGGACGAGCAGTGCCTGATGTTCGAGCAGAGCCCCGTCTGGGAGCAGGAGCTGTTCCTCGTCCCGTTCTTCGAGGGACTCACGACCCAGCAGAAGGCGTTGGCGTTCGAGCAGGCCAACAGGCTCGAGCGGGCCGACGCGCTCGGTAGCTGCAACCAGAGCGAGATCCAGCTGCTCATGTCGCGCACGCAGGTCTCCGACCGTGCGTCGTTCTTCCGTCAGGCGGACTACTCGGACATGAGCTCCATGTTCGGCGCGCTGACGCAGCGCGAGCAGGCCGCGATCCTCGCGAACCTGCCCGCCTCGGAGCT
>JALGVU010000303.1 GCA_025774545.1 bacterium | reverse complement strand
GTGCAGATCACCGGGGTCAACGTCCACCGTGGCACCTCACCGGACGGACCGTTCTCCCCCGTGAACGCGACGCCTCTTCCGCCCGTGTCGCCTGGCGAGTTCGAGGACACGAGCGCCTGGCCGGGAACCACCTTCTGGTATGAACTCCGGGTCGTCCTAGCCGACGGGTCCGAGGACGTGCTGAGCGGGGCCGTCGCGAGCGTGACGACCCCCGGGACCCTGGCTCTCAGGCTGTCGCCGCCTCGGCCGAACCCGTCATGCGGCGCTACCAGACTGGATCTCGAGATTCCGAACAGCACGGGCCCGGCCCGCGTTGGTGTCTACAACGTACGGGGCGAGTTGGTGAAGCTCGTCGTGGACGAGTTCCTGGAGCCCGGGCGCCATTCGGTCACCTGGGACGGAACCGACACGCACGGTCGTCAGGCGCCGTCCGGCGTGTACTTCCTGAGGCTGGAGGTCAACGAGGAGGCCAGAACAGAGAAACTGATGCTGATCAGGTAGTATCCGCGAGGAGGGCCCGATCGGCTTCGGTGGTCAGCGAACTCTCTGTCGTAGGCGCCGGCGTATGGTGCCGGGAGCCCTCCCCCACCATCGGCTGGTCGCGCGTCTGCGAGGAAGGAGGCAAGACCGAATGAGTGCCTGGAGATGGCGGAGGAATACCTCCGCGTTGCTTGTGGCTGGGATACTCGCCCTGCTGTTCGCCGGCATCGACAACGCCGCCGCCGGTCGCAACCGGGAAGCGACCCTCGAGCCATGCAGGCCTACCAGGGCTGACACAATCCTGGCTTGGGACGACGGCGACTACGGGTCCATCTACAACCAGGTCAGTGGCCAGCTTGGCATGAAACTCGCCGTCCGCTTCCAGGCGCCCCCCTGGGCCGAATACGTCACCGAGATCCGCTATTTCATCATGGACGATCAGGTGGAGGACCCGGAAGATCCGAACGCGCCGACGACGCAACCTTTCGCCGTCCGGGTCTGGAAGCCGGGCCCCGGTGTGCTGCCGGGCGAATACGGCAACGCGTTCCAGATCTCGGGATCGCTCTACCCAGAAGAGGCCTGGCTGGAGCTTCCCCTCGCGAGCCCGGTGAACATATCCGACGGCGGCGAGTACCCGGACAGGACCTTCTTCGTTGGGTTGGAGTGGGGCCACGCGTGGAACCCGGTCATCGGCTTCGACACCGATGATCCGATTGACTACTGCAGTTTCAGGTGGAACTGGGTTGCATGGGAGATCGTTCTGGCAGATGTCATGATCCGCGCCGTGGTCTCCGACTCGGTGACTCCGGTCGAAGCGTCCACCTGGACGACGATCAAGGCGATGTTCAGGTAGAGCGTACCCACTCGGAGACATACATGAGGAGCCCGGCCATGGCGGCCGGGCTCTTCGGCGTCTTTCCCCCCCGGACGGGAATCAGACCGACCCACGACGCGTGGAGGCTGATGCCCACTGCTGATCCGGACCCCCTGGCTCCGCTACCACCCGTTCACTCGCTGCCACACCTCGACCACCTCGGTCGTCCCGTCGACCACGTGGTATCGGTCGTGCATCGCCGCAGTGGCGCACGCGTGGCTCGGCAGGATCCGGACGGCGTCGCCGATGCGGACGCCCTCGAAAGCATCGCGCCCGCCTCGTCTGCCCGCGACGATCCCGTGCTCCTGATTCGTGGAGGTCACGATGAGGCCGCCCACGGGAACGCCGTCGATCCCGCAGACGAGACCGTCGCCCTGGTCCACCGCCTGGGCGGCGGTGCCGCGATCGCGAGACAGCGACATCCACCCGGCGTCGGTGATGAGGAAGCCCCGATCGTCCCGCCGACCGATGACGGAGGCGAGCACCGAGATGGCGATGTCGTCGACCTCGCACACACCGAGGCCAGCCATCACGAGATCGTTGAACATGTAGACGCCAGCGCGGACCTCGGTCACGCCGGAAAGCTCCTCGGCAAACCATGCCGTCGGCGTCGACCCGACGCTGACGACGGGACACGGCAATCCCGCCCGTCTCAATGCTCCGGCGCTCTCGACCGCGACATCGCGCTCCCGCGCGGCGACCCTCCGGATCTCGTCCGCCGTCCGAGCCTGGTACGACACGCCCGCGTACGTCATCACGCCTCGGAGCTCGGTCCCCGGCTCGTCTTCGAGCACGCGCCCGATCTCAAGAAACGCGGGATCGCCCGGAGTCACCCCGGCGCGCTCGCCGTCGCAGTCGAGTTCGACCAGAACGGGGAAGTCCGTGCCGAGTTCCACTCCCCGAGCCGCAACGACCCGCGCCATCTCCACGCTGTCGAGGACGATCGTGACGTCGGCACCGACCTCCTGGAGTCGGGCGACGCGCTCGAGCTTGACCGGTGCGATGCCGACGGCGTAGAGGATGTCCTTGATGCCGTGTTCGAAGAGGTACTCGGCTTCCTTGAGGGTCGAGACGGCGACGGGGCCCGACGGATCGTCGAGCGTGCGACCGACGACCTCGATGCACTTCGCCGTCTTCGCGTGCGGCCGCAGCACGGGGCCGCGGCCGGAGAGATGCTCTCGCATGCGTCGGACGTTCTCGTCGAGCTTCCCCCGGTCGAGGACCAGACAGGGAGTCCCGAGCTCGGACAGGTCCATCGTTCCGCCTCCCCGGGGACGTTGGGCGGCTTCCCCATGAAGAGCGGCCGGCGCCACCGGCACCGGCTCAGTGAACCAGCGGCCTCTCCGCCTCTGCCTTGAGCGCCCGGTTCATCGCCTCGAAACCCTGGCGCGTCGCATCTCCGACCCCCCTCAGAAGGAGCGCCGTGAAGAGCCCCCGGAACTTCTCCCGCTGCACGAACCGCACGCGTCGCTCTCCGATCGGCTCGATCTCGAAGATGTGCTCGCCGTCGAAGAGTCCGGGCACGAAGAGGTGCCCGATCCACCGAAGCTCCCTCTTGGGCTCGAGCTTCAAAAGCGTCGGCGAGAACGACATGCCGCGCGACCCGGGCGGCACGATGGTGGCCCTGAACCTCTTCCCCACCTCACCCACACCCTCGATCCGCCGGACAAACGGGTTCCATTCCGGGTAGCGGTCGAAGTCGGTCAGGATCGCCCACACGCGGCTCGCGGACGCGTCGATCTCGATCTCCGTCCGGATCTCCCGATGAAACAACGATGCTCCGCCTGCCATCTCATTCCTCCAGGGCGCGCCGCCCCCCTACCTCCCCGGCCCCGACTCGAACACGAGCGCCACCGTCCATTCCTGCCCCGGCAGAGGATACCCCTTCCGCGTCTCGTAGGCCTGGTCGAGGAGGTTCCTGGCCTCCACGTTCAGGGCCACGCCCTTCCACGGCAGATCGAGCGACGCCCAGACGTCGGCGACCGTGTTCGCCCCGATCGTCTCGGTGTTCGCGGCGTCGACCCACGCCGACCCGACGTTCCGGAGCCGGAGCTCGGCCCGGAAGTGATCCCACCGCGTGCGCCACCAGAGGTAGCTCTGCGTGTCGGGTCGGTAGGGCGGAACCTTCCCG
>JALGVU010000302.1 GCA_025774545.1 bacterium | reverse complement strand
GCCAGATCGTCCGATCCTCGAAGGCGCCGGGCGATGAGGCGGCCAGGAGCGTCTGGTTCACCTTCTGGTAGGGTCCATCGGGCGACGTTCCCCGGTAGACGTCGAACCCCTCGACACCTTGGAGCGAGGCGACCGTCCAGCGGAGTGTCACGCTCTCGTCCTCCGTCAGAACGGCGTAGAACGAGCCCTCGACCGGTGTCTGAAGCGTCTCGTACTCGATCGTGAGGTCGGTGCACGCGGGGTTGACGCCGCCGCCCACGTACTCGTGCGTCGAGCGCCACAAGAGGTCGAGGCCGGGCGTCAGGAAGTCGACCCAAGCGCCGTCGGGCGGGAAGACCTGCCAGTTCCCCCCCGCGTCTGCGGAGAGCTCCCAGTGGACGATCTCGGTCTGGCTCGTCGTCACGCGCGCACGCATGATGTCCTCGTCGATCGTGTCGATCACGAGCGACTGGCCGACGTGGGCGTGAACGTCGAAGCACCGCTGGAAGACCTCGATCGCCGCGAGACCCGAGCCCTCGTCCGCGACGTAGGCGTGGTCACCGGCGAGGGCGACGCCACGGGCGAAGCCGGGCGTGTCGTAGTTCCCGATCCGCACCGGGTTCGTCGGATCGCTGATGTCGAGCACCTGCAGGCCGGCGCGCGCATCCGCGACGAAGGCATAGTCGCCGACGACGGCCACGTCGAGGGGGAAGGAGTCATCGAGCGAGTCGGGCGTGTCGTAGCTCCCCGCCCAGGTGGGACTGGTGGGATCAGTGATGTCGATGACCTGGAGCTCGGACCAATCCGCCACGTAGGCGTAGTTGCCCTCGACGGCAACCTCGTAGGCGAAGCCGGGCGTGTCGTAGCTTCCCGCCGGTGCCGGATTCGTTGGGTCGCTGATGTCGACCACCTGGAGACCGGAGTTGGAGCACGCCAGGTAGGCGTAGTCCCCCGCGACCGTGACGCTGTGCGGAGAGGACAGCCCGCACTCCCCGATCGGCGCGGGAGCCGTCGGATCGCTGACGTCGAGCACGCGAAGACCGAAGTAGTTATCCGCGAGGTAGGCGCGATCGCCCACGACGTCGACACCGAGGATGACGCCGTGAGGTTGGCTGTGCGTTCCCGCCCACACCGGATTCGTGGGATCGGAGATGTCGGCAACGTAGAGCCCCACAGCGTGGGACGCCAGATACGCGTAGTTCCCGGCAACGTCCGCGTGAACAACGTAGCCGAACGGATCGTAGTTCCCCACGTTGATCGGGTTCGAGGGATCGCTGACGTCAAACACCAGGAGGCCGGTGTTGTAGTCGGTGACGTACGCGTGGTTGCCCTCGACGGTGACCTCCCAGGCGTCATCCGGCGTGTCGTGGCTTCCCGCGAGCACCGGCGGCAGCTTCGGCTGGGCGATGCTGAACACCTGGAGTCCTCCCCAGTAATCGGCAACGTAGGCGCGATCGCCCGCGACGGCGACGTCCCAAGCGAGTCCCGGCGTATCGTGCACATCCGCGAGCACAGGATCCAGTGGATCGCTGATGTCGACCGCGCAGATGCCCAGTCCGCCGGCGGCGACGTAGGCGTGGTCCCCGCTCACCACGATGCCGGTGCAGAACCCTCCCACGTAGCAGCTCGCGGCGAGTCCCGGGTCCAACGGATCGCTGATGTCGATCACCAGCATCGCGTCGTCGTTCGCAAGGTAGGCGAAGTCGCCGTCGACCGCGACACCCCTGGTGTTCTCCCCGAAGGAGACCGTGCTTCCTGCGATGAAGGGGTCCGTCGGATCGGTGATGTCGATCACCTGGAGGCCGTAGTCCCAGTCGGCGACGTATGCGTGGTCACCGGCGATCGCGACGTCGAAGGCGAAGTTCGGGGTGTCGCAGATCCCGACGGGGACGGGGTCCGTGGGGTCGCTGATGTCGTAGACCTTGAGACCGCGCGGTCCCTCCGGCACGTACGCGAAGTCTCCCTCGACGGCAACCTGCCCGGCGAAGCCGCCGGTCGAGTCGTAGAAGCTCCCTACCATGACCGGGCTCGTCGGGTCGGTGATGTCGAACACCTCGAATGCGGATACCCACTCCATCAGACAGCTTACGACGATTGCGTGGTCCCCGTGAATCGCTACGCCGTACGCATCCCCGAATGTGTCGGCGTCCCCCACGACCGACGGGCTCCCCGGATCGCTCACGTCGACCACCTGGAGATCCAAGGGATAATCCAATCCGACAAACGCGTAGTCGCCCTCGACGGCAAGGCTCACGGCGGGTCCGAGCGCGTCATAGCTCCCGATGTGGGCGAGGCCGATCGTGTGGAGTCTGATCTCCCCGTCTGTGGTGTTCCAGTCCGCGGTCGTCGTGTAGACGTCTCGGTAGTCGGTCGTGCTGAAGTCCTCGGTGTATTGGTAGACGACCGCCACTCCCGGGGCGAACCAGAGAGTCACCACCAGGAGGGCGGCCAATCTCTGAGTCCAGCGTGGTCCGTTCACGGCCTTCATCCTCCAATCGCGCTTCCCGCGCGTGGTCCGTGGCGAACGTCCTGCAGACGTCTAACGAACAAGCAGGACCTTCTGTGTCTTCACTTCCACTCCTGTCTCGAGTCTCAAGAAGTAGACGCCGGACGGCACAGGCTCGCCGGCGCGAGTCGTCCCGTCCCAGCGCGCCGTGTGCCGGCCGCGGTCGAGCGCCCCCGACGCAAGCTCGGCGACGCGCTGCCCCTTGGCGTTGTAGACCGCGAGAGCGACGGGACCCACGCGGCTCGGCACGTCGAACTCGATCGCTGTCTCTGTCGTGAACGGGTTCGGGCTCGGCGCGCGGAGCGCGGCAGTGAGCTTCCCGTCGGTCGTGACGGCGACCGGCGAGCCATCCACCACGTCCTCGCTCCCGTCCCCCATCACGGCCCGGAGCTCGTACCAGAATGTCGTCTCCGGCCAGATCGTCTCGTCCACGAACGAGCCGGGCGATGCGGCGGCAAGGAGCGTCTCGTTCACCCGCTCGTACGGGCCGTCAGGCGACGTCGCACGGCAGACGTCGAACCCCTCGATCCCGTGGAGCGAGGCGACGGTCCAGCGGAGTGTCACGTCCTCGTTCTCCGCCAGAACGGCGTAGAGCGAGCCCTCGACAGGGGTCTGGAGCGTCTCGTACTCGATCGTGAGATCGGTGCACGCCGGATTGACGCCCCCGCCCACGTACTCGTGCGTCGAGCGCCACAAGATGTCGACGCCGGGCGCCAGGAAGTCGACCCAGGCTCCGTCGGGCGGGAAGGTCTGCCAGCTCCCCCCCGCGTCCGCGGAGAGCTCCCAGTGAACGAGGTCGGTCTGGCTCGTCGTCACGCGCGCCCGCATGATCTCCTCGTCGATCGTGTCGATCACGAGCGACTGGCCGACGTTGGCGTCCGTGTCGTAGTTCCGCTGGAAGACCTCGATCACCTGAAGGCCGAAGTCGTAATCCGACACGTAGACGTGGTCGCCCGCGATGACGGCACCGTTCGCATGGCCGGGCGTGTCACAACTTCCCGCGA
>JALGVU010000073.1 GCA_025774545.1 bacterium | reverse complement strand
CCGCCGACCCGCCATCCCCCGAGCGTGTCCCACGGCGAGGCCGCGCGCCTCCTCGCGACAGAGCCCGAGCCCCTCTCCGACGAGAGTGTGAGCGCCCCCGCGACGAGCGCGAGGTCGGTGAGCTCGTCGTCGGCGCTTCGCTCGGGGCCATCGGCGCTCGGCCCGGCGTCCTCAACGCCCCAGCCAGACATGTGCTTCTCGATGAAATCGGTCTGCGTGTCGCCCGACGCGAAGGCCGGGCTCTCGATGATCGCCTTCAGGTACTCCACGGTCGTCTCGATCCCGAGGATCGTCGTCTCCGAGAGCGCCCGCAGCATCCTCCGGCACGCCGCGTCGCGGTCGCCCGCGTGAACGATGAGCTTCGACAGGATGGGATCGTAGTGGACCGGCACCTCCCAACCCTCGTAGATGCCGCAGTCGTGGCGGACGCCCGGGCCCGACGGCTCGCGGAAGAGCGTCACCCGTCCCGACGACGGCAGGAAGTCGTTTCTCGGGTCTTCTGCGTAGATCCGGCACTCGATCGCATGCCCGCGCTGCGCGAGGTCGTCCTGCGAGATACCGAGCCGCTCGCCCGAGGCGACGAGGATCTGCTCGCGGACGATGTCGACGCCGGTCACGAACTCGGTCACCGGATGCTCGACCTGGACGCGGGCGTTCACCTCGAGGAAGTAGAAGTGACCGTCCTCGTCGAGCAGGAACTCGACCGTCCCGGCGTTCGTGTAGCCGACGGCGCGGGCAGCGCGCACCGCGGTGTCGCCCATGCGCGCCCTGAGCGCTGCGTCGAGCGCCGTCGACGGGGACTCCTCGACGATCTTCTGGTGACGTCTCTGGATCGAGCACTCGCGCTCGAAGAGGTGCACGACGTTGCCGTGCGTGTCCGCGAGGACCTGAAACTCGACGTGGCGCGGACGTGTGATCAGCTTCTCGATGTAGACGGTGTCGTCGCCGAAGGCCGACATCGCGACGCGGCTCGACGTCTCGAGCGCGCCCTCGAGATCCTCCTCGGCACGCACGACCGTCATTCCCTTCCCACCGCCTCCCGCCGACGCCTTGACGAGGACGGGGTAGCCCATCTCGCGGGCCCTCGCCCGGTACTCCGCGAGATCGGTCGCCTTCCCGAGCATCCCCGGGATGATCGGCACGCCCTCCGCCTTCATCGTCTCTCGGGACCTGATCTTGTCGCCGACGATGGCCAGTACCTTCGACGTAGGACCGATGAACGTGATCCCCTCATCCTCGCAGCGGGCGGCGAATCGGGCGTTCTCGGCGAGGAACCCGTAGCCCGGATGGATCGCATCGGCGCCGGTCCTCCGCGCTGCCTCGATGACCGCGTCGATGTTGAGGTAGCTCTCGAGCGCCGCCGCCGGTCCGACGTGAACGGCCTCCTCGGCCTCGAGCACGTGGAGCGACGCGCGGTCTGCGTCGGAGTAGATCGCGACGGCCGCGATTCCCATGTCCCGGCACGCCCGGATGACACGAACGGCGATCTCGCCGCGATTGGCAATGAGGATCTTCTTCATGTTCCTTCCGTGTGCGCTGGATGCGGTGTGGGGCTGGGCGACGCGTGGCGACGCGCGCCCTCCCGGTTCACCCTCGCCTAGTCCTTCTCCTCGACCCAGACGGGCTTCCGCTTCTCGAGGAACGCGGTCATGCCCTCCTGGCCCTCCTCGGAGACCCGCACCTCGGCGATGACCTTCGCCGTGTACTCCTTGGCCTCCGAGAGCGGCATCTCCGTCACGCGGTCGAGGAGCTCCTTGCAGACGCGGAGGGCCTCGGGCCCACTCGAGATGAGCCGACCAACCACCTTCGCCACGCACTCGTCGAGCTCGTCCTCGTCGGCGACGTCGTTCACGAGCCCAAGCCGGTAGGCCTTCTTCGCCTTCATGCGCTCGCCCGACAGGAAGAACTCGCGGCACGCGCCGGGTCCCGCCCGCATCACGACGTACGGCGAGATGCACGCCGGCACGAGGCCGATCTTCACCTCAGAGAGGCTGATCACGGCCTTCTTCGACGCGATCACGATGTCGTTGGCCGCCATGAGTCCGGCGCCCCCACCGATCGCGTAGCCGTTCACGCGCGCGACGGTCGGCTTCCTGAGCTTGTGGATGAGCTCCATGACGTCTGAGATCTTCAGGCTGTCAGCGAGGTTTTCCTCGAACGTGTAGTTGACCGTGTGCTTCATGTAGTTCAGGTCGGCGCCCGCGCAGAACGAGTTTCCCTCCCCCGTCAGCACGACGACGCGGACGTCGGGATCGTCCTCGAGCTTCCGATACGCGTCGAGGAGCTCGTCGAGCATGACGTCGTTGAACGCGTTCTTGACCTCGGGCCGCGAGAGCGTGATCGTCGCGACGCGATTCTCGATCGAGATCCTGATCGTGGTGTAGTCGCTCATGTCCGAGAGCTTCCTCCCCGGGCCAAGGCACGAGACGCCTCGAGCCCGCGTCGCGCACGTTACATCCGGAAGACGCCGTACTTCTGGTCGGGGATCGGCGCGTTCAGGGCCATCGCGATCCCGAGCCCCAGGGCCCCCCGCGTGTCCAGCGGATCGATTATGCCGTCGTCCCAGAGACGCGCCGTCGAGTAGTAGGCGGACGCCTCGTTCTCGTATCCCTCGAGGACCGGCCTCATGAAGGCCTCCTGTTCCTCGGGCGTCATCTCGCGGCCCTTCCGTTTGAGCTGCCGCATCTTCACGGTCAGGAGCACGTTCGCAGCCTGCTCCCCCCCCATGACGCAGATCTTCGCGTTCGGCCACATCCAGAGAAGCCTGGGATCGTAGGCGCGCCCGCACATCCCGTAGTTCCCGGCGCCGTACGAGCCGCCGACGATCACGGTGAACTTCGGCACGTCGGCGTTCGCGACGGCGTGGACGAGCTTCGCGCCATCGCTCGCGATGGCGCCGTGCTCGTACTGCCGCCCCACGATGAACCCCGTGATGTTCTGGAGGAAGACGAGCGGTATCTTCCGCGTCGTGCACAGCTCGATGAAGTGCGCGCCCTTCTTGGCGCTCTCCGAGAAGAGGACGCCGTTGTTCGCGAGGATCCCGACCGGGTACCCCATGATCCGCGCGAAGCCGGTGACGAGCGTGATCCCGTAGAGCTCCTTGAACTCGTGGAACCGGCTTCCGTCGACGAGGCGCGCGATCACCTCGCGCATGTCGAACGGCCTCCGGAGATCGGTCGACACGATCCCGTAGAGCTCCCGCGGATCGTACGCGGGGTCCTCGGGCTCCTTGATGTCAAGCTCGAAGCGTTTGGGCGCGTCGAGGTTCTCGACGACGTTCCGCGCGATGGCGAGCGCGTGCTCGTCGTTCAGCGCGTAGTGGTCGGTGACGCCCGAGATCCGGCAGTGCACGTCGGCCCCGCCGAGCTCCTCCGCTGTCACCTCCTCGCCGGTCGCCGCCTTCACGAGCGGCGGGCCGCCGATGAAGATCGTCCCCTGCTCCTTCACGATCACGGTCTCGTCGCTCATCGCGGGAACGTAGGCGCCGCCCGCCGTGCACGATCCCATCACGACCGAGACCTGCGGGATCCCCGCGGCCGAGAGCCTGGCCTGGTTGAAGAAGATCCTGCCGAAGTGCTCCTTGTCGGGGAACGTCCCGGACTGGTGCGGGAGGAAGATCCCGCCCGAGTCGACCAGGTAGACGCACGGCAGGCGGTTCTCCATCGCGACCTCCTGCGCCCGCAGGTGCTTCTTGATGGTCATGGGGAAGTACGTCCCGCCCTTGACCGTGGCGTCGTTCGCGACGACGAGGACCTCCCGGCCGTGAATCCTGCCCACGCCCGTGACCATCCCCGCGCCGGGCGCCTGGTTGTCGTACATGTCGTAGGCCGCGAGCGGAGAGAGCTCGAGAAACGGCGACGCGGGGTCGAACAGCCTCTCGAGCCGCTCGCGAACGAGGAGCTTCCCGCGTTTCTTGTGGCGCTCGCGCTGCGACTCGGGACCGCCCAGTCCCACGCGGTCGAGCAGCTCCCTGAACGCCTCGACCGTCTCGAGCATCCGCGCGCTGTTCGCCTCGAACTCGGCGTCCTTCGGGTCGATCTTGCTTTCGATCCGGTACATCGATCGGGCCTCTTCCTGGATAGTGCGTGTGGCGTCACGCGTCCGGGACACGGGCGGCAGCGCCGCCGTCATTCGAACGCCGGGTCTTCTCCCTACTCCGGCACGAACTTGTAGCCGTAGCAGAGGATCCCGGCCTGACCTTCCTCTCGGATCTTCCTGAACTCGACCTTGAGCGGCATCCCGACCTCGAGAGTGTCGAAGTCGACGTCGGCGATCTGTGCGGTCATGCGCACACCGCCGTCGAGCTCGACGATCCCCATCGCGTACGGCGTCTGCTCGCAGAACTCAGACGGGCCGACCCTGATCACGGTGTAGGTCAGAAGCTTCCCATGATCGTTGAGCTTGATCGGCATGAACTTCCGGGCGCCGCAGCCCGAACAGACGAGCCGGGGCGGAAAGAACTCCATGCCGCAACTCGCGCATCTCTCCGCCTCGAGGCGGTAGCGCTGGGGGATTCCCCTCCAGTACTTCGCTGATGTCGACATCCGTTGTCCTCCGTGCCTTCTGGAATCGGTTCGCGTGCCTCAGGCGCACGCTTCAGGCGCACGTCGCGCCGGCGGGAGGCTACGCCTTCCCGAGGATGTGAGCGACACACGATCCGCCCGTGCCGCCCATGTTCTGCGTCATGCCGATCTTGGCGCCATCGACCTGGCGCTCGCCGGCCACGCCGCGAAGCTGCGTCACGGTCTCGACGATCTGCGCGATCCCGGTCGCGCCGACCGGGTGACCCTTCGACTTGAGACCGCCGGAGGGGTTCACCGGGATGCGTCCGCCCATCGCCGTCTCGCCGCTCACGGCGCCCGTGCCGCCCTTCCCCTTCTCGAAGAACCCGAGCGCCTCGATGACCGCGATCTCGGCGATCGTGAAGCAGTCGTGGACCTCGACGAAGTCCAGGTCGGAGGGCGTCAGCCCCGCCCCCTCGTAGGCGATCTGGCCCGCCTTCGCGACGGCCGAGAGCCACGTGAGATCTTTCCTCGAGTGGAGCGCGATCGAGTCGGTCGCGTGGGCCGACGAGAGGATCTTGACCGGCTCATTGTCGGTGAAGTCGCCGACCATGTCGAGCGGGCAGAGGATCGCGGCCGCCGCGCCGTCGGTGATCGGCGAACAATCGAGGATCGTCAGGGGATCCGCGATCATGACGGAGCTCAGAACCTGCTCGACGGTCACCTCGAACGGATACTGCGCGTGCGGGTTCTTCGCGCCGTTCTTGTGGTTCTTGACGGCTACCGCGGCAAGCTGCTCGCGCGTCGTCCCGTAGGCGTTCATGTGCGCGACCGCGATCATCGCGTAGAGCCCGGGGAAGGTCACACCGTTGTAGACCTCGTACTCAGCGTCGGCGGCGGTCGAAAGCGCGAAGGTGGCTCCACCCCCGTCGATGTCGGTCATCTTCTCGACCCCGCCCGCCAGCACGACGTCGTTCGCCCCCGAGGCCACGTCGAAGAAGGCCTGCCGGAAGGCGGCGCCTCCCGAGGCGCACGCGCTCTCGACTCGGAGCGCCGGGATCGGCGCCACGCCGAGGTAGTCGGCGAGGAGCGACCCCAGGTGCTCCTGACCGACGAACAGGCCGCTCGACATGCAGCCCACGTACATCGAGTCGATGTGGTCGACGCCCGCGTCGTCGATTGCGAGCATCGCCGACTCCGTGAAGATGTCGCGCAGGGACTTCTCCCAGAGCTCTCCCCACTTCTGCATCCCCACACCTATGACTGCCACGTCCCTCATGTGATGTCTCCTGTCGGTGTTTCGTCCGCCGGTGCGGGGCGCCGGAAGGCGCCCGCGCGCGCTCAGTCGCGCGCCGGCTACTCGCCCATCCGGATCTTGCGGCGGTACTTCGCGTAGGTGCCGTACTCGATGTACGTCTTCTTGTCGAGGAGCTCCCTCGTGCCCGGGGCGACGTTCCTGACCCCGTCGATCCGATCGGTCACCTCGAAGACGAACCCGTCGCTGCCGGCGCCGGAGCCGTAGCTGACCATGAGGATCATGTCGCCCGGCTTCGCGACGTCGAGCGTCGCGGTGAGCCCCATCGGGGAGCTTCCCGAGTACGTGTTGCCCAGGATCGGTGAGAGCCACCCGGGCTCAATCTGCTCCTTCGTGAATCCCAACATCTTCCCGACCCGCTGAGGGAACTTCCCGTTCGGCTGGTGGAAGACGACGTACGCGAAGTCCTTGGGCGTTAGGTCCACCTTCTCCATCAGGCCCGTCGCGCAGCTGGTGATGTGCTTGAAGTACGCGGGCTGGCCCGTGAAACGGCCGGCGTGGCGCGGGTAGTGCATGTAGCTCCGCCGCCAGAAGTCGGGCGTGTCCGTCATGTAGGCGTACGTGTCGATCACCCTCGCGACGCCCGGGTCTCTCCCGATGATGAACGACGCCGCCCCCGCGGCCGCGGAGTATTCGAGCGCGTCGCTCGGCGCGCCCTGGGACGTGTCGGCGCCGACGGCGAGACCGTACTCGATACTCCCCGAGTCGACGAGCCCCATGCACACGAACATCGCCTCAGATCCGGCCTTGCACGCGAACTCGAAGTCGGCGCAGTGGACCTCCGGGGTCGCACCGATCGCCTCGGCGAGCACCGTGCCCGAGGGCTTGACCGCATAAGGGTGCGACTCGGACCCGACGTAGACCGCTCCGATCTTCGCGGGGTCGATCTGCGCTCGCGTGAGCGCGTGCTTCGTCGCCTCGACCGACATCGTGATGACGTCCTGATCGGGCGAGGGAACCGACTTCTCCTGGAGCATCAGTCCCCGCTTGTAGCTCGGCGCGTCGGCTCCCCAGACCTTGGCGATCTCCTCGACCTTGATCCTGTTCCGGGGCACGTAGGCGCCGTAACCGATGATTCCTGCCATAAGAGCCTCTCTTCCTCCCATCACACGATGCGCACTCTCGGGCCGCTGCCCGCCGCTCGAGCCGAGGGCAGAAGCGGCCACACTGATGCTACGTGTCCTCTCGTGGAACCGCCTCCATGCGCCCGGATCCCTCCTCCGGGCCCCTCCTGCCGGATCCCCCCCGGGCCTTCCTGCCGGATCCCTCCGGGCTTCTTCTATATGAGCCGCTTGAGGCGGATCGTCACCGTCCGTTCCTCGCCGTCCCGGGAAACGACGAGCGCCACGCTCTTCCCTTCTCCGAGAAGGAGAGGCGCGAGATCCCAGTAGCGACACTCGGCCGTCGGCCTCCCGTCGATCCGGACGACGACGTCGCCCACCTCGATGCCGGCATTCATCGCCGGCGAATCGGGGACGAGCCGCGCGACGAAGAGGTTCCCGTCGGTTGCTCGCTTGAGATCCATGCCGGACATGTCGTACTCGAACGGCGCGTCGAAGAGACGATTGGGTTCGAAGAACATGCGGCCGCCTGAGTAGTCGAAGACGACGTTGAATCGTCTGAGGAGGCCGAATCCGATGTAGGCGTCGTCGTCGGTCCTCTCCCCCTCCTCGGCCGCCGTGAAGCCCGCGAGCACGTCGGGCACGGAGTAGCCTGCGACCCGGACCTCGAGGACGCGCCCCACGTGACCGATGATCTCGCCCTGGACCCCGAACCCGAGATGAGCCTCGTGCGCGCCGTCGGGAAGCTCGATGCCGTCGGGCCCTCCCGTCGTGAGGGAGAGCGCGTGGAGGTCGCCGAGGTCGAGCATCAGGTCGACCTCGATCGCACCGCCGCCCGTCACGAGCGTGCCGGGGATCGTCCACGACCCGAACGATGCGGGCGAGAGCGGAACCACGTTCCCACCGCCCCGGTACCGGAAATCCCCGGACGGGGTCAGCGTAATGACCATCTCGTCGAAGTCGATGCCGACGACGAAGTGCTTGAAGAACGCGGCGCTCACCTGGCCGTCGGCGCCCTCCCAGAGGTTCGTGATCCCCGACTCGTAGGGAGTGACGATCGCGGGCTGCCCGGCGAACTCGACGCCCGCGAAGCGGATCGTGACGTCGGAGGCCGAGCTCGACATGACCGGATCGCCCGAGCCCGAGCCTCCGACTTCGATCTCCCCGTCGTAGACGAGGCCGAGCGAGTCGATGCGCGGACTCCCAAAGAAGAGGAGCTGATCCCAGAGGGATCCGTTGTCGAGAAGCATCCGGAGCTCTCGGCCTTCGACCTCGGCGATCATGAGGATGTCGTCCCGATAGATCTCGAACGGGATCCGAATCTCCTCATCCGCAGACAGGGCCGTGTACGTACCGGGGCCTGGCCCCAGCTCCGGAGCGGGCTCGACGTTCGAGCCGCACCCGTGAATCAGGAGCGCACCGGCTACGCCTGCCGTGATGACCGCGTGTCTCGCGAGCTTCACCCGAGTTCCTCCGCGCCCTGAGGCGCGCGTCCCGCCGGCTTGAGATCCGCCTGGAGCTCAGATCCCGCCGCAGCAGCAGCGTCCCGCAGGCTTGAGCTTGGGTCCTGCAGCCGCCGCGTCCCGCAGGCTTGAGCCCCGCCTTCCCGGCCGGGCCCTCTAGCACATGATGTTGCGGACGAGCTGTATGCGTCCGACCCGCCACGCTGCGTTCGCGACCGCCACGTGATAGGGTGTCGTGCCTTCCTTCTTCGCCGTCGTGATGATCTCTGCCATCACGTCGTAGACGCGCCGCGCCTCGTCGAGGAGCCGCTCCCTCGGAGCGTCCTTCAGGTGCGGCTCCATCTGATAGAGCTCCGCCCCCGCGATCACGAAGTCGGGCGCGTAGAGGATTCCGCGCTCCTTGAGCGCGTCGGCGTGCATCGGAGCCTCGAGGAGGTCGGACGCGCAGCCGGCGACGATCTTGCAGCGGAGCTTGGGGATCGTACCGTCGTTCAGGATCCGCCCGACGGCGCACGGTGAGAGCACGTCGCACGGGAGCTCGAGGATCTCCTCGGGACGGACGATCCTGGCGTCCGGGTGCCGGTCCTGGACCGTCTTGAGTCGATCGTACTGGACGTCCGTGACGGTGATCGTGGCGCCCTCCTCGGCGAGCGCGTCGACGAGATACCCTCCGACCTTGCCGACGCCCTGGACGGCGACGTGCATTCCTTTGAGACTCGAGGTCCCCTCGAGCTCGCGCACGCAGGCCTTCATCCCCCACAGGACACCCATCCCGGTGATCTCGTGGCTGCCCTCCATCGGAACAACGCTCGACGTCTCCCGCCTGACGTGGAGAAAGTCGCGGTCGGACGTGCCGAACGCAGGGTAGGTCACGAAGAGGCCCGCGAGTCCTTCGACGAACCGGCCGAACGCTCGGAAGTAGGCCTCGTCGGTCTCCTGCTCCTCCTCAGTCATGAGCACCGCCTTCCCACCGCCCATGTCGCTCTCGAACGAGGCGCTCTGGTGGCTCATGCTCTCGGAAAGCCTGAGCGCGTCGACGATCGCGTCGTTCTCGGAGTCGTAGTGCATGAGGCGGGTGCCGCCGACCGACGTTCCGAGCGTCGTGTCGTGGATCGCTATGATCGCCCTCAGGCCCGTCGGCCGGTTGAAGCAGAAGATGAGTTGTTCGTGCCGGCGTTTCTTCATGCGGTCGAAGATGTTCATTCCGGTTCGAACTCCTTCTTGTCGCAGAGCTCCGTCATCGCACCGAACGTGCTCTTCGGATGGAGGAACGCGATGCGTCCGCCCTCGATGCCGGGCTTCGGCGCCCGGTCGATGACCCGGAAACCGGCGGCGTCGGCCGCGGCCAGCCCTTCCGGAAGGTCGTCTACCTCGTACGCGAGATGGTGGAAGCCGGGCCCGCGCTTCTCGAGGAAGTCCTGGATCGGCCCGGGCCCCAAGGGCTCGATCACCTCGACCATGACGTCGCCGGCCATGAGGAAGGCCGCTCTCACGGCGTGGAGCTCAGACTCCTCGATCTTGATGACCGCAAGTCCGAGGAGATCGACGTAGAGCTTGAGCGCCTCGTCGACGCTCTCGACGACGAACGAGACGTGGTCGATCTTCCGGGCCTTCGTTCTCGGTCGGTCGTCCACGAATCCCTCCGGAGCCGTTCCCCCTACCACAGGCCTCCCGCCGGCCGGTACCTTCCGAACACGTTCTCGACCGCCGCGGACATCTCTCCCAGCGTCGCGCGCCTCCGCGCGCACTCGAGGATCGCGGGCATCGTCGGCGTGCCGTCCCGCGCTGCGGCCGTCAGCCGATCGAGTGCCTCGTCGACGGCGGCGCCGTCGCGCTCGGCGCGGAGCGTCGCGAGCGAGGCGCTCTTCTCGTCCCTGAGCGCGGGATCGACCCGGAGGATCTCCATGCGGGTCGGCTCGTCGATGCCGTACCGGTTGACCCCGACGACGACACGCTCGTCCGCCTCTATCTCCTTCTGCTGACGGTAGGCGCTCTTCGCGATCGACTTCTGGTAGTGCCCCTCCTCGATCGCCGCGGTCGCGCCACCGATGGCGTCGATGACGGCGAGCTCCGCCGAGGCCTCGCGCTCGATCTCGTCCGTCAGCCACTCGACGTAGTACGATCCGGCGAGCGGGTCGACCACGTTCGCGACCCCCGACTCCTCGGCGATCACCTGCTGCGTCCTCAAGGCCAGCCTGGCGCTCGACTCGCTGGGGAGGGCGAGAGCCTCGTCCCGGGAGTTCGTGTGCAGCGACTGCGTTCCCCCGAGGACCGCCGCGAGGGCCTGAACGGCGACGCGGACGACGTTCACCTCGGGCTGCTGCGCGGTGAGGCTGCACCCCGCCGTCTGCGTGTGGAACCTCAGCATCTGCGCCCGCTCGGACGTGACACCGAAGCGGTCCCGCACGATCCCCGCCCACATCCTCCGCGCGGCCCGCATCTTCGCGACCTCCTCGAAGAGGTCGTTGTGCGCGTCGAAGAAGAAGGAGAGCCTCCCGGCGAAGACATCGAGGTCGATCCCCCGGGCGAGCGCCGCCTCGACGTAGGCGATCGCGTCGGCGAGCGTGAACGCCAGCTCCTGCACGGCCGTCGCGCCGGCCTCTCGGATGTGGTATCCCGAGACCGACATCGTGTTCCACCTGGGCACGCGCTCGCCGCAGAACGCGCAAAGGTCCATCGCGAACCCGACCGACTGCTTGGGCGGATAGGCGTAGGTCCCCCGCGCCGCGTACTCCTTCAGGATGTCGTTCTGAACGGTTCTCCTCCGCCACGACGAGGTACATCGCCATGATGAACGGGGCCGTCGCGTTGATCGTCATCGACGTGCTGACGCGGTCGAGAGGAATCCCCTCGAAGAGGACCCTCATGTCCTCGACCGAACAGATCGAGACACCGACGCGGCCGACCTCGCCCTCGGCCATCGGATCGTCGGCGTCGTATCCCATCTGGGTCGGCAGATCGAAGGCGACCGAGAGGCCGGTCTGGCCCTGCTCGAGCAGGTAGCGGAACCTCCGGTTCGTCTCCGCGGCCGTCCCGAAGCCGGCGTACTGCCGCATCGTCCAGAGGCGGCCGCGGTACATCGTGGGATGGACGCCGCGCGTGAAGGGGTACTCGCCCGGATAGCCGAGGCGCTCGTCGTGCGCGTCGGGGAGGTCGGCGGCCGTGTAGAGCCTCCTGACCGGGACGCCCGAGCCCGTCGCGAACGCGTCCTTGCGCTCGGGGTGCTTCTCGAGCGTCCGCCTGAGCGTCGACTCCTCCCACCGCCTGCGTCCGTCGCCCCCGCTCTCCACCGGCTCTCCCGTTCGCCGCGCGCCCATTCGCGCGAGGCGGTTCCCTACTCGATGACCACGAGCTCCTCGCCCTGGGTCACGCCCTGGCCGACCTCGACCTTGATCTCCTTCACGGTCCCGCCCGCGGCGCTCTTGAGCTCGTTCTCCATCTTCATCGCCTCGAGCGTGACGACGCCCTGCCCCGGTTCGACCGTCTCCCCCACCTCCACGGCGATCCCGATGACGATCCCCGGCATCGGCGCCTTCACGACCTCGCCCTGCGCTCCCGCGTCGCCTGAGCCCGTGACGGCGGCGAGCCTGAGCGCGCGCGCGTCTCGCACCGTCGCGTCGTAGGTCGCGCCCTCGAGGACGACCTGATAGACCTTGTCGCGCTTGTGGACCGACACCTCGAACGACCTGTCGCCCAGAATGAGCGAGTAGACCGGGGACTCGCCGACTCGGACGAGATCCGCTGCCCGCGTCTCGTCTCCGAGCGTGACCCTCGATCCCTCGTCGGTCCTCTCAACTGTCAGCTCGATCTTCTCATCGGCGATCTCGACCTCGTACTTCACTCCGTCCTCCGCTCGCCGCGTGGGCTACTTCTGGTGAAGCTGCCAGCCCCCCCACGTCCGTCTCTCGGGCGACTGCCGCCAGCCCGTCCTCGATGTCCCCGCCGCCGCGATCTCGAGCGGCTGCATCTGGTCCTTCTCGGATTCGCGGACGAGCGCCGCCGCCACGGCCGCCACGTCCGAGAGCGCCATCGCCCGGCCCGCGTAGATCGGGAAGAACACCTCGTCGACGTACGACGTGTCGAACTCCCCGTCCCTGAACGCCGCGCTCTCCATCACGGCCTTGTGGAAGGGGATCGTCGTCCTGATCCCCTCGATGTCGTACTCGGCGAGCGCCCTCTCCATCCTCGCGATCGCAAGCTCGCGCGTGGGGGCCCACGTCAGGAGCTTCGAGATCAGCGGATCGTAGTAGATCGGAACCTCGTACCCCGAGTAGATGCCGCTCTCGACGCGGACCCCTGGCCCCGACGGCTCCCTCAATCGCTCGATGAGCCCGGTCGAGGGGAAGAAGTTATTCCCGGGGTCCTCAGCGCAGATGCGGCACTCGATGGCCGACCCCCGGTGGAAAACGTCGAGCTGACGGAACGAGAGCTTCTCCCCTGCGGCGATGCGAAGCTGCTCGCGGACGAGGTCGATGCCGGTGACGAGCTCGGTCACGGGGTGCTCCACCTGGAGCCTCGCGTTCACCTCGAGGAAGTAGAAGTTCCGGTCGGCGTCGAGCAGGAACTCGATCGTCCCCGCGTTCACGTAGCCCGCCGCCTTCGCCGCCCTGACCGCGGCCTCGCCCATCTTGGCGCGGAGGCTCTTCGAGAGCGCGGTCGAGGGGGACTCCTCGACGAGCTTCTGGTGGCGCCGCTGAATGGAGCACTCCCGCTCCCCGAGGTGGACGACGCTCCCGTGCGCGTCGGCGATGATCTGGAACTCGACGTGGCGGGGCTTGTCGATGAGCTTCTCGAGGTAGATCCGGTCGTCGGCGAAGGCCGATCCCGCCTCGGCCTCCTCGTGAATCTCGTCGTCGTCCGAGAGCGGACGGTCGCCGCCCGGGACCACGGGGATCCCCGCCGCGACCATCGTCTTCCGCGCCTCCATCTTGTCCCCGACGAGCGCGATCGTCTTGCTCGCCGGACCGATGAAGATCACACTCGCGTCCTCGCACGCGCGGGCGAAGCCTGCGTTCTCCGCGAGGAAACCGTACCCCGGGTGGATCGCGTCGGCGCCGATCCTCTTTGCCAGGTCAACGATCGCGTCGATGCGGAGGTAGCTCTCGCCGGGAAGTGGCGGACCGATCACGTACGCCTCGTCGGCGTACCGGACGTGGAGCGCGGCGCGGTCCGCCTCCGAGTAGATCGTCGCCGAGGGGATGCCCACCTCGCGGAGCGCGCGGATGATCCGCACCGCGATCTCCCCCCTGTTCGCTACCAAAACCTTCTTGAACATGATCTCGCTCGTGCTCCCTCGATGGTCGGCCGTTCGGTGGTCGGTGACTCACACTCCGCGAGGAGCGCCGGCAGATCCGGCGATCGCTCGTTCCTCGATGCCCTAGAGAGGGATGTTCCCGTGCTTCCTCGGCGGGTTCGAGTCCCTCTTGTTCGCGAGCATCCTGAGCGCGTCGATCAGCACCGGCCTCGTGTCCCTCGGCCTGATCACGCGATCGATGTAGCCCGCCGACGCGGCGATGTACGGGCTCGAGAACTTCTCGGTGAAGTCGGAAACGAGCTTCTCCCGGAGCGCCGCGGGATCGTCCGCAGCTTTGAGCTCCCGCCGGAAGAGGACGTTCACGGCGCCCTCCGCTCCCATCACCGCGATCTCAGACGTCGGCCAGGCAAGATTGATGTCCCCTCGGATGTGCTTGCTGCTCATGACGACGTAGGCCCCGCCGTACGCCTTCCGCGTGATGATCGTGATCTTCGGCACCGTCGCCTCGCAGTACGCGTAGAGCAGCTTCGCGCCGTGCCGGATGATGCCGCCGAACTCCTGCGCCGTGCCCGGGAGGAACCCCGGCACGTCGGTGAACGTCACGATCGGGACGTTGAACGCGTCGCAGAACCGCACGAACCGCGCGCCCTTGACGGACGAATCGATGTCGAGCACGCCGGCGAGGTGGGCCGGCTGATTGGCGACGATCCCGATCGGGCGGCCGTCGAGGCGCGCGAAGCCGACGACCATGTTCCTGGCGAAACCTCCGTGCACCTCGAGGAGGTCGCCGTCGTCGACGACGCGCGAGATGATCTCCTTGATGTCGTACGGCCTGTTCGGCGTGTCAGGCACGATATCGTCGAGTTCGGGATCGCGCCGGTCGGGATCATCGGTCGGCTGCGCCCGGGGCGGGTCCTCCGCGTTGTTCGACGGAAGAAACGACAGGAGCCGCCGGATCTCGTTCAGACACTCGGGCTCGCTTCCGGAGTTGAAGTGCGCGACGCCGCTCTTCGAGTTGTGCACCGCCGCCCCGCCGAGTTCCTCGCGCGTGACGTCCTCGTGCATGACCGTCTTGATGACGTCCGGCCCCGTGAGGAACATGTAGCTCGTCTTGTCGACCATGAAGACGAAGTCGGTGATCGCGGGCGAGTAGACGGCGCCGCCCGCGCACGGCCCCATGATCGCCGATATCTGCGGGACGACGCCCGACGCGAGCACGTTCCTGAGGAAGAACTCGGCGTAGCCCGCCAGGCTCCACACGCCCTCCTGGATCCTCGCGCCGCCGGAGTCGTTCAA
>JALGVU010000072.1 GCA_025774545.1 bacterium | reverse complement strand
GGCTGGTCGATCGAGTACGGCTTCTTTCAAGGGGCCCACTACAACTACTGGGGGAGCGTGTTCGTGGCGCTCGGCTACGTCGCGCTCGTCATGCTCGCGGTCAAGGACCGGGTGCTCGGGTGGTTGGGCCGCGCGTTCGCGGCGGCCGGCAGGATGGCCTTCACGAACTACCTCCTCCAGACGTTGATCATGACGACGATCTTCTACGGTCACGGGCTCGGCCTGTTCGGGCGCGTCGAGCGGTCCCATCAGATTCTCATGGTCTTCGCGGTCTGGATCTTCCAGCTCTGGTTCTCGACCTTCTGGCTCGCGCGCTTTCGGTTCGGACCGGCCGAGTGGCTGTGGCGGACGCTGACCTACATGAAGCCTCAGCCGATGCGACGGAGCGAGTGATGGCAGGTCTCCGGAGTGCGATTCTCGCGAGGGTGATCGATCCGTTCATCTGGCGGCGGAAGCGGATGCCCATCGCCGCGCGCCTCTCGGAATTCCGCGCGCAGCAGTGGGACGATCCCCCGACCTTCGCTTCGCGGCAGGCG
This sequence comes from bacterium, assembly GCA_025774545.1. GTDB lineage: Bacteria > Joyebacterota > Joyebacteria > Joyebacterales > Joyebacteraceae > JALGVU01. The sequence continues at coordinate 13,196 of JALGVU010000072.1, read as the reverse complement.
CGTCGCGTGGCCGATCTCCTCGCGCACGCCGTGACGAACGTGCCGTGGTACCGTGAGCGCGCGGACGGCCTCACGCCCGATGCGATCGTGGCGGATCCGCTCGGCAGTCTTCGCGCGTTCCCCATTCTCGAGAGGGAGGACGTCCGCGATCGCCTCGACGACCTCGTGTGTGAAATGGGACGCGGCACGCGGCGCGACCACACGAGCGGCTCGACCGGCATGCCGCTCGACTTCGTCCGCGATCGCGAATCGGTCGCCGCGTCGCTCGCGACGACGATCCTGTCGTTCGAGTGGGCGGGCATCGACCGGGGTGATCGACGCATCAGGTTCTGGGGGTCGCCGGTCGATCTCGCAGCCGAGCGATCGAGGGTGAAGCGTTTCGTCAACGCCCTGCACGATCGGAGGATCGTCGACTCGTACCGCATGGACGACGCCGGCATGCACGGCTACATCGATCTTCTGAACGCGCGCCCACCCGTGTCGCTCGAGGGGTACGCGGGCGCCCTCCATCAGATCGCGGCGTACGCGAAGCGGCACGAACTCGCGGTTCCGTCGCCGCGCGCCATCATCACCGGCGGATCGACGGTCCACGACCACATACGCGAGCTTCTGACGGAGGTCTTCGAGGCGCCCATCTTCGATCACTACGGAAGCCGCGAGGTGGGGCTCATCGCCGCCGAGTGCGAGCACCATCGGGGGCTCCACGTCTTCGGAGAGACGACGGTGCTCGAGGCCGTCGACGCGAACGGGGCGCCTGTCCGGCCGGGCGAGGTGGGAAGCCTCGTCGTCACGCACCTCTGGAACTACACGATGCCCTTCATTCGCTACCGAACGGGCGACCACGGTGTCCTGAGCGAGGCGACGTGCGACTGCGGCCGGGTCTATCCTCTTCTCGCGCGCGTCGTGGGGCGGACCGGTGAGTGCTTCGTCCGACACGACGGCGCGGTCGTGATCCCCGAGGTCTTCATCCAGCTCCTCGCCTGGGAGTTCCGAACGCGGGACGTTCGCAAGTTCCAGGTCGTGCAGGAGGCGATCGATCGCGTCACCGTACGGGTGGTTCCCGCGGCAGGCGCGCCGGGCTTCGTCGCCGAGGCCCGGGAGGGGATCACGCGGAGGATTCACGCGGAGGATTCAGGAGGTGCTCGATGGACCCTGCTTGGTCGACTTCGTGACGGAGGAGGACATCGAGCCCGCCAAGAGCGGGAAGTACTTCTACACGGTGTCGAAGGTCGCCAGGGAACGCGCCTAGCGGGCGCGTCCAGGGTGCCGCAACGCCGCCCAGCCTCGTCGCCCGTGGCTGATATCCCCCTCCCGATGACCCGGACGCGGCCTCAGCAGCGGGCAGGTTTCCTCTCCGCAGCACGCGCTCCCGCCAGAGCCATCCTTGACCAATGCTGGTTTTTCTGGTATCCTTGTATTGGGTCGGACATCTGGGTTGCCAGTGACCCCGAAGCGCATCGCGCGTGCTCAGGGCCGTCGTCCTGCGTGGTACGTGTGGTGGCGTCGTGGACCGGCCTCTCGTTCCATTGCGGTCGAGCCGCAGGCCCGGCCATGGTGTGGTTGTCGGTGATGATGAGTGTGGGTGATCAGTCGCTCTGGAACCGCTTCACGGAGAACTCGAGTCATGAAGGTGTTCAGTTCCTGTCGCTGGAGGCCGTGTGCGCATCGGGGTGATCACGTTCCGGTGGCCCAAGTGCCGCTGACGGTGATGGCGGTCGCTCTTCTCTTGCTCTCATTCGCTCCGCAGGCGAGCGCGGTCGACATGTGCGAGCATTTCACGATCGACGAGGACACGCTCTCGATGGCGGTCTGTCCTGTCTGGGTGGGGCCGGCGGACACGCTCTACGGCTTCTACGTGGACGAGATTCTCAAGAGCTCCGATCACGGCGAGACGTGGCGGTTCGTCCATGAATTCGTCAGCTCCAGATGGGCCGGTTCGAGGGGCGTGCAGCGCGCGAGTGGAGCCAACCCCTGACGTTCGATTGCGGCAAGGGTTTCTGGAAGATGTGTGAGGATCTCGACGGGAATCTCTTCATCGGCGAGTACGCCGGCGGCTATAACGATACCTGCGCGTTCATCTGGCGCAGCCGGGACGCCGGGACCACCTGGGACAAGTGCTACAACGGAACCGAGCGTCATGTTCACTTCGTCGCGTGCGATCCCTACAGCGGGAAGCTCTACGCCGCCGTGGGAGACGGCGCCGCCCGCGCGGGGATCCTCCGATCGGAGGACGCCGGAGACACTTGGGACGTGATCCACTGGGGCGATCTCTTCGCTCAGCCCATCTCCATCGTCTTTACGCCCACGCACCGCGTGTTCGGCTCCGACTTTGGGATGCTCTGGCCGTGGAACAGCGTCTACCGCTCGGACGACGACGCGGACTTCATCGACCAGCTGATCCTCGCGGGGTCCGAGAACACCTTCCCGTGGGCGATGAGCATTAACGAGCAGGGGACGATCTTCGCGGGCACGATCACGCGGGACGATGGGGGTGACCGCCCGGCCATCTACATGAGCTACGACGGCGGCGCGTTCTGGTGCAAGGCCAAGGACCTGGGGTTGATCCCGGATCCCTGGCGCGGCGTCACCTGGATATCGAACTTCGACTCAGCGGGGTACGCGTACTACCACAACAGCTACGCCTTCGAGACCTACCGATTCAACGGCGACTTCCCGCTGGACGTTCCGGAGGCCGTGGAGGAGACGCCGCGGCTCTCGGCGCCGAATCCGAATCCGTTCGCCTCGGGGACTCGCATGGAGTTCAGCGTCCCGGATCTCACGGAGTGCGTGAGGGTCGCGATCTACGATCTGCGCGGAAGGCACGTCCGGACGGTGGTGGAGGGGACGTTCGAGGGCGGGACGCACCCGGTGAGCTGGGACGGCCGTGACGAGCGCGGGAGGCCCGTGTCCTCGGGTGTCTACTTCGCCCGACTGGAGGTCGGCAGTGAGACGAGCGGACAGAAGCTCCTGCTCGTGAAGTAGTCGCGGCGCGCGGCCCCCGCGGTCCGCGACCTTCCGGTTCGCTTCCCAACAGACACGGCCCACTCCCAAGGGAGTGGGCCGCATCGTCTTCCCTGTCGTGGATGTTAGCGAACCAGCACGAGCTTCCCGTTGCCCATCCGGTCGTGTGCCCGAAGGCGAGCGAAGTAGACGCCGGACGCCGCGCGGGCGCCGTCGTCGCTTCTTCCGTCCCACGTGATCGCGTGCTCACCCCGCGCCAGGCGCTCGGACTCGAGCCGTCTGACGAGGCGTCCGTTCACCGAGTAGATGACGATCTCGACAGGACACGCCTCTTCGATCTTGAAGGAGAGGGTCGCGCCCGAGGCCTCCACCTCGAACGGATGCGGCACGGCGGTCGACGGCGACTTCTCCGCGGGCGTCTCGATCTCGCGCGGGTGCGGCACGGCGGACGACGGCGACTTGGTCGCGGCGACCTCGCACTGGCGCGGGTGCGGCACGGCGGTCGACGGCGACTTCGTCGCGGCCGTCTCGATCTCGAGTGGGTGAGCGATGGCGAGCGATGGTGACCTTGCCAGCACGAACTCCGCGCTGATCGAAGGGTGGGCGAAGCAGAACGAGGCGAGCGACGCGGCCGTGGCAGGGCCGATCCAACAGGCAAGCAGCACGAGCCCGAGAATCGCAGCCAAGAGCGCGCGGTTCGACGCCATGGTGAGCCTCCCTTCAGAGGTTCCGAACGTGAGCGGGGTCCCAATCGCCCCGCAGCCTCAGGAACGGGATGCTCGTACGCGCTCTCGTAGCATATGACACGGGATGGTCTGTCGGGGTTTACGGTGGCACCGTATCTTGACGATCCATCGTTCGTGTGAAGCTCGTTGCGAGGTCTCTTCGCCGTGGGCGGATGGAGAGAGGCTGGCGAGAGTCGGCCACGTGTGTGGGACGATCCCGCCCGCTGGGGGGAGCTTGTGTCGGGATTCTATCGGATCAGCACGAGCTTGCGCTCCTCGCGGGCACCGACCGCCTCGAGCCGGCAGAAGTAGACGCCCGACGAGACAGGACGGCCGAGTCCGTCGGTGGCGTCCCAAGAGGCGACGTGGCGTCCAGGCGACACGTCCCGATCGACCAGAACACGCACGAGCCTCCCGGAGGCGTTGTGGACCGAGAGCCTGACGTGTCCGCCTGGTCGAGGTACGTCGTAGGCGATGCGGGTTGCGGGACCGCCGGGGTTCGGATAGGAGCGACTGAGCGCGAAGGTCAAGGGAAGCGTGTTTTGTTGCGTTCCGGTCGGGCAGTCGTAGTGAACCTGAGTGTGAGTCTCATCGGTCCAGGGAACGTAGTCGACCGCGCCCGTGAACCACGAGGGATCGACGCAGAGATCGTTCCAGTAGTTGTAGCGGGCCGCGATCTCAGCCGCGCCCGTGTTGTGGATCTTGAGGAAGGCGCCGCCCAGGAAGTCGTTCGCGGCGGCGAGCTCGCCGCCGATCAGAGGTCCAGGGTCACCATCGCTGCTGAGGTGCGTGAACGTGTTGTCTGCAAACGTGTTCCCTGAAAGCACGGGGGCCGCCGAGCCGGCGCAGGTCACGCCCATCTGATTCGAGATGAAGGTGTTGCCCCTGAGCGTTGCTGACCCGCTGCCGCTCACGGCCGCGCCAACCGCGGCGTTCCGGAAGACACACGCCTCGACGATGACGTCGCTGTCTACGCACTCGAGGGCGGCGCTCGTGATGCCAAGACCGTCGACGTCGAACCCGGCGAGCACGGTCGATGCGCCGAGGGACAGTGCCGATAGCGATCCCAGGACCCTTGTCTGTGACGGCCCGAGCATCCCAACGATGGCAACGCTGTCCTTCAAGGCGATTGCGCCGTCGTACGTCGTCGGAAGGACCAGGACCGCGTCGCCGGCTCGTGCCGCCTCGAGCCCCTCGCCGAGCTCGTCGAACGGGTGGCCGTACGTCCCGAGTTCGACGCCGACGAAATCTCCGTCGACGTAGACGGTGCCTCCGGAAACCGCAACTCCGCCCATCGCATCGCTGGGAGCGCTGAGCACACCGAGGTCGTCGCGGGTCCGTGCGCTGTACCAGTAGACGGTCAGCTCCTCGCACGTGGAATCGACGAACGGAGGCGACGCCACGTAGGCGAGCGACTCGGGAGACGCGAGATCGGGGAAACGGGCTCGGTACACGACGTAACCGTCGATGTCGAGCTCCTCGTTCTCGTTCCAGGCGAGCGCGACGTGTCCTCCTTCGCACTTCGTGAAGACCTCGGAGGGTGCTGAGGGCGGGAAGTTGGGGGGGAGGCAGAAGAGCGTGTCGCTCGGAGCGCTCTCGAGACCATCGACATCGATCGCCAAGACACGATAGAAGTACGCTCGCTCATTCACCACCTGGAGGTCAACGTAGACCGTGTCGGGAGACGTGAAGAGCCTGGCCGTGTCGAAGAGGCTCGTCGTGTCCCGCTCGATCCTGAAGATCTCGACGTCGGGGACGGGCGGCGTGCCCCAGCTCAGGGTGACCATCGATTCCATCACCTCGGCCACGAACGAGGTGGGTGCAGGGGGCGGATTGCTCTCGGGAACGCAGGCGGCTATCCCGCTAGGCGCGCTTCGGTTTCTAGCGGAATCCACGGCGCTCACGCGGTAGAAGTACTCGTCCGCGGGGAGCGGCGCGTCGAGATACTGCGCCTCGTCGCACACGATCGTGGCGGTGCCTCCACCGAAAGAGCCCGTCGTGTCGCGCTCGATCTCGAAGTGGGAGAAGTCGGTCTCAGGCTCCGCCGTCCAGGCGAGTTCTGCCGAGCCCTCGCCGGGCACGACCGTGAGATCACGGGGGGGAGCGGGCGCGAGGTTCTCCGGAATCGTCACCAGCCTGTCCGCGTCGACGTTGTATCGAACGCTTCTGAGTCCGTTCGGCCAGCGAACCTCGATCGTCTCGACGAGCGCGACCGAGCCGAGGCCGAAGTGGGCGACGGAAGCGTTCTGTCCGAGAGAGCCCGAACCTCCCGAGATCTCGCGGATCTGCGCCCCGCGCTCGTCGACGACACGCACGCGCGCCCCGATCCCTGCACGGTTCGAGGCGTCACCCTGGGGAGCCACACGGAGCCAGTGGTTCGCTGCAGCGGACTGGTTCGACAGGAGCACGTTGTTCTCTCCGGCTGCGTTGGCCACGTAGAGATCCAGGTCACCGTCGTCGTCGTGATCGCCCCAGGCGACGGAGCGAGCGTCACCAGGATCCCTGGCTCCACGGTGCGCGTCGAGCACGAAGGAACCCTGCCCGAGGTTGGTGAACAGGAGATTCGGCTCCCCCGCGTTCACGACATAGAGGTCGAGATCACCGTCGTTGTCGAAGTCTCCCCACGTGGCGCCCCGGCTGTCACCGGGGTGAGCGAGCGCGCCTGCCGCGGCGTCGGAGAACGATCCTCCTGCGTTCAGGAAGAGCCGGTTCGGCGCGTCAGCATTGGTCACGTAGAGATCGAGATCGCCATCGTTGTCGCAATCACCCCAAGCAGCGCCCGTCGATGCGTTCGCGTCATCGACCGGAGGTTCTGTTACGTCCGAGAACGACCCGTTCCCTTCGTTCGCGAACAACCTATTGGAGGCGGTGTCGTTCGCGACGTAGAGGTCGAGGTCGCCGTCGTCATCGTAGTCGCCCCATGCGGCACCTTCGCCGGCGTCCCCGCCGCCGAGTGGAGGGGACGTCACGTCCTCGAAGCTCCCCCCACCCGTGTTCCTGAAGAGCCTGTTCTCCCCATGCCCGACGACGTAGAGGTCGAGTCCTCCATCCGCATCGTAGTCGCCCCAGGCGACGCCTGAGGCGAACTCGGGCTCGGTCACCGGCGCCGCCGTTGCGTCGACGAACGTGCCTCCGTCGTTCATGTAGAGTCTGTTCGGTCCGGCGCTGTCGGCGACGTAGAGATCGAGGTCGCCGTCGTTGTCGCAGTCTCCCCAAGCGACGCCCGCGCTCGCGCCCGGGTGGCCAAGCGGCGCAGCAGTCGCGTCGACGAACCCGGCCGGGCCCTCGTTCGAGAACAGCCTGTCCGGGCCGTCCGCGTTGGCCAGATAGATGTCGAGGTCGCCGTCGTTGTCATAGTCGCCCCAGGCGGCTCCCGCACCCTCCGCCGAGTCGCCGAGTGGCCCGTCGGTCGCGCCGACCCAATCGACGCCGACACCGGCTCCACACTGGTTGGTCACGCCGCACTCGCCGTACCCCAGCTTGAAGTAGCCTCCTTCTCCGAAGCCCGTGCCCCAGCTGTTCTTGACGATCCAGTAGCCACCCGGAGTGTCATAGCCGACGAGGACGACCGAGTGGTTCTGGCAGTCGCCGTCCTCGCAGCGGTAGATGTCGCCGTCCCAGTACCCGCCGCATTCGCTCCCGACGCCCATGGAGACCGCCAGTGGGCCCTCCTCGCTGATGTAGTACCTCGCTGGGCTGGCATCGTAGACGCGGGAGACCGTGTCGATTCGAGCGAGTCGGTACTCCCAGTCGTCACAGCGATCCGAGCAGGCGGAGTTGCTGCAGTGGGAAGGATGCTCGCAGTTTGGGCACCCCGGAGTGCACGGGCAGTTCGATCCCGAGACGTAGGGCATGCACGTCTCGTCCGGAACGCCGCTGTCTCGCAGGAAGTCCATGACGGTGTACCAGCCACCGCAGCAGCTGAGGTTGGCGTAGCAGCTCGAGACCAGGTACTCCTCCGAGAGATCGAGGTCGAGATCCGGGTTGCCGCTCGCGATGTTGTGCATCGCTTCCATCGTCCCGATCGACCCGAACGCCCAGCAGCTGCCGCAGCCTCCCTGGTTCTTCACTGGGGTCATCCAGTCCGCGCCACCGTGGTCACGCCAGTCGAACGTCAGGGGATACCTGAGGCTCCGATGAATGGGCGGCACGGGAGGCTCGTCGTGGAGATCCGAGGACACGGGCCCGTCGCCGAGCGCCGCGATTCCGCCCAGGTCCATGAGCTCGGTCACCGATCCCGCGTCTCGACCGTCGGGATCCACACAGACCGCGTACTCTGAGGAGAACGGATCTCTGCCGTCGTTCCTGACGGTCAGACCGAGTCCGAGCCGCGCGCAGAAGGAGAGATCGGGCCGGCACGTGCCTCTGAGGAAGGTCCAGGCGTCACACGACGTTCCGTCGGGGAAGATGCAGAGGCCCCGCTCACCACCGTCGCTGTCTACGACTCGGTGCTCGTAGCCCAGCTCCTGACAATAAACGGCAGCGGGGTTCGCCGTCCCGGTGTGCCATTCCTCGGAAGCTGTCGCGGGGAACGCGATGGAGAGCAGAACAGAGAGGACCGAAGCACGGCGGAAGGCCCAAGCGACGGGTGGACGCACGTCCGCTCCTTGAGGTCTTGAGGCCGCGCTCCTGCTGCTCAATGGCGATTCTACCACGCCCGAGCGAGGGCATCAACCGCGTTCTCGGTGCATTTCGCAGCGACAGGTGCCGTGAGACCCCGTGGCCCAGGTGAACCGATAACCGTTACACGTCCTGAATATGCTACAAATCCCCATGAAAGTATGCTAGAATGGGCCCGATTAGCACAATCTTGTGCGTCTGGGCAGTCCGGCGGCCGCAGTCCTCGGGCGCGGTCGGGTGTCCCGGCGAGCCGAGGGAGGCGCGCCCTGCTTCTCAGGGAGTTCCGAGTCTCCCGCACGCCTCAGGAGGAGGACGAGACCATGAGAGCCACGCTCCGCGCGTGTGCCGCGCTCGCGATCATCGCGCTGCCGCTTGTCTGCTCGGCTGCCGTACCCACGACCATGAGCTACCAGGGGGTCCTCACGAACGCCGATGGCAGCGTCGTCGACGACGGGGTCTATGCCGTCGCCTTCAGGATCTACGACGTGCCGACGGAAGGGGAGGCGCTCTGGACGGAGTCGCATCCCGTCACGGTCGCGGACGGCGTCTTCGATGTGATTCTCGGGAGTGCGAATGCGCTCGACCTCCCGTTCGACCGGCAGTACTGGTTGGGGACGACGATCGAGCAGGACCTCGAGCTCGTCCCCCGTGTAGTGCTCACGTCCGCCCCATACGCGCTCAGGGCCGCCGTCGCCGAGAGCCTTGCCGGAGGCGCCGCCAGCGACGGCGATTGGGAGTTCGACGGGGATGACATCTATCGGCTCGAGGGCAGGGTCGGCATCGGAACCTCGGATCCCACGAACCCGCTCGTCGTGAGGGACGACTTCGACGGCAACACGGTTCTCAGGGTCGAGAACCAGGATCCGGGGGAATGGGCGGCCTCGTATCTCGTGCTTGAGAACAGCATCGGCCATGCCTCGATCGGGTACCACGGGACCGAACATCCGTCCCACGCTGAAGCGCTTGTTCTCGCGAACGAGGGGCCGTTCCCCGGCGGCAGCATCAAGTTCCGCACGGGATCGAACGACAGACTGACGATCGATGCCCAGGGGTACGTCGGCATCGGCACGACCGTTCCGGCGGAGCGACTGGAGGTCGTCGGAACGGCACGGATGACCGGTTTCGAGATGCCGACGGGCGCGGGCGGCGGACTCGTGCTCACCTCAGACAACACGGGGACCGGCACCTGGCAGCCGGCCGCCGGCGCCGACGACGATTGGGTGATCGATGGCGACGACATCTACCACTACAACGGAACGGTCCACGTCGTCGACGAGGGCTACACGGCCGACAGGCTCCTCGTGGAGATACCATCCGGCGGCGCGGGTGATTTCATCGAGTGCCGCAAGGGGGCGACCGCCGAGTACCGCGTCGACCACAACGGGTACGTGAGGGCCGGCGGGGCGGATCACGACGGCTCGGTCAACATCAGTGGCCGAACGACGATCGACGATCTGCTCATCGTGGACACGGGGTTCATCTCCGGCGTCTACGAGGGCGCCATCATCCGGACCGAGTGCCGCGACACCGACCCGATGGGTCCGGACTACGACACGCACGTCGTTCACGCCGAGTACGAGGGAGCGGCGCCGCTCGTGTCGTCGAACATCGTCGGGGTCTACGGCGACGCCGACGCCGGAGGCCGGGGCTACGGCGGCGAGTTCCACGGCGGGAGCCGGGGCGTCTACGCCCGCGTCTACGATTCGACGGACGGAGACGGCACGGGTGTCTACGCGTCCGTCTACAGCACAACGGGTTCGGGGACGGGGTACGGTCTCAGGTCCAGCACGACGGGCTTCGAGACCAACTACGGTGTCCACTCCTACTCCGCCAGCCCAGACTACAGCTACGCCGTCTTCGGCACGGCCACGGGGAGCGGCGGCAACTACGGCGTCTTCGGCCACGCGGCGACCGGAATCGGAGACTACGCGATCTACGGCAGCGCACCAGGAGAGGGAGACATGGCCGGCTTCTTCTACGGCGACGTCTTGGTTCTGGGCACGCTCTCGAAGAGCGGCGGGGCGTTCAAGATCGATCACCCTCTGGACCCCGAGAACAAGTACCTCATGCACTCGTTCGTCGAGAGCCCGGACATGATGAACGTCTACAACGGGAACGTCGTTCTCGGCGGCGGGGGTGACGCCTGGGTCGAGCTGGCCGAGTGGTTCCAGGCGCTGAACCGCGACTTCCGCTACCAGCTGACGCCGATCGGTGAGCCCGGTCCGAACCTCCACATCGCCGAGAAGATCTCTGGAAACCGTTTCAGGATCGCCGGTGGGGAGCCCGGGATGGAGGTCTCGTGGCTCGTGACCGGGGTCCGGCAGGACGCGTTCGCTGAGGAGAACCGCATTCCCGTCGAGGTCGAGAAGCCGGACCGCGAGGTCGGCATGTACCTCAACCCCGAGGCCTTCGGGCTGCCCGCGAGCATGGGGGTCGGTTACGAGGACACCCGGCGTGCGCTCGAGGCGTCGCAGCAGGCCGACGAGTAGCGGAGGCGACCGCCGGTCGCGCCTCGACGATGAGCCTTCCATGACCCTTCGGAGCCCGGGGCGTTGAACCGGCAGCAGGAGCTGCCGGCTGCGTCCCGGGCCTCATTCTGGGCGTTTCCACCGGTCCCTGGGCGCAACGTGGATCGCGCGTTTTGCCAAACGCCCGTGGGCCGTGTCGAAGAGAGCTGGGTGACCGGAGAGAGGCCTTCGCACGAGAGTGGTTGTGCGCTACACTGACTGTCGAGGTTCCGCGTTCATCGCGCGGTCCCCGCACCGCCCCCATGCATGGAACTCGCGCACTGCGCCATGCTTCCGCCGAGACTCCTCTGGCCCAGATCCTCGCGACCGGGGCTTGGAGTCCGCCACGCCGAGGAGGAGCGCGTCCATGGAAACGAGAAGACGACGGTTCGCACGAGTGCCGCTCGCGCGGCTCAGCGTTGCGGTACTGGCTGTTGTCCTGGTTCTGCCGGGGGTCGCCGCGGGCGCCGATTCGGACGAGATCGAGAGCGACGCCGAGTGGGGGATGCGCAACCCGGCGGCGGTGTACTGCACTGAACTCGGCTACGAGCACGAGATCGTCCGGACCGAAGGCGGCGAACGCGGCGTCTGCGTGCTTCCGGACGGACGGCGCGTCGACGCGTGGGATTTCTTCAGGGGACGCGCCGGAACCGAGCACTCGTACTGCGCGCGGCTCGGGTACGGCACCGTCACGCGGACCGTCACGAGCGGTTCCTTCACGGGTGAGTGCGCGGTGTGCGTTGCGGAAGACGGGAGCGACGTCGGGAGCGTGTGGGAGCTCATGCGTCTCGACGAGAGGATCACGGACTTCGACCGGGAGCCGATGCCCTCCGAGCGCGCGCCGATCGAATCGTCGTCGGGCGTCCGCGCGGAACCTGTCGAGCCTTCCTTCCGTCGCGTCCGCACCTTCCCCGAGTCCTTCGACTGGTGTGACCTCGGAGCCTGCACGCCGGTCAGGAACCAGGGCCCCTGCGGAAGCTGTTGGGCGTTCACCGCCGCGGCCGCCCTCGAGAGCGCCATCGCACTCAAGGACGGGGAACACGTCGATCTCTCCGAACAGTGGATCCTGAGCTGCAACACGGACGGCTGGGACTGCGTGGGCGGATTCTGGGCCCACCGCTACCACCAGTGGAAGCCCGATCCGTGCGGAGACACGGGCGCCGTGTTCGAGGGTGACTTCCCGTACGCCGCGCTCGACCTCCCGTGTTCCTGCCCGTATCCGCACGAGTACTCCATCGACGCGTGGGGCCACGTGGCCGGACGGCGCGTGGTTCCGACGGTCGAGGAGATCAAGGAGGCCATGCTGACCCGCGGTCCCCTCGACGCGGCGCTCTACATCGATGAGCCCTTCTCCAGCTACACCGGCGGCGTCTTCAACTTCTGCGACAACTACTGGATGCCGAACCACACGGTGCTGCTGGTCGGCTGGGACGACAGCCTGGGCCGCGAGGGCGTGTGGCGGCTCAAGAACTCGTGGGGCGCGGGCTGGGGGGAGGACGGCTACATGCTCATCGAGTACGGCTGCTGCAACGTCGGCTACGGGGCGTGCTGGGTGAACTACCGCGACCCGATCCGGATCACGCTGCCCGAGGGCGCGCCGACGGTGCTCGCTCCCGGCGTCGTGACGCCCATCGCGATCATGATCGAGGAGCTCGCCGATGCCTTCATCGAGGAATCCGCGCGACTCTACTACCGCCACGACGGAGGCGAGTTCATCGGGACCAAGCTCGAGCACGTGAGCGGCGATCTCTACGAGGGAGATCTGCCCGCGGCCGACTGCTTCCACCGGCCGGAGTTCTACGTCTCGGTCGAGGGCGCCCGGTTCGGCGAGGTGACCCATCCCGAGAACGCGCCCGAGGATGTGCACCGCTGTTCCGTCGGCGATCTCACGACGGTCTTCACGGACGACTTCGAGGCGCACCACGGGTGGATCGTACTGGACGGCGACGACCTCATCGACGGCACCTGGGAGCGCGGCGTCCCGGCCGGGGGAGGGGAACGCGGCGACCCACCCGAGGACTACGACGGTTCCGGAAGCTGCTACCTGACCGGCAACGAGGCCGGCAACTCGGATGTGGACGGTGGCGTGACGCGCCTCATCTCGCCGATGATCGACGTCGGTGAGGCGGACGACGTCGTGGTCACCTACGCCCTCTGGTACACGAACGGCTACGGCAACAACCCCAACGAGGATCTCCTCAGGGTCTACGTGCGAGGCCCGGGGGGCTACGTCCTCGTCGAGACCGTCGGTCCCGAGATGCCCATCCCTGTCGGCTGGCACGTCCGCTCGTTCGCGATCGGGGATCTCATCGACACCTCGTCGGGCGTCCAGGTCAGGTTCGACGCCTCCGACTCGGAGCCCTGGTCGGTCGTGGAGGCCGGG
>JALGVU010000301.1 GCA_025774545.1 bacterium | reverse complement strand
AGGGCTCCCAGGAAAGCCGGTTGCCGCTCCCCGTGTCATACTCAACCGCCAGTCCCTCGGGAACGCCCGGTGCCAGATTGTCCGCCGAGACACCACTGAAGGGAGGCGAATCGTGGTACACGCCCGGCGTCGCGGTCAGCGCGCTCACGAAGAACCAGGCCTCCTCTCCGTCCACGAGGGTCGGGACGACCGTGGCGTACTCGTGCTCCGCACGCGCGGGGACGGCAAGCACGAAGTCCCAGTCACCGGGCGGATAGAGGCGGTGCAGCGGGAGCTCCGGGTCCGCGCGAACGGGTTGGCAGCTCTCCTCTTCTCGGGTGGCCCCTCGCCCATCCTCGTCGATCCTCCGGAAGAGCGCGTACTCGGTGATCGGTTCAGGGCTCCCGACGAAGTCGAGCCCGCTCCTCGTCCACCAGATCCGAACCTGGCATCCCTGGTCCTCCGGGACGTCGCTGATCTGATCAATGAAGGGGTAGCCGTCCAGCCACCGGATCTCGAGATCACCGCAGGTCGGGTTCACGCCTCTCCCGGTGTAGTGATGGTACGATCTCCACAGGAGATCGACGCCCGGCGAGGGCAGCGCCACCCACGTGGAATCCGACGGCACCTGCTCCCAGGCAATACCACCATCCGCGGACAGCTCCCAGAACACGCTGCCAGACTGGCTCGAGTGGAGCTGGGCAAGGTAGATCGTCTCGTCGGACTGGTCGATTACGAGGGACTGGGCGAGATCTCGCTCCGAATCGTAGAGGCGCTCGAAGACCTCCACAACCTGAAGGCCCTCATGCCAGTGGGCCACGAACGCATGGTCACCCGCAACAGTGACATCGAGAGCGCTGCCCGGCGTGTCGAGCCATGCTATCGGTGCCGGGGACGCCGGATTGCCGATCGAGAAGACTGAGAGTCCGCCAAGGTAGTCCGTCACGATCGCGTAGTCGCCGGCGATGCAGACGCTCGTAGCCGGATCGTGCGTGGGCGTGTACGACAGCACGTGCGGGTCGTAGGAGTCGCTGACATCGACGACCGCGAGCCCGGCGTCGCGCGCCGCCAGGTAGGCGTGGTCCCCAGCGAACTCGATGTCCCACGGAGTGTCGAGCGTCGAGCAGCCTCCTACGGGCGCCGGGTTGGTTGGATGGTAGATGATGACCGTCGAGAGACCGGCCTCCGTGCCGACGTAGGCAATATCGCCGGCGACGGCCACCGACTTGGGCGACTCGAAGAGATCCACGGACGCAACAACCGTCGGATTCGCTGGGTCGCTGACATCCAGAACCACGACCCGGTGGATCCCGGGCCACTCCGAGCCCACAACGTAGGCATAGTCGCCGGCCACGGCGAAGTCCTCGGAGTCCCAAAGCTCGTCTGCCCAGCTGCCCAGGGACACAGGGTTCGTGGGATCGCTTATGTCGACCACCTCAAGCCCGCCGTAGTGGTTCATGATTTCGCCGCCTGCGACGTAGGCGCAGTCCCCGGCGACGATGACATGCTCCGCCCAAACGAGCAGGTCACAGCCCCCCGAATGCTGCGGACTGGCAGGATCGCTGATGTCAATCACACGGAGAAGGTCGCCATCCGCCACGTACGCGTAGTCGCCCGAGACGGCTACACCCTTTGCCCGGTCGGGCGCATCGTAGGTCCCCACGAGCGCAGGAGGAACGACCGGGTCCGCGACGTCGAGAACGATGAGACCGGATTCGCCGCCTGCTAGGCAAGCGAAGTCGCCCTCCACGGCGACAGCCCGTGGTGCCGTCGCAGCGAAGACGTCGGCGGGCGTCGGGCTTGCAGGGTCGCTGATGTCGAGCACGTGAAGTCCTGACGCACAGTCCGTTACGTAGGCGTAGTTCCCACAGATAACGACGTCTTCGGCAGCGTTCAGCTCCGGTGGATTGCAGCTCCCTGCGTATGTCGGGTCCGCAGGATCGGCTATGTCGATCACCTGAAGTCCACCCCCGCTGTCTGCCACGTACGCGTAGTCACCGGAGAGCGCCACACCGTACGCGAAGCCCGGCGTGTCGTAGCTACCAACGTAGTAGGGCCACCAGGGATCGCTGATATCGATGATCTCAAGACCACCGCCGCTATCTGCTACGTAGGCGCAGTCGCCCGCGACGGCGACACCTTGGGCGCTGCCAGGCGTGTCGTAGTGCCATTCATACGCGGGGTGACGCGGGTCGCCTATGTCGATCACCTGAAGACCGCCCGCGGCGCCGTCTGCCACGTAGGCACGGTCTCCGTCGATCGCGACGTCGTTCGCAGAGCCGGGCGTATCGTAGCTTCCAGTAAGGACCGGGTTGATGGGCTCTGCGATGTTGATCACCTGGAGACCGCCGTTTGTGCCATCCGCCACATACGCGTAGTCACCGGCAATCGCTACATCGCTGGCAGAGCCCGGCGTGTCGTAGCTTCCTGCCAAGAATGGGCTCTCGGGGTCGCTGATATCGATCACCTGGAGACCTGCTTCGAGGTCTGCCACGAAGGCATAGTCACCTGCGGTCGCCACGCCCGAGGCGACGCCCGGCGTGTCGCACGCTCCTCTCAAGGACAGAGCGAACGGGTGGAGCTTGATCTCGCCGGAGTCAGGGTCCCACCACGCGGTCGTGTTGCCCGTGTCGCAGTAGTCCAGCGTAGTGAAATCCTCGGTGTATCGGCGGACCATGCCACCTGCCGAAACGCACCACACGAGCACGAGAAGAGAGAGGAGCAGGAGCCCTACCACACCTGATCGCCGCTTCATGGTCATCCTCGCTTTCCCTGCCTGCGCGGTCCAGAGGTCATCAGGTACCCGGATGAACGACCACCATCCGACGCAGGCGGACAAGACACCTACCATCTGCCTTCATGCGCCCCCCGCCCGATCTGTCACATGCGAACGCCGAGACGGTCACAACGCCACGGAAGCCGGGAGACACTTCGTCAGATTCCCGTCACCTTGCCGGCCTCAGGTCAGTCCTTCAGTCACGTCGACGAGCATCGAGCGCCTGCCTCGGGCAACCGCGGCAAGCGCCGCCTTCGACCACATCCGACACCGTGGTGAGGCGGCCAGGCTCCTCGCGGGAGCACTGCGGGACACCGCTTTGGACGACAGATCCTCATAATAGGAGCGTAGGCAGCCTGCAAATGTCGACAATCAGAAGCTAGTATGATGTAGTCACATGATTAGCAACGCGGAGGCACTCTACAGCATTCAGCGGTGATCTGTCAACTGCCATTATCTGCTCACGAAGTCAAGCCGTCTCGTGAACCTGGTGGGGTGTGTCAGGGCGTGCTTGGTTGGAATTCGGTCTCGCTCCCGATTCGGACGGGAGTCATGGGGTGCCCCAGGGTGAGGAGCAGGCACCCAGGACCTGGAGGGGCTTCGAGCGCGGGAGTCCCCGGGCCGAGCGGTGGGCCACCCGGAGGGCCCACCGCTCGCCGTTGCGTCCATGCTTCGCTTGGTTTGACTCCCGCTACCTGAGCAGGATCGGCTTCCAGGTGAGCGCCAGGCCAAAGCGGGGTTTCGCACGTCGTCCGAT
>JALGVU010000300.1:1471-4986 GCA_025774545.1 bacterium | reverse complement strand
GTCCCGGTCGTTTCTTCTGACCGCGCAGTATCAGCCGGTCTACGACGATAGGCTCGAGTGGTCGCTCGACGGGAAGGCCGGGCGCTACGAGTTCGGGGCGGGGAGTGTCTTCCCCTCTCTCTCGCGAATGACCCTCGATTGGGCCGCGGGGGAGGGCGTCCGTGCCGCCGCGAGGTTCGGTCCCACCAGGACCGAGCTGGTCGCAATGAGGATGAGCGAGGCCGACACGCTCGGCGGATTCGGGCTCTACTCGCGCTTCGCCGTCGCGGCGAAGGAGAGCTTTGAATGGCGAGAGGGCGCCCGCGCGTCGCTCGTCTATCTCCGCGTCTTCGACCGTGAGGAATCGGTCCCGGAGGAGCAGCGGCTCGACGACCCGTTGACCAACGACGTCGTGGCGGGGATCGTGACCTTGCGGTGGGGGGCCGTCGCGGCCGATCTCGAGGTCGCGCACTCGTCCGTGGAAGGAGCGGAAGAAGCGACGGGGGAGGCGGTGCGGGCCAGGCTCTCCTACGAGAGTGAGCGCGGCAATCGCGTGTCGCTCGAGTACGTGCACACCGACGCGTCGTACTACTCGGCCGGCAGCCTCGAGCACGAGCCGGGCGAGCGAGGACTGGAGGTGGAGTTCGCCTATCGACCCGGCGAGATCCTCTCGTCGTCGGGGTGGGTCCGTGCCTATCGCACGATCGGTTCGTCCGAGTCGGTCGACGAGGACAGGTACGAGTTCCGCGTCTACGCCCGCACCGACGCGATCTGGCCGCTCGCCGGCGGGAGCGCCCGCGCGTACGTCATCGGGCGGTACGACAGGACGCCGTACGTGACCTACGACTACGTCTACTCGTACGCGGGCGGGGGCGGGTCGTACCGGTGGGGCAAGGTGACGGTCTCGGGGAACCTGGCCTGGTCGCGATCGCGCTCCCCGGACGCGACCGACAGCTGGACCGCGGGCGGGGAGATCCGCTACCGGGTCGTCCCGCGGGCATGGAAGATCAGGGCCGGAGCGAGATGGACGATGGCCACCGGCGACGATGCCGGCGGTGATGGCACGGACCACGAGCGAATGCGCGCCACGCTCGAGACGAAGTGGACGCTGGGCCTCTTCGATCTCGAGGCCGAGTACTGGCTGATCGACCGGGACGATCGCGCCGACCCCGCGCGGTCCTACACCGAGCACGTCGTGACGGTGGCGGTCGGTCACGCCTTCTAGTGGATGGTGGAGGGGGCTCCTGCCGGGCGCGGGCGCCGTCCCGTGACCGGGGCTCATTTGCCTGGGAACATCCGGCCCCCGCGTGGGCTCTAATCCGTGAGGGATGGCAATCGGAGGGCGTGAATGGGGAAGCCGGACTTCGAGGAGATCGTTGCCCGCTATGACAGGAGGCTCTTCAACGTCATGTACGGTCTGACCGGCGACTATCACGATGCGCTCGATCTGACGGAGGAGGCCTTCATCAGGGCGATGAGGGCGTACCCGCGGTTCCGCGGCGACTCCGACCCCTTCACGTGGCTCTACCGCATCGCCGTCAACGTGCTCAAGAAGCGGTACAAAAAGGAAGCCAGACGCGCCGAGCTTTGGAGGCAGCACCGCGAGAGCGATCCGCCGCGGACCGTCGAGACGAGGACGGCCGAGGGCGCGGTCGTCCAGGAGGAACGGCACCGCGCGGTTCGGGACGCCATTGCGAAGCTGCCGCCCGCCAACCGGGAGGCGATCACGCTCCGGTACATCGACGAGCGAAGCTACGATGAGATCGCGAGTGTAGCGGGCTGCTCGCTCGGTACGGTCAAGTCGAGGATCGCGAGGGGAAAGGCGATGTTGGCCGACCTCCTCGAGGGGAAGGTGTGACGGCGCGTCGCGCCGCACGGAGAGACCAAAATGAACGACGAACGAGAGAGGAAGAAGACGGCCGGGCGGGGCCGGGACCCGTCGGCAAGCGGGGCTTCGGATCGGGCATCGACCGACGAGCTCCGCGAGACGGAAGCCGACGATGCGATGGAGCGGCTGCTCTCGGAGCTCCCTTCCGTCGATCTGCCGCCCTTCTACCGCACGCGGCTCCTCGCCAGGATCCGGGAGGCCTCCCGGCGCGCGCCGAGGGGCGAGCGGCTGCGGGCTCCGCAGATCGCGTGGGGCGTCGCCGCGGTCTGCATCATCGCGCTCGTGGTCATCGCGCTTCGCACTCCGCGTGTCGGCCGCGCGCCCATCCGGCAACAGGGCGTCGAGATGGTCGACGCCGCGAGCACGAGCATCGATCCCGTCATGCCGGCCGACAACTCCGTCGTCGGCGCGGGCGACGTGGAGATCGTGGCGTCCATCTACCCCCCGATCGAGGGCGGAATCGTTCGGCTCTACGTCGATGAGACGGACGTCACGGGTCTCGCCGACGTCGGTGAGGACTACGTCATGTACTCGCCGCACGAGCGGTTCGAGGAAGGCGAGCACATCGTGACGATCGAGATCCACGACGGGTCCGGGAGGAAGCTCAAGGACGTCTCGTGGCTCTTCTACACGCTGAACGGCCGGCGGCACGACGCCGCCGAGCGGATCTAGGCACGGATTCGACACGGAGGTGAGAGGATGTACCGGACATGGGCGAGGCGAGGGAGCAGGCGACCGGCGGGCCCACCGTGGATCGGGTCGCCGTTCCGGGCGTTCGCGATCCTCGTTGGGCTTCTCGTGTGCGCCGGCGCCGTCGAGGCACGAGACGAACTCCTGGTTCGTGTGTCGCCTGAGAGGGCGTACACGCTGCCCGCCGGCGAGGTGCAGTTCTCGACGTCCGTCCACGACGCGGACGGTGAGATCGTCGGGGCGGACGTGGCGTGGTCAGTGATACCGCCCCGAACAGGGAGGATCGACGGCGAAGGACGGTTCGTCGCGAGTGGTGAGCCCGGCCGCGCGATCGTGCGGGCCGAGGCGACGCACGGCGGACTCGCGGGCACGGGACACGCGGTGGTGGAGGTGGGGACGGAGCCCACGGCGAGGCTCGATGTGGCGGTGAACCCTCGTCGCGCGACGGTCGGGCCCGGTGCCGCGCAGCAGTTCGCGGCGACCGTGACCGACCCGGTGACCGGTGACAGGATCGACGCCGCGCTCGCCTGGATCGTGATTCCGGGCGACCTCGGTGCCGTCGATGAGACCGGTCTTTTCACGGCCGGAGGCGCCGGAGGCTCGGGGCGCGTGGCTGTCCGTGCCACGAGCGACGGGCGGGAGGGAGTCGGCGACGCCGGCGTGATCGTCGGCGCCGCGCCGAGCGGGGAGCTTTCGGTCCGTGTCGCGCCCCGCCGCGCGCTCGTGCGCCCCGGGAAGGAACTCGGTTTCGACGCGGTCGTGACCGACGAGGCAGGGGAACCCGTCGAGGCGAACGTCTCGTGGTCGGTCGTGCCGAGGCGGCTCGGCATCATCGACGATGAGGGCCTCTTCGTCGCTGGGCCGGACGAGACCGCCGGGCGCGTCGTGGCGACCGTCGCGACCACCGAGGGGCCCGCGCGCGGCTTCGCGAACGTCGAGGTGCGTGCGGCGGGACCCG
>JALGVU010000300.1:0-1430 GCA_025774545.1 bacterium | reverse complement strand
TCGTGCCGGGCGGGGACGTGCAGTTCGAGGCGGTCGTCCTCGGGCCCGAGGGCGAACCGCTCGACATCCCCGTGGAGTGGTCGGTCCGTCCCGCGTGGCTCGGCGCAATCGGCGCCGACGGCTTCTTCACGGCCACGGACGAGATGCCAGAGCCCGCCGAGAACGGCGGGTGGGTCGGTGCCGTCGTCGCGTCGGTGGAGACGAACGAGGGCGTCGCGAGCGACGCCGCGCGCGTGCTCGTGCGGGCCGACGGCGCTCCACTGCGGCTCAGGATCCGGCCGCACCGCGCGGTCGTGACACCAGGAGAGGACGTGCAGTTCGAGACGCTGGTGATCGGTACCGAGGAACCCGCCGACTGGACCACCGAGTGGGCCGTCTTCCCCAGGGACCTCGGTACCATCACCATCGACGGCCTCTTCACGGCGAACCCGGCGTACGGCGACCCGAGCTCCGGCGAGTTCGGTCCGCACGAGGGCGCCGTCGGCGCCCTCGTCGTGCTTCCGGACGGGTCGACGCTCACTGACCGTGCGCACGTCCGGGTCGTCCTGCCCGGGCAGCCGCTCCGCGTGCACGTGCGTCCTGTCTACGCGATCGTGCCGCCGAACGAGTCGGTCGCGTTCGAGGCCGTGGTCATCGGTCCCGACGGCGATCCTGTCGATCTCCCGGTCACGTGGCACGTCCAGCCCGATCGCGTGGGCACCGTCTCGCCCGACGGCGTCTTCACGGCCGCCGACGCCGCGATTCAGCCGGACGGGTGGAACCGGCCGCGCGGGACGGTCGTCGCGGAGGTGAGAGCCGGGGGAGGCCGCGTGGCGCGCGGATCGGCGGTCGTCGTCGTCGACCTGCCGGATCCCCAGGTCTTCGTCCGCATCTCCCCGAAGTCGGTGACGCTCGAACTCGGGGAGTCGCTCGAGTTCCAGGCCGAGGCCTCGCTCGGGGACGGCACGCCGGTCGAGCTGTCGTTCGAGTGGCGGGTCAGCGATCCCGTGCTGGGAACGGTCACGCCCGACGGCGTCTTCACCGCGGCGACGTCGGTTCCCTCCGGACACGGCAGGAGGACCACCGTCGTTGTGGGTGGCGTGTACGAGGGACGGCTGTACTGGGACTTCGCGACCGTGAGAGTCGATCGGTAGCGGCCATCGCAGGGGGTGGGGACGGCCCCGCCTCCTGCGGTCGGCTTCGGGCCGGCCCCTTCCCGCCGGCCTCGAGTGGCCGTCTCCTGGCAGCCTCAGCCGGCGCCTTCTTCGCAGCCGCGCCGATGAGGTTCGCTCCCCCCGGCTTGTCTTGGAAATCCCTCCGTTCGGTGCTATCTTGAGATCGATGCTCGACGCCGGCCGAGCCGTTGGCCGGCGCCGGCGCGTCCGTTAAGCGGCCCCGCCACGTCGCAGGGGTCCATTGTCTCGGCACGAGCCGAGCGACACACGGAGACT
>JALGVU010000071.1 GCA_025774545.1 bacterium | reverse complement strand
GGGGAAGCGCTTCTTCGCCTCGGTCCGGCCTCGCCGAATCCCTTCGCGGCCGGCACCGCGATCGCGTTCGAGCTGCCGAGAGGTTCTCTCTCGGCCCACGCCGGCGTCTACGATAGCGCCGGCCGGCTCGTGAGGGAGCTCGAGGTGCCCGAGGGTGCGACCGCAGGTAGGCTCTCGTGGGACGGGAAGCTCGCCGACGGGCGGGAGGCTCGGGAAGGCATCTCCGGGACTTCAAGAGAGGAGAGAACGGTCGTGGCAAGGACGAGCGGAGCGCTGGGATGCGCCATGGCGGTCGGTCTTCTGCTGTTCGTCTCCGCGGCGGGGCACGCTGCTCCGTCACGTGACACGGCCGGCGTGTACGTTGAGCCGGCGTACGTCGTCGTGCCGAGCGGCGAATCGACGACGGTGAGCGTCATGTACGACGGCACCGAGGTCGCCGGCGGCTTGAGGGGCTACCACGTCGAGGTCGTCTACGACACGAGTCTGATCGTCGTCGACAGCCTCGGCGGCGACGTGGTCCAGGGGAACTTCCTGAGCGGGGTCGGGCCGACGACGTTCTTCCCGCAGTGGACCGGCGACAACTCGTTCAGCGTCGACTGCTCGATCCTCGGAGTGACGTCCGGCGCGACCGGCATCGGGGAGCTCCTCACCATCGAGTTCGCGTCGCAGGCCGAGGGCCACGGCGTGAGCCCCGTGCAGCTCATCAACGTGTCGCTGAGGGATCAGGACAATCTCCCGATCTCCTCCATCACCACGGACGGCGAGATCGACGTGCAGGGCGTGGGGCCGGACGCCCCGACGATGACCGCGGAGCCATCGTACACCCAGGGCCTCGCGAACACGGTCTTGTGGTCCAACGAGAGCGCATCGGGCGCCGTCGAGTACTACGCCGAGGCGAGCGACGAAGCGGCGCGCACGACGATCGCAAGCGGCTGGATCGGTGGCCTGGAGTTCGAGTTCACCGGGCTCGGCGACGGCGTGACCTACGACTACCGTGTGAAGGCGCGGGCGTCATCGGGGGCCGAGGGAGACTGGTCGAACGCGGTCAGCTCGACCCAGGACGACACGCCGCCCACATCGTCGGCGGGCAATCCGGGCGCGACACAGAACCAGCTGACGTTCGACGTGCCGTTCTCGGCCGACGACGCGACGAGCGGAGTCGACAACGTTACACTCTACTACCGGCTCGACGGCGGGGGGTACGCGCAGTACGGGACCACCTTCACGACGAGCCCGATCTCGTTCACGGCGCCGGGCGGCGGGACGTACGACTTCTACACGACGGCCACGGACGAGGTCGGGAACGTCGAGGCGGCGCCCGGCTCGCCCGACGCGTCGACGCTGGTCGACGTGACGCCGCCTGACGCGCCGGTGTTGGCCGCTGAGCCCGCATACACGGCCGGCCTCGCGAACACCGTGAGCTGGTCCGACGAGAGTGCGTCGGGTGCCACCGAGTACTTCGCCGAGGCGACCGACGGCCTGGGCCGCGCCACGATCGTGAGTGGCTGGATCGCGGGCACGCAGTATGAGTTTGCGAATCTCGACGACGGCGTCGAGTACGAGTACCGGGTCATGGCCCGCGACGACGCACTGAACGAGAGCGCGTGGTCGAACACGGTCGCATCGACGCAGGACGACACGCCGCCCGCGACGGCGGCGGGCGATCCAGGCGCGGCCGTCGGGACGCTCACCTTCGACGTGCCCTTCACGGCGACCGACTCGGCGAGCGGCGTCGCGCTCGTGCGGCTCTTCTATCAGGTCGACGGCGGCGGGTACGCGCAGTACGGCGGGACCTACACCGTGAGTCCGATCTCGTTCACGGCTCCGGGCGAGGGGACGTACGACTTCTACACGACTGGCACCGACAGCGTGGGGAACGTCGAGTCGGCGCCAGGTTCGCCCGACGCGACGACGATCGTGGATCAGACGGCGCCGGACCAGCCTGTGATCGACGGCGAGCCCGAGTACACGCGGGGGCTCACGAACACCGTGAGCTGGTCCGACGAGAGCGGGTCGGGTGCCACCGAGTACTACGCCGAGGCGACCGACGGAGCGGCGCGCGTGACGATCGCGAGTGGTTGGACCGCAGGCACGCAACACGAATTCACCGGTCTCGTCGACGGAACGAGCTACGACCACCGCGTGATGTCGCGCGACGCGGCGGAGAACGAGAGCGGCTGGTCCCCGATCGTGACATCGACGCAGGACGCCACCGCCCCGGCGACGGCCGCCCAGAGTCCCGGCGCGACCCAGACGACGCTCACCTTCGACGTTCCCTACACAGCGTTCGACGGCACGAGCGGCCTCGACTACGTGGAGCTCTTCTACCGGGTCGATGGTGGCGGGTACGCGCAGTACGGCACCACCTACGCCACGAGCCCGATCTCGTTCGCGGCTCCGGGCGAGGGGACGTACGACTTCTACACGATAGGCACCGACAACGCGGGGAACGTCGAGTCCGCGCCGGGAACGCCCGACGCCTCGACCGTCGTCGACGCCGATCCACCCGACGTGCCCGTGATGGCGGGCGAGCCGACCTACACACAGGGCCTCACGAACACGGTGTCGTGGTCCGACGAGAGCGCCTCCGGCGCGACGGAGTACCAGGCCCAGACGGCGACCAACGCCGGGTTCACGGAGAACGTCGTCTCGAGCGGGTGGACCGCGGCGACCGACTTCCCCTTCGGCGGCCTCTCGGACGGGGGGACGTACTGGTACCGGGCCATGGCCCGTGACGCCGTCGAGAACGAGAGCGCGTGGTCGGGCGGGGTAAGCTCGACCCAGGACGACACGTCGCCCACGACGTCCGCGCAGGATCCGGGGGCGACACACACGACGTACACGTTCGACGTGCCCTTCTCAGGAAGTGACGCGACGAGCGGCCTCGAGTCCGTGCAGCTCTTCTATCAGGTGGACGGCGGCGGGTACCTGCAGTACGGAGCGACGTTTGCGACGAGCCCCATCTCGTTCACGGCATCGGGCGACGGCGCGTACGACTTCTACACCGTGGGGACCGACGGCGTCGGTAACGTCGAGCCGGCGCCCGGGACGCCTGACGCGTCGACGCTGGTCGACGTGATCGGGCCGGACATCCCCGCGATGACGTCGGAGCCTGCCTACACGGCAGGCCTCACGAACACCGTGAGCTGGACCGACGAGAGCGCCTCGGGTGCCACGGAGTACTACGCCGAGGCGACCGACGGCGCCGGTAGGGTGACGATCGGGAGCGGCTGGATCGCCGAGACGGAGCACGAGTTCGCGGGGCTCACGGACGGCGTTGCGTACGAGTACCGGGTGAGGGCGCGCGACGTCACCCTGAACGAGAGCGACTGGTCGTTCCCCGAGGTCTCCTCGCAGGACGACACGCCGCCGGCGACGTCCGTTCTGGATCCTGGACCTGTCCAGGGAGCCGCGACGTTCGATCTCGCGTTCGGGGCGGCCGACGCGACGAGCGGCCTCGATGATGTCACGCTCTTCTACCGTGTGGACGGCGGGGGATACTCGCAGTACGGAGGTAGCTTCACCGCGAGTCCGATCTCGTTCACGGTGGTGGGTCCCGGGACGTACGACTTCTACACCACGGGTACGGACTTGGTCGGGAACGTCGAGGACGCTCCCGGCGTTCCCGACGCCACCACGGTCGTCGACCTGAGCGCCCCGATCCCGCCGACCATGGCGGACGAGCCCCGGCACACGCGGGGGTTTTCCAACACGGTCTCGTGGTCGGACGAGAGCGCCTCCGGCGCCGCCGAGTACTACGCGGAGGCCACGACCGGCGACGCGTCGAATCGGGAGGTGATCGGGAGCGGCTGGATCGCCGAGACCGCGCACGAGTTCACGGGGCTGACGGACGGCGAGACGTACGACTACCGTGTCAGGGCGAGGAACCTCGCGCTGAACGAGAGCGGCTGGTCGGCCGCCGCGACGTCGACGCAGGACGCATCTCCTCCCGCGACGGCGGTAGCGGGCATCGTCCAGTTCGTCGGGGGCCTCACGTTCGACGTGCCTTTCACGGCAACTGACGCCGTGAGCGGCGTCGAGCGTGTGGAGCTCTGGTACCGCCTCGACGACGCCGGTTACCAGCAATACCCCGGAGCGTTCGTGGCGAGTCCCATCGACTTCACCTGCGAGGAGCAGGGCCACTACGCGTTCTACACGACTGGGGTCGACAGCCTCGGGAACGAGGAGCCTCCTCCCGAGGGCGCCGACGGCGTGACCGTCGTCGACGCGGCGGCGCCGCCGGGCGTCGTGCGAGCCGTCGCAGCGCCACGGCACAACGCCGTGGAACTCTCCTGGAAGGTCCCGCTCGAGGGTGACACCCCGACGGCGGGCGGTCCGGTCAAGGGCTCTCCGATCGAGGGCACGCTGATCGTCCGAAAGGGATGGGGTCCCGGAGCGTATCCCGAGTACGACGACGTGATCCCGTCCGACGACTATCCGGCAGGCCCGACCGACGGGACCGTGGTCGGCTTCGTCCCTGGAATCGGAGACCGCGCCCACGTCGACGACTCCTTCGACGACGCGTCGCGCAACGTCTACCTGTACACGCTCTTCACTCGAGACGCTGCCGGGAACTACTCGGAGGTGGGCGCGCACGCGCGCTCGACGTCCTACCGGCTCGGCGACGTCGACGAGAGCACGGGCTCACCAGGCGCCTACGACGGCGTCATCGACTTCTACGACAAGCTCGTCTTCTCGCTCTGCTACGGGACCGAGCACGGGGACCCGCTCTATAACGCGGAGATGGACATCGGTCCCACGGACGACAAGACCGGCACGGGCGTTCCGCTCACCGACGACACGATCGGGTTCGACGATCTCATCGTCCTGTCGCTCAACTACGGGCCAGGGCGGCGCGGACCGATCCGCGCCCTCGCCGTGCTCCCGGACGAGGAGACCGGCGCTCCGATGTCCATCGCCCTCGAGAAGGCCGGCGGGACGCTCGAGACGGGCTCGGTGCTCCTCGTCGATCTCGTGCTCGCGGGAAACGGGGACTCGTTGAAGGCCGCCTCGTGTCTGGTGGGGTTCGATCCCGCCGAGCTCGAGTTCCTGGCGGTCGAGGGTCCCGCGGTCACGGAGTCCGTCGAGGACGAGTTCTTCTTCCACGCCTCCCGCGTCGGCGGGTCGGAGGTCCGCGTCGACCTCGCCGTGCTCGGGGGCGGAACGACGATCGGCGGTGCAGGCAGGCTGGCGAGGCTCAGTTTCCGGGTCGTCGCCGACGCCCGTTCTGATATTGCGCTCAGAGAGTCGATCCTGCGTGATCTCGACAACGCCGACCTGAGCCACGACGCGCTCGATCTCGAGCTCGGCGACGACGGACGACCGTCCACGCTCTCCCTGAGCCAGAACGTCCCGAATCCCTTCGCGCCGAGCACGACGATCGCATTCGAGTTGCCTGAGCGCGCGTTTGTGAGTATCGTCGTCTACGACGTAGGCG
The DNA here is from genome assembly GCA_025774545.1 of bacterium. Classification (GTDB taxonomy): domain Bacteria; phylum Joyebacterota; class Joyebacteria; order Joyebacterales; family Joyebacteraceae; genus JALGVU01. The sequence goes on along the minus strand of JALGVU010000071.1, from coordinate 6,121 downwards.
GGAGGCTCGTGCGCGCGCTCACGCGCGGCTCGCGCGGGCCGGGCCGGCACGCGGTCGACTGGGACGGTAGGGACTCCCGGGGAGCCGCGGTGGCGAGCGGGATCTACTTCTACGTCCTCGATGCGGGGGAGAAGCGGCTGACGAACAAGATGGTCATCGCGCGCTAGTTAGCGGTCGATCAGGGAGGCCCGCGGGCTGCCGCGGGCGACTGTGGTGTTCGACGGGGGAGGCGGTCAGCCCCGAGCGGGGCTCACGGTCTGACTCCCGCGGCGCCCCATCGAAGGAGGCGAGTATGCGTGTGGTCACGGCGGTGCTGGCGCTGCTCCTTGCGGCCGCGTCCGCGCAGTCGGCGCCGACGATCTACGTAGACCCCGCGACGCTCACTGTTGACGGACCCGGTCCGATTGAGATGAGCATCCGCGTCGATGCGGGGGCCGACACGATATCGGCGTTCCTCGTGCGGCTGGAGTTCGATCCGGACGTCGTCGCGCTCGCTGCGGCCTCCGAGGGAGGGCTCTTCGCCGGCGACTGCCAGACGCTCTTCGACTGGGACGCGATCGGTCCGGGCGTTCACAGCCTGAACGACGTCATGCTGGGCGCCAGCTGCTACGTGCTCTGTCCCGGCGAGCTCGTCCGTCTTCTGTTCTTCCCGACCGGCCACGGAACGACCGGGCTCTCCATCACGGCCGCCGATCTCAGGGACGCGCGGCGCGATCCGATCCTGCCGCTCTTCACCGAGGGCGCCGTGGTCACGGTCGATCCGGGGACCGGCGTCCCCGACGATCCCGTGGCCGGCCCCGACGTGGGACCGTGCAGCCCGAATCCGTTCGTGGCGGAGACGCGGATCGCGTTCTCGCTTCCTGGCGGCGGGAGCGCCGCCGAGGCGGCGATCTACGATCTGGCCGGAAGACAGGTGCGGCGGCTCGCCGCGCCGCGCGGCGCGACAGGTGAGATTCGGTGGGACGGGCGGGCGGAGAACGGCTCGCGGGTTCCCGCGGGCGTCTACTTCGTGAGGCTTCACTCCGGGGGAGGTTCCTCCGAGACGCGCGTCGTGAAGCTGCACTGACCGTCCGGAAGTGACGTCATCGAGCGCCCCGGGGCAGGAGAGCTGCTCCGGGGCGTCTCCGTTCGCGGCCGCCGGCTCGTGCGGCTCGCGGGGCCCTGGCTTCTGCTGCTCGCGGGATCCCGGCTCGTGCGGCTCGCGGGGCCCTGGCTCCTGCTGCTCGCGGGTCCCTGGCTCGTGCGGCTCGCGGGGCCCTGGCTCCTGCTGCTCGCGGGGTCCCGGCTCGTGCGGCTCGCGGCGTTCCGGCTCCAGCGGCGCTGAGATCCCGACGGCGCCACCCCGGGAATTCGCTTCGCCACGACGCCGACGCGCATCCTTGAGCGGGACACACCGGTCGGTTAGACTCCTTGTTACACGGAAGGAGTGAGGGCGCTCCTCAGGTTTGTCCCGGATGAATGCAACCGGGAGGGGACGATGATCGGCGAACTGGTCAGGGTGAAGGCGACCGACGGGCTCGAGCTCGTCGGGTTCTACGCCGCGCCGCAGGGGAGTCCGGCGAGCCGCGCCGTGCTGCACGTGCACGGGCTCGCCGGGAACTTCTACGAGAACCGCTTCGTGTCGGCGATCGGCGACGCCGTCGTCGCGAAGGGCGTGGCCTTCCTCACGCTGAACTTGCGGGGGCACGAGTACTGGTCGGACAACCTCGTGGGGGACGGTGAGGGAACGACCTCCCTCTTGGGCGGGGCGACCTGGGACGTCTTCGGCGAGTGCATCCACGATCTCGGAGGAGGCGCGGCCTTCCTCGCGGAGCGCGGGCACGAGCGGCTCTACTTCGAGGGGCACAGCCTGGGGACGGTGAAGACCGTGTACTACCTGACTGAGGTCGGGGATCCGCGGGCCGCGGGCGCCGTCCTCCTCTCGCCGCCCGATATGCTGGGGCTTCAGGAGGAAAGGACCGAGGGCCGATCCGCGGACGTTCTCGCGCGGGCGCGCGTCCTCGTTGCGACCGGCCGCGGCGACACGCTCATGGACGACAGCGGGTACGTCGTCCCGCTCTCGGCCGCGACGGTGCTGGCGACGTACGGAGACCCCTCGAAGACCGACGTCTTCCCATTCCGGCTCGGCCGTGACGCCGCCTTCGAGAGGTTCGCGGCCGTCGACGTGCCGATCCTGGCCACCCTGGGCACCGTCGACGAGGCGATCACGGTGCTCGTCGAGGACGCGATCGATCTCCTGAGCGCGAAGGCGGCGGCGGCACCCCGAGTCTCGACCGTGTCGATCCCCGGCGCCAACCACGTCTACTGGGGCCACGAGGCCGAGCTGGCCCGCGTCGTCTCGGACTTCGTCGCTGCCTGACCGGCGGCGACGCCGGGCCGCGCGTACCCACTGGAGAACGAACGTGGCGGTGTTCATCAAGGGCGGAAAGGTAGTCACCGAGATCGACTCGTACCACGCCTCGATCCTCGTCGAGGATGGGAAGGTGGCGGCCGTCGGCCGCGACCTCGAGCCGCCCGACGGGGCGGAGATCTACGACGCGTCGGGGAAGCTCGTCCTGCCAGGCGTCATCGACGTCCACGTGCACGTCGGGCTCGATCTCAAGGGACACGTGTCGTCCGACTTCCTCTCGACAACGCGGGAGGCCGCGCTCGGGGGCGTCACGACGATTCTGACCTACGTGACGCCCGAGAAGAACCAGTCCCTCGCCGACGCCGTGGACGACCGGAGGTCCCAGGCGGAGGGGCGCTGCTACATCGATTACGGTCTCCACGCGTCCCTCGTCAACTGGGAGGATCGGACCGACGACGAGATCCCGGAGCTCATCCAAGGCGGGATCCCCTCGTTCAAGGCGTACACCGCCTACTCGGCCGAGGGCTTGAGCTCGAGCGATGAACAGCTCTACCATGCGTTCCTTCTCGCGGGACGGCACGGTGGCTTGATCGAGGTCCACTGCGAGAACGAGTGGATGATCGAGAGGAAGCTCCGCCGGCTCGTCACCGAGAAGCGTCTCTCGGCGGTCGACCACGCCTCGAGCCGACCGAGCTACGTCGAGGGGGAAGCGGTGAGCAGCGTTCTCCGCGCGGCCTATGACGCCGGCGTGCCGGTCTACATCGTCCACGCCTCCACGGGCGAGGCGGTCGAGTTGATCGGTGAAGGAGCCGAGCTCGGCGTCGAGGTCTACTGCGAGACGTGCCCGCACTTCCTGCTCCTCGATGATGGGAAGCTCGCGGGCGCCGACGGGCACCGGTACGCGACGTGCCCTCCGCTCCGCCCGTCCGCCCATCAGGCGCCGCTGTGGGAGGGACTCGAGGACGGTCTGATCCAGGTCATCGCCACGGATCACTGCGAGTTTCGCGCCGCCGACAAGGACGCCGGATCCGACGACTTCCGGAAGATCCCGATGGGGCTCCCCGGGGTCGGGACGCTCCTTCCGCTCATGTGGCACTTCGGCGTCGGGGCCGGACGGATCAGTGAGAACGAACTCGTCGACCGGCTGTCGACGCAACCGTCAGAGATCTTCGGACTTCATCCTCAGAAGGGCACCCTCTCTTGCGGGAGCGATGCCGATCTCGTCGTGCTCGATCCCGACCTCGAGGTGACGATCACCCCCGGGGAGCTCCGCGGTCACGCCGACTACTCGCCGTATGACGGCTGGACGGTCCGGGGCTGGCCGGTCTCGACGATGCTGCGCGGAACCTGGGTCGTGAGGGAACGGGAGATCGTGGGATCCGCCGACGCGGGGACGTTCGTCGCGCGGGGCAAGGTCTGCCAGCGCCCCGGCAATCGGACGGTCTGACTCGCTCGGGCGGTGCATCTCGTGCGGGTGGTCTTTCCCGAGCGCCCTGTCTTGCTCGAGCGCGCTGACTCGCGCGGGCGCGCGGTTCTGCGGGCGGGGCGGCTACTCGACGTCGTAGCCCGCCTTCTCGATCACCTCCCTGACGATCGCGGGGTCGACCGGCGCGGACTCCTCGTAGGTCGCCGTACCAGCCTCCAGATCGACCCGGACATCGGTCACGCCCTCGACGGCCGCCAGCGCCTTCGTCACCGCCATCACGCAATGCTGGCAGGTCATTCCCCTGATCCTGATCGTCGGCATGGTTCCTCCTGACTGAACGGCAAAGCCCGCGAGGATCCGTCCCCGCGGGCCTCAGGTCTTCTTCCCGGCGGCACCTCCTACTTGAGAAGCACCGACTTGACGCTCCGGCGCTCGCCGGCGGCCTCGAGCCTCACGAAGTAGACGCCGGACGAGGCGGGCTCGCCGCGGGTCGTCCGCCCGTCCCACGTCGCGATGTGGACGCCGGCCTCCCTCCATCCGGTCTCGAGCTCCGCCACGAGGCGTCCCGCCGGATCGTGGACGGCGAGCCTCACCCGGCCCGGTTCCGGCAGCACGTACTCGATGCTCGTCCTCGGATTGAACGGGTTCGGCCGGCACGAGAGCGCGAGCCCGGACGGAGTCTGTCCTCCGTCCGGCACGTCGGTCAACGCTGAGGTCATCTGTCCCTGCACCGCGATCACGTTCGCGTTCGCTCCCGTGAGTGCAAACTGCCAGATGAGCTGGTTCGTGGCCAGATCGAGGACGTAGACGTACGTGTCCGCTCCGGTCTGGAGCTTCCCGCCCGCGATGTAGGCCAGGTCCGCGGAATCGAGGATGTCGACGTCCCTGGGGTCGGCGTGGAGCTGGATGGGGAGCGCCTGGGTGGACCAGTCGTTCGTGTCGATGATGAAGAGGTTCGAGTGGTCCTCGCACGGAACGACGAGCTTCGTGCCGTCTCGCGTGACGTCGATTCCCCACGGGTCGTCGCTCACGTCTATCGCCGTGATCTCCGTGAGGGTGGCCTGGTCGATGACCCGGACCTGATCCGTGCCGCGGTCGGTGACGTAGATGTAGCGCCCGAGCGGGTCGACCACGAGCTGCCAGAGATTGACGCCAACCTGAGCGGCGCGCGTCACCTCGGAAGCGTCTCGCGCGATCTCGTAGATAGACGGCCCGAACCAGTCGACCGCGTAGATCTTCTTGCTGACGGGATCGAGGGCGAGCTGCCCCGGGCCGTCGTACGTGCCCCCGGACCCGCTCAGCACGCTGAGCGAGCTCAGCACGCGGTAGGTGTTCGTGTCGATGAGGACGACGCTGTCGTCGCCGCGGCTGGCGACGAGCGCCAGACGGCTGTCGTCGGTGAAGCAGACCGACGTGGGGTAGTCCCCGACGAGGAGCCGGTGGATGACTGTGTTCGTCGCGGTGTCGATGATGACGACGCCATCGCCGTGACCGCCGCAGATCCAGACCTCGGTGCCGTCCGGCTTCATCGTGGCGTCGGCCGGCAGGTCGCCCTCGGGAAGAAGCTCGATCGGCTCGGCGGACACGTAGTCGGTCAGGTTGAACGGAACGCAGTCGTCGGAGTCGCTGCAGCCCACGTAGCCGTCGTCGGGCCCACGGGCATGTGCGGGGGGGCCGGCAACGACGCTTGCCACGACAACGATCGTCCCGAGGACGCCCGGGATCCATCGTCTCATCGGAGCTCCTTCGTCGAGCTGACCTCTCGCTGCCAGCGACGCGGCCCGACCGAGACGGGGCCGTGCGCGGCACGAGAGGTGAGATGTGCGTTACCCTCTATTATAACACAGGAAGCGGCTTCTTGCCACGCTGCACCCACGGGGCCAGGAGTACCTCGAGGAGGTCACCTGCGGCGGGTGCGGTCGCCGCGCCGGCATGGGTCCACTCAGGGCGTGGGCAGCCGCCCGCGCCCAGGGCTCCGCCTGCGGCGGATCACAGGGAGGACGAGGGAGGATTCCAGGGGTCATTGCTTCGTCCACGTTATTCGCTTGACGGCACGCTTCCTGCATGGTACACTCTGGAGTGGAGTACGGCAGAGTGCCCCTGATCCTAAGGCTCCGGTCAGAGTCCGGATGAGTGGGGGTCATGGCCTAAGGTAGTCAGAGGGGTCCATATCTGGGCGAGCACACCCTCGAGGGAGCTAGGGCCGCGGAAAACCCCCATTTCAAGGGCCTTTTTCGGAGGGGATGAGGTGCATGATGACGTGCCAGAAAGTGAGATTTGTGCTTGACGATCGAGGGGACTCTCTGCTATAATAATAGTTGTCCCCAGAAGGCGAGGAAGTTTTG
>JALGVU010000299.1 GCA_025774545.1 bacterium | reverse complement strand
CGGCGTGGGACGGCACGGACGACCGAGGCCGGCGCGTCGCCTCCGGCGTCTACTTCTACGAGCTCGACGCGAACGGAGAAGAGCGCAGAAGGAAGATGATCCTCCTGAAGTGAGGGCATGTGTCCTCCCACTTTCGGTTGAGGGCGGTCGATGACGGTTCTGGGGTGAAGGTCATCGCACTGCTCGAAGGCCGAAGGAGAACGAGGAGAGAAGCATGGTCCGAGCGGAGCACGGCGTCCCTCGATGTGCCAGAGCGGCAACGCTCTGGCTCGTCGCGTTGGCCATCGTCGCATCGACGGCGGCCGGTCAGGAGCCAGAGGATCAGGCTCTCGTGCTCCAGACGCGGATCGAGGAGCAGAGGGCTCTGGGGGAGTACGCCGAGGCGGCAGGGCTCGCGGCCGAGCTTCTCGCTCTCCGAGAGGCAGATCCTACGATGACGTCGTTCGATATCGACGACGCGCGACGCCAGGTCGAGATCCTCGAGCACGCCGCGGGGCTGCCCGAGGACGCGCGGCGCGAGCTGGCTCGAGCCGACAGCCTGAGCCTGGCGCTCTGGGATCTCTCGGCGGAGGGACGCTACTCGGAGGCCGCCGTGCTCGCCGAAGAGCGTGTCGCCGTCCGGAGGGCGATCGTGGGCGACGCGCACTACGAGGTGACCCTCGATCTTGACGAGCTGGCGACGCTCCTTCAGTACAGCGGTGATCTCGACGCTCCGGAGCCGCTCTTCCGCGAGGCGATGGAGATCCGCCGCGGACTCCTCGGCGATCGGCACCCCGACGTCGGCGCAAGCATGAACAACCTCGCGATGCTCCTACAGGCGCGGGGCGAACTCGCGGGTGCAGAGCCCCTCCTCCGCGCCGCCCTCGACATCATGGCGGAGGCGTACGGCGACGATGATCTCATGGTCGCCGCCCTCACGAACAACCTCGGGATGCTCCTCTACTACCAGGGTGACCTCGACGGCGCGGAGCCACTCTACCGCGAGTCGCTCGCCGTGAGACGCACGACACTCGGTGGGAACAGCCAGGACGTAGCGACGAGCCTCAATAACTTGGCCGTGCTCTTCCACGCGCGGGGCGACTACGCGCAGGCCGAGCCGTTCCTTCGCGAGTCGACCGCCATCTGGCGGAACCTCCTCGGAGACGACCACCCGCACGTGGCCTTCAGTCTCAGTAACCTCGCCGCCCTCCTGGACGCGCAGGGGGAGTACGTGAAGGCCGAGGCGCTCCATCGCGAGGCGCTCACGATCTACCGACGGACGCTCGGCGACGAGCATCCGGACGTCGGCAGGGAGATCGGGAACCTCGCCCACACGCTCGAGAACCTCGGCGACCACGACGGCGCCGAGCCGCTCTTCCGGGAGGCGCTCGAGATCCGGACGAAGGTGCTTGGGGCGGAACACACCGAGACGGCCATGAACGCCTGCAACCTCGCGCACCTCCTTCAGACGCAGGGCGAGTACGAGGAAGCCGAGCCGCTCTACACCGAGGCGGTCGCCGTCTGCCGGCGCATCCATGGCGAGGAGCACCTCGACCTGGCCGTCGCCCTGAGCAATCTCGCGTCGCTCCACGAGGTGCGCGGTGACTTCGAGGCCGCGGAGCCGCTCTACCGCGAGGCGCTCGAGATCCGCCGCAAACTCCTCGGCGACGCGAACGCCGGTGTCGCCCACAGCCTGAGTTCGCTCGGGCATCTTGCGTTCGCGAAGGGCGATCCTGCCGCCGCGGAGCCGCTCCTCGAGGACGCCTTGGAGGCGTACGACGCCGCCCGTCTCCGCGCGGGGGAGGGTCTCACACGGGCGACGGCGGGGCTGCGCCTCAGGCCACCTGCGACCGCGCTAGCAGCGGCGCGGCTCGCGCTCGGGAAGACCGACGAGGCGTGGCCCGTCGCGGAGCGGGCACTCGCGCGGGCGCTGGCCGATCTTCTCATGGCTACGGAGGAGAGGTCGCTCGACGCTCTCGAGGCGGCGCGGGAGGATTCCCTGAAGGAGCGACTCGGGACGCTCGAGCGCGAGCTCGCCGCCTATCGCGCGGCGGCTGCGTCGGACCCGGCGGGCGACGCCGGGACGATGGCCGAGCGGACCCGCGTCGAGCTCCTCGCCGCCGAGGCAGACTGGAGCCTCTTCCGCGAGGAGATCGGCAGGAAGTACCCGGTCACCGAGGGACAGGCGTACCCGCTCGAGCGGGTCCAGGCGAGCCTCCCGGATGGGACCGCGCTCCTCGGCTGGATCGACGCCGAGATCGGGCCGGATCGGGAGGACGTGTGGGCCTACGTCGTGCGGAGCGACGGCCCGGTGGTGTGGGCGCCGTGCGGACCGTCCACGGGATCAGGCGGCGGCTCCGACCGCGACAAGATGCAGCGGCTCCGCGGGCAGCTCACCGACCCGACGTCGTCTTCGATCGGCCTCAAGCGTGACGCGAGGGCGGCGTGGGCGCGCCGCGTCGGACCGGTCGCCGACGCGCTCGATGGGGTCGGCGAGCTGGTCGTTCTTCCCTCAGGCCCGGCGCTCGGGATTCCGCTCGAGGCGTTTCGGGACGATGAGGGGATCCTCCTGGGCGAACGCTTCGCCGTCTCGTACGCGCCGTCAGCCACGATCTACGGATGGCTCGAGGAGCGCGCGACGTCTCTGTCCGCTCGAGCCGGCAGGGGTAGGGCGCTCCTCCTCGGCGATCCGCCGTTCACGCCCGCGCACCTCGAGGCGATGGAGCGCGAGGGTGGGTCGAAGACCGGCGGCGGGGACGGCGGGACCGGGACCGGCGGGGCGGCAGCTCCCGACGCAGAGGGCACGGGCAGGGGCGTCGGCGTCGAGATCGCTACCCTCGAACGACTGCCCGGCTCGCGCGCGGAGGTCGCGATGCTCGAGGATCTCACCTCGGAATCGACGGTCCTCCTTGGACCCGACGCGTCGGAACAGGCGCTCGTGCGCCTCGCGGCGACCGGGGAGATCGCGCGATTCGGTACCGTGCACCTCGCGACGCACGCGCTCGTCGACGACGAGCGCCCCGAGCGGTCGGCGCTCGTCCTTTCCCAGGTCGATCTCCCGGATCCGCTCGAATCGGCCATCGCGGGCACCCGCATCTACGACGGGCTCCTCACGGCCCAGGAGATCGTCCGCGAGTGGGAGCTCGGCGCCGACCTCGTCACGCTCTCCGCGTGCGAGACCGGTCTCGGGAAACGGCTCGTGGGGGAGGGCTACATCGGATTCGCGCACGCGTTCCTTCAGGCGGGCGCGCGGAGCCTGATCGTGAGCCTCTGGAAGGTCGAGGACCGCGCGACCTCGCTCCTCATGCGGCGCTTCTACGAGGATTGGTACGGCGCCTACGAAGGCGAGCGGGCCGGGCACGCGGGGTCGCCGATGACGAAGGCCGAGGCCCTTCGGGAGCGAGCACCCCTACTACTGGGCCGCGTTCGTGCTGATCGGCGAACGAGGGTAGCGGTGGGGCGCCACCCGGGCGATCCCCGCCGCCGCTGCGTCTTCCTCGAACAACACCCTTCAAGGGTACGTCTCTTCGATCCGACCGGGCGGGCGCGAGTCGGCGATGCTCTGGTTCGATCTTGACAGCCGGCGTCGTTCGTTGTATCATGAACGAGTCTCATCCCACATAGTGTAGCCGCACACAGAGAGGGGAGGGGTGCACCGTGTCACCTTTGCGCTCGTTTCAGAGACTCGCATGGCTCGCCGTCGTGGTCCTCCTCTGTTCCTCCGGGACCACCGCCGCCTACCTGTACGTTGAGGACTTCGCGACGACCGAGTACATGGACCCTCTCATCACGACCGCCGACTGGAACACGGACGAGGGAGAGATCCGGCTTCACCCCTTCTTGCCTTCGCTCGCGGGCTTCTCCGGCACTCCTCGGCACCCGATCGGTGTTGACGTTTCGGGCGACTACGCCTACGTCGCCGACCGTGACTTGGGACTCGTCGTGGTCGATGTGCGCGATCCGCTCGATCCGGTCTTCACCTCGCACTGTGGCCTGCCGGATCCCGCATTCGGTGTTGTCGTCTCAGGCGACCACGCCTACGTTGCCTGCACGTCTGCCGGCCTCAAGGTCGTCGACATCAGTGATCCCGCGACTCCCGTGGTGGTCGGGAGTTGTGTGACGCCTGGCGACGTGTGGGCCGTTGTGGTCTCCGGCGACCACGCCTACCTGGGTGATCAAACAGCCGGCGTTCAGGTGATCGATATCAGCGACCCGACGAATCCGGTCATCGTGGGAAGCGTCGACACCCCCGACCTACCCATCAGCCTCGCTGTTGTCGGGAATCACGTCTACGTGGCGGACCAGTACTCCGGTCTCCAGGTGATCGACATCACCGATCCTACCGCTCCCGTCTCAGTGGGGAGCCACGACACGCCGAACAACGCTCGAGGCGTCGCGGTCTCCGGCGACTACGCCTACATCGCCGACTACTCGGGTATCGATCCCGACTTCCTGGTGATCGACATCACCGATCCAGCGAATCCGATGTTCGTGGCAAGCCTCGACACGCCCGGATACCCCAGCGCCATCGCGATCGACGGTGACTACGCGTATGTGGCCCAGGGTTTCTGGGGGATCCTCGTCGTTGACATCACGGATCCAGCGCACCCGGTGTCGGTGGGAACATGCGACACGCCCAGCCAGGCCGGAAGTCTCGCGATCGCCGGCGACTACGCGTTCGTCGGGGACTTCCTTCACGGACTCCAGGTGATCGACATCGCAGAGCCGGTCCTGCCGCCGATCCTCGCCGGGAACTGCCCCAGCCCTGGCCACGCTTTCAAGGTGGCCATGGCTGGCGACTACGCCTACGTGGCCGACTTCTCCGCAGGCCTTCAGATCATCGACGTCAGCGATCCCTCGAGCCCAGTACCCGCGGGGAGCTACGACACACCCGACCTTGCCCGTGGAGTGGCCGTCGCCGGCGACTACGCGTATGTGGCGGACTCTTTCTCCGGCATTCTGGTGCTCGACATCAGCGATCCCACGAATCCCGTGCTCGCGGGGGGGTACGATCCTCCCGGAACCGGGTACGCCCGCAACGTTACCGTCGACGGCGACTACGCGTATGTGGCGGACGACTCCCGTGTTGACGTACTCGACATCAGTGATCCTACGAACCCAACACTCGCCGGGACCTACGACACGCCCGACCTTCCCTTTGAGATAGCCATCGTGGGTGATTACGCCTACGTGGCGGACTCCTTCGATGGCCTCGAAGTGATCGATGTCACGGACCCCAGGAACCCGGTGCACGCGGGGAGCTGCGACACTCCCGGCAGCGCCTGCGGCGTCGGCATCACAGGTGACTACGCCTATGTGGCGGATGGCTCTTCAGGCCCCGGCCTTCTCGTGATGGACATCAGCGATCCAACGAGCCCCACCATCGTGCAGAGCTACTCCACGCCCGGCTCTGGATGGGGCGTCGTCTTCGCTGGCGATTATGCCTACGTGGCGGACGGACCCTCCGGTCTTCAGGTGCTCGACATCAGCGATCCCGCGAGCCCCAACTTCGCGGGAAGTTGTGACACGCCCGGCCATGCGAACGGTGCCGTCATCGCGGGCGACCACGTCTACGTGTCGGATTACGACTTCGGCCTTCAGGTGATCGAGGTCTTCCAGCGGA
>JALGVU010000298.1 GCA_025774545.1 bacterium | reverse complement strand
TTCGATGTGCCGCGAAGCATGGCGGTCAGGTTGGCCGTCTATTCGGCGAGCGGGCGTGACGTAGCCACGCTGGTGGACGGCGTTCTGGAGGCGGGGCGATACCGGATCCCGTGGGACGGCCGCGACGATCGGGCCACCGCGCTCGGCTCGGGCGTCTACTTCTACCGGCTCGAGGCTGAGGGGGAGACCGTCACGAGGAAGATGATCCTAGTCAAGTGAGCCCCTTGCGCGGGCCCTCAGCGGGGCCGGCGTGAGTCGAAGCACATCGTACCGCTTTTCGCGAGGCCCGCCGGTCCGGCGGGCCTCGTGCTGTGAGTGGCCGGAGGCCCTTGTTGTCTGCGGATCCGCAGGCGTTCTCTTCTTGCCCGTGGTTTGAGTTCTGGCGATTCATTATCCTTATATGCATCTTCGTAATTGACATGGCGCGTGAAGCATGGTATGAATGGAGGTGTCTCTGAGTGACTATCAGACGATCAGCCATGGAGGCTTACGCTCAAGATCAAACAACTGCGCTTTCGGCGTAGTCGTGCGGTCGGCGCGGTGCCGTCTGTGGAGGTGCGTCGATGCCGCACGCGTCGCGCGCCTGGGGTGCTCCCAGGCAGGGAGGAAGGGGTAGACATGAGAACGCTCGCGATCCTTGTGACAGCAGTGTGCGTGATGACGGCAGCACCGGCGACTCCGGGCGTGGCGCAGGATCGCCCGATACTCTTCGAGCCCGCGGTGGACTACCCTGCGGGCAGCAGCCCGATGTCGGTCACCGTCGGTGACTTCGACGGAGACGGGGACCTCGATGCTGCGACCGCGAATCGATACGGGGTGAGCGTCTCCGTGTTGCCGTCGAGTACCCCGTGGGGAACGGACCCAAGTCGATCGCGACCGGCGATCTGGACGGCGATGGCGATCTGGATCTCGTCGCTGCGAACTACTATCTCGATGACGTGTCCGTGCTTCTCGGGAACGGCGACGGGACATTCCAGGCGGCCGTCAACTACGCGGCCGGGGATGGTGCGTACCGCGTCGCGATCGCGGACCTGGACGGCGACGAGACCCTTGATCTGACCGTCGCGAACGAGCTGGACGGGAACGTGTCGGTGCTTCTCGGGAACGGAAACGGGACGTTCCAGGCGAGCGTGGAGTACGACGTCGGCGACGAGCCGTGGTGCGTCGCGATCGGCGATCTGGACTGGGATGGCATTCCGGATCTCGCGGTCGCGAACAACGGAGGGACGAACGGAGTCTCCGTGCTTCTTGGGAACGGCGACGGGACGTTCCAGGCGAGCGTGCTCTACGCCGCGGGGAACGATCCGTCGTTCGTGGCGATCGGTCATCTGGACGAGGACCCTCACGTCGATCTGGCCGTGACGAACTCGTCCGGCGACGATGTCTCGCTGCTGTTCGGGAACAGCGACGGCACGTTCGGGAATCCGATGGACATCCCCGTCGGTGAGTACCCGACGCGGGTCGAGATATGTGATCTCGACGGCGACTGCAACGTAGATCTGGCGATCACGTGCACGTTCGACAACACCGTCGCGGTGCTTCTCAGCACCGGGGGGGGCTGGTTCACTCCGGCCCAGAACTGCGATGTCGGGAGCGAGCCGTGGTCGGTCGCGAGCGGCGATCTGGACGGCGACGGGGACCTCGATCTCGTGACGGCGAACCGGGGAAGCGACGACGTATCGGTTCTGCTGTACGCCGGCGCACCGCTGTTCCGGCCTCCCCTGAGCTGTCCCGCACCCTCGACGCCGAGGTGCATCGCGGTCTGTGATCTGAACGAGGATGGAGACGAAGACCTCGTGGTGACCATCGCCGAGAGCGGCGAGGTGTCGGTGTTCTACGGCAACGGGGACGGCACGCTCGAGGAGAGCGTTCAGCACGACGTCGGTCCTAGCCCGACATGGGTGGCAGTCGGTGATCTGGATGGGGACGAGCACGAAGATGTGGTGGTCACGGATGCCGTCAGCGGTGATGTGATGGTGCTGCTTGGGAACGGCGATGGCACGCTCGAGCCCCCGATCAGCCAAGAGGCGGGAGACGCTCCCGTCTGCATAGCCATCGGCGATCTTGACGGGGATGCGCGCGAGGACGTCGCGGTAGCCAACTTGTGGAGCAATGATGTCTCCGTTCTCCTTGGGAATGGCGACGGTACGTTGCAGGAGGCGGCGAGCTACGGCGCCTGGGCAAGTCCCAGGTCCGTTGCGATCGTCGATCTCAACGGAGATGGCGACGAGGATCTGGCGGTAGCTAGTGAGGTGAGCGACGAAGTGTCGGTGCTGCTCGGGAACGGCGACGGTACTTTCCAGGCCGCCGTCGGCTACGTTGTGGGGGGACGACCGTACAGCGTCGCGAGCGGCGACTTCAACGAAGACGGCACCGCGGATCTTGCCGCGTCGATGAGTTCCGGCTCATACACCGTTGTGTTTCTCGGCAACGGTGATGGAACGCTCCAAGATCCCACGGGCTATGGGGTGGCGGGCGAATCATACATGGTGGTCGTCGACGATCTCGACGGGGATGGTCACGAGGATCTGGCGTCGTCGTGTATCGGCTACGGCATCGTGTCTGTGCTGTTCGGGACCGGCGACGGGACGTTCTCGGATCACGCAGACTACTGCGCCGGCGACGGTCCGCTCGGCGCTGCGACCGGTGACCTGAATGGTGACGGCGCTCGCGACTTCGCGGTTACGAACTGGTCCACTAGCGAGGTGTCGGTCCTGCTCAACAACATGCCGGCAATCACCGGACTCCCGGAAGCGGCTGCGTCCTCGAACTGCGCGCGCCTCCTCCAGAACGCCCCGAACCCCTTCAATCCCGTGACCACCATCTCGTTCGAGGTGCCCGCGCGAACGCAGGTGGCGGAGCTTCGCGTCTACAATCTCGCCGGTGCGCTCGTCAAGGAGTGGGCATGGCAGTCACTGGTTGCGGGGCTTCAGGAGGTGACGTGGGACTCCCGCGACCGTACGGGCAGACGCGTCGCGTCGGGCGTCTACTTCTACCGTCTGGTGCTCGACGGCCAGGCGGCAGAGAAGAAGATGGTCCTTCTCAAATGAGCCGCGCGCTCCTGACCCTGATTCTCGCGGCCCTCGTCCTCGCACCCTCTTCGGGCCTCTCTCGCGTCGTGCTCGCGGGCGGCGAGGGGTTCACGATCCAGCAGGCCATCGACGGCGCGGCCCCCGGCGACACGGTCGTGGTCCTCTGCGGCGCCTACGACGAGCACGACATCGAGATGAAGTCGGGCATCGTGCTCCGGAGCGTCGCGGGCCAGGCCGACTGCGTCACGATCGACGCGGGAGGCGAAGGGCGGGTGATGCGGTGCGAAGGCGTCGTCGACGCGACGATCCGCGGAATCACGTTCACCGGCGGTCTCACCCCGGACTCGGGCCAGTGGCACGAGCTCGCGGGCGGCGGGCTCGCGTGCGTCGACTCTGATCTCACCCTCGTGGATCTCGTCTTCGAGAACAACACCGGACACCTCTACGGCGGCGGCATGTGGTGCCACGGTTCGTCTCCGTCCCTCACGAACATCGTCTTCGTCGGGAACCACGTCGGTGGCGTGGGCGGCGTCGGGAACGGCGGCGGGCTCTCCGCGAACCTCGAATCGCCCGTCGTCATGACCGACGTCGTGTTCGTGGGGAACACCGCGGACGCGGAAGGCGGCGGAGCGTACTTCACGGGAGCGCCGACGCTCACGCGATGCCGCTTCGAGGGGAACGCCGCCGACCGGGGCGGTGGTCTGTCGTGCGGCGGCGCCTGGTGCTCTCCGCACCTGACCGACGTGACGATCGTCGGGAACTCCGCGTACGCCGGTGGGGGAGTCGTCGCGCGAGACAACTCGACCATGATCCTCGTGAACGTCACCATCGCCGACAACGTCGCGGACTACGGGGCAGGCGTCGACATCGTGCACGACAGCCTCGTTACGATCCGGAACTCGGTGATCGCGTCGAACCGCCCCGACGCCGGCGTCTCGTGCTTCCTCACGCCCGCGCCCGTGCTCACGTGCTGTGACGTCTTCGGGAACGAGGGGGGCGATTGGGTCGGGTGCATCTCGGACCAATACGGGGCGGAGGGGAACTTCTCGGAGGACCCGCTCTTCTGCGATTCCGCGGGCGGCAACTACGGCCTCTGCGAGGATTCGCCGTGCGCGCCCGGCAACCACCCGAGCGGCGTGGCGTGCGGGCTCGTCGGGGCCAACGGCATCGCCTGCGACCCGTGCGGGACGTCGGGAGCGGACGAGACGAGCTGGGGCGCGATCAAGGCGTCACGGCGACCGTCGCCGTGACGATCGGAAGCGCGTCGAGCAGGAGACCGAGCAGGAACGGAACGACCAGGTAGACGGCGACCATCGCGAGGATGGCCCTCCGTCCGAGCGCGGCCG
>JALGVU010000070.1 GCA_025774545.1 bacterium | reverse complement strand
TTGAGGCGGTCGAGAACGCGATTCGCGGAATCGAACGTGAGTCTGTTAGCGAGGAACTCGTGATGTCCGCTCTCTCGAAGTTCTCCGACGTCTTTGAGCTGATCCAGCCCCACCGTCAGAAGGAGCTGATGAGACTGGTGCTCCACAAGGCTGTCCTGGCGCCAGACAGCATGAAGATGGCCCTGTACGGGCACCCGCCCGACATTGGGCCGCTTTCTCAGTGCGAGACCGAGAGGTTCTCTCGGAGTGGTACCCCCGGCAGGACTCGAACCTGCGGCACCCGGTTTAGGAAACCGGTGCTCTATCCACCTGAGCTACGGGGGCACGTGTTCCTGTCGTGTCTGCGTGCGACCAGGCGGTGCGCACACGGCGTGCGGCCATGCGGCCGGCACGCGGGCGGGCGGCGTGAGATCGCCGACCGCGGATCTCTACTCGGAGTCGTAGTCTACCAGACTGAAAACCTCGTATCCAGGGAGCTTGTCCCGGCCCTTCAGGAACGTGAGGTCGACGAGGAACGCGATCGCGGTGACCTCTCCCCCGAGCATCTCGACGAGCTCCGCGGCGGCAGCCGCGGTGCCGCCCGTCGCCAGGAGGTCGTCGACGATGAGGATCTTCTGTCCGGGCTCGATCGCGTCCTTGTGCATCTCGATCGCGTCGGTCCCGTATTCGAGCTCGTACTCCGCGCGCACCGTCTCGGCCGGGAGCTTTCCCGGCTTCCTCGCCGGGACGAACCCGAGTCCCATCTTGTAGGCGATCGCGCCGCCGAAGATGAACCCGCGCGCCTCGATACCGACGACGAGGTCGATGTCCGCGTCGGCGTAGCGGTCCGCGATCGCGTCGACGGTCGCCGCGAGACCGATCGGGTCCTTCGTGAGGGTCGTGATGTCCTTGAAGACGATCTCGGGCTTCGGGAACCCGGGGACGTCGCGGATGAGCTTCTTGAGGTTCATGGAGGCTCCTTCCCTACCGATGCCGCAATCCATTGATCGGGTCACCCGCCCGCGCTGCGTTCGATGATCGCGCGTCTCAGTGCCGTTGCGCATCTCGGGCGCCCGTGGGTCTTCCCAGGGCCGTTCTATGGCAGATAGTCCAGCGGGTCGACCGACACGCCCTTGTATCGCACCTCGAAGTGCAGGTGCGTGCCCGTCGCCTTCCCGGTCGAACCTATGTAGCCGACGGGTCTCCCCCGCTCGACGATGTCCTCGACCGAGACAATCGCGCGGGAGAGGTGTGCGTAGACGGTGATGAGCCTCGCGCCGTGGTCGACCATGACGACCGTGCCGAAGCCGCTCATTCTCCCGGCGAAGACGATCTCGCCGTCGGCGGCCGCCAGCACCCGCTCCTCACGCGCGCCGTCGATGTCGATGCCCTTGTGGAACTGCGTCCCGCCGTAGACCGGGTCCGTCCTCGGTCCGAAGTGGCTCGTGACCGAGTCCCTTCTCCGCCCGGCGAGCGGCCACGAGAGCTCTGCGTCGGGCTTCCCGACCGATTCGCTCCGTTCGGCGGTGCGGGTGCCGGGCGCCGGCGTCACACGCTTGGCGCTCCTGGCGCCCGGGATGAGGAGCCTCTGTCCGATCCCGATCGTGCTATCGGTGAGGTCGTTCGCCTCCCTGATCTCGGTGACTCCGACGCCGTACGCCTTCGAGATCCTCCAGAGGGTCTCGCCCTTCCTCACCGTGTGATAGACGCCGCGCCCGCTCGAGCGTGTCGTGCTGCTCCCCGTCCCGGGAACGAGCGGCGTGCACCCGCCGCTCCCGAGCGCGAGAAACGCCGCAACCGCGAGGGTCGCGGCGAGCGTCATCGTCCTGCGCGAAGGAGCTCTCACGGATTGCTTCCCCGCCTGAGCCTAGAAGGTCACGTCGAAGCCTACGAAGGTCCCCGCTGCCTCTCCCCACTCGGTACGAACGTCTTTGACGACGCTCGACAGCGGACCTTCATGGAGCGCCGCGAGCAGCCGTTCCAGGCCGTCTCGCTGCCCCTCGGCAACCACCTCGACGCTCCCGTCGCGCCGGTTGGCGACGGTGCCGGCAAGTCCCAGCGCCTGAGCCTCACGGATGACGAAGTGCCGGAAGCCGACGCCCTGGACCATTCCTCGGACCGTCGCGTGGAGCCGCTCGGCGCTCACGGCCGTGCCGCTCCGGCGGATTCGAACGCTGTCTCGACCGCCTCCTCGGGTGAACCGGCTTGAATCACCTCGGGAATCTCCGACCACGCCCGAATGGCCACAACGGGGATTCCCATCTTGATGGCGCACGCGATCTCGGAGAGCGTCCCGTAGCTCCCCCGGACGGCGATGACGGCGTCTGCCGCCCGCACGTTGATCACGTTTCGCGCCTCGCCCATGCTCGTCGGGATGGGCACGTCGATGAAGGGATTCGCGTCGGCAGCACGCGGTCCGGGGAGGATTCCGACGGTGAGACCGCCCTCCGACTTCGCTCCCCTGGCCGCGGCCTCCATCGCGCCGCCCAAGCCCCCACAAATGAGAATACCGCCCCGGCGAGCGATGCCAGCTCCGACACGCTCGGCGATCGAGGCGGTCTCCGGATCGGAGCAGCCTGCGCCCACCACCGTGATTCTGACACGGCGGCTCGTCAATGCGGCCCCCTCTGGTGTTGGTCGGGGCGAGAGGATTCGAACCTCCGACCTCACGGACCCGAACCGTGCGCGCTAACCGGACTGCGCTACGCCCCGACTTGAACGAACATCCTACACTAGAGCCGCCAGAGATGCAACACCCCTTGGGTGGCCAGGGTCACCACGACGCCCGCGATCAGGATCCCGAGGGTGATCGCCGGGACCGCGTATCGTGGCCGCACGCCGAAGAGATAGGCGGCCAGGGCCCCGGTCCAAGCGCCCGTCACGGGGAGCGGGATCGCCACGAAGAGGATGAGCCCGACGGCCTCGTACCGCTCCACGAGCTGGCTCCTGCGGCGGGTCCGTGCGAAGAGCCTCTCGAGGAAGCGGTCGAAAGGTGGCCAACGGCGCAGAAACCTGGCCAGCGGGTCGAACAGAAGCAGGATCGGCACGACCGGCAGGAAGTTCCCCGCGACGCAGGCCAGATAGGCCTCCCTCCACCCCATCCCCAACTTCATCGCGACTGGAATCCCCCCGCGAAGCTCCGCGATGGGAAGGGCCGACACGATGAAGGCGACCCACGCCTCAGGCATCCCCGCCATCGCCTCCAGAAGCCGTTCGAGCATCCGTTCTCCTTCCGCCTATCCGTTTCCGTTCCAGCCCTCTCGTCCGAGAAGGGGAACGAAGACGCAGCCGCCCGCGTCTCTGATCTCGGTCAACCCGCGTTCTTTCCTCACGATCTTGAGCTCCTGGAATCCCTGGTCGCCGACCGGGATCGCCATGATGCCAGGGTCGGCCAGTTGCTCCAGCAGGCTCTGCGGGATGTCAGGTGCGCCCGCGGTCACGATGATTCTGTCGTAGGGTTCGAATTCGCTCCATCCGATCGTCCCGTCGCCGATCTTCACGAGCACGTTCGTGTATCCCAGCTCGTCGAGCGTCTTCTGCGCGCGCCGCGCGAGCGCCTCGACGCGCTCGATCGAGAAGACCTTCTCCGCGAGCCTCGTCAGGAGCGCCGTCTGGTACCCGGAGCCGGTCCCGATCTCGAGGACCCTCTCGTCGCCCTCGAGGGCGAGCTCCTGCGTCATGAGCGCCACCATGTACGGCTGCGAGATCGTCTGTCCCTCGCCGATCGGGAGCGCGTGATCCCCGTACGCGGCCGACTCCATCCCCGGCCCGACGAAACGGTGGCGCGGCACCTCCCTCATCGCCGCGAGGACCCGCGGATCGGTGATGCCCCGGGGCACGAGCTGCGTGTCGACCATCTCCGCGCGCTGGCGTCCCTCGTCGATCACGACTCGTCCTCCGGTCGCTCGACGATCACCGCCGCGGCGCTCCCGTCTCCGGCACTCTCGGTCGACGGGGGCCGCGCCGCGATCTCGGCCCTGACCACCGAGGCGATCCTCGAGAACGGCCAGTTCCGGAGTGCGCCCATGGCGTCGTAGTCGGTCAGATCGAGGTCGATCGGCGTCACCGACACGAACCCGTCCGCGACCGCGGCGATGTCGGTGTCGCTCTCCGTCCGCGCGGTCGAGATGTATCCGCCGATCCAGTAGTAGCGACGGCCGCGGGGATCGGTCTTCTCGATGATCGAGTCCTCGTACGTCTGCTTCCCGAGCTTCGCGATCCGGATGCCCTTGATCTCCTCGGCGGGCAGGTTCGGCACGTTGACGTTCAGGAGCGTGTCGTCGGGAAGCCCGCGTTCGAGAACGAGCTTCGCGATGTCGCGCGCGATCGCGGCGGCCGGGACGTAGTCGAAGGTGCCTCCGGCCGAGTGGCCCAGCGAGACGGCGATCGAGGGGATCCCGAGAAGCGTGGCCTCCATCGCGGCCGCCACGGTTCCCGAGTAGGTCACGTCGTCGCCGACGTTCGGCCCGCGATTGACGCCCGAGACCAGGATGTCCGGCGGCTTCGGAAGCAGGCTCTTGAGCGCCAGGAGCACGCAGTCGGTCGGCGTGCCGTCGACGCTCACGACGTTGTCCTCGAGATAGGTCGCGCGGAGAGGCACGTCGACCGTGAGCGAGTGGCTCGCCGCGCTCCGCTGGCGGTTCGGCGCCACGACGGTGACGTCGCCGATCTCGGCGAGTGCCCGTCTCAGCGCAGCGAGCCCGTCGGCCTGCACGCCGTCGTCGTTGCTCACGAGGATCGCCGGTCTTTCCATGGTCCTCCCTCTCCTCCCTACCGCCAGAAGAGACTCCGTCCCACGAGCCTCAAGAACCTCATCGTGTCGACCACCGGGTGGATGTGGCTCACGGTCCCCCGGTAGATCGATTCGATCGCCGTCGCGGCCACCTTGAACCCGCGCCGTCCTGCGCGGATCAGGATCTCGGACTCGAGGTCGTACCGCGTCGAGACGAGCGAGCCGACGAGATCCTCGAGGACGCACACCCTGATGATCCGATAACCGCTCTGGCTGTCCGGAATCACCTGTCCGGACAGGAACGACACGACCCGCGACGTCGTGCGGTTCGTCCAGACGCGGAGCGCGGGCATCGCGCCGACCGCGTGCATCCGCGTCCCGACGATGATGTCGGCGCCGGTCTTCTCGAGCGCCTCGACGAACTGCGAGATCGCCGCGGGATCGTGCTGCCCGTCGCCGTCGAGCGTGACGACCGCGTCGTACCCCTTTTCGACGGCGTGCTCGAATCCGGTCCTGAGCGCCGCGCCCTTCCCGAGGTTCGTCGCGTGGTCGATCACGCGGGCGCCCGCCTCGCGCGCGACGCGCGACGTGTCGTCGGTCGATCCGTCGTTCACCACCAGGACGTCGAGGTCGAGATCGAGGGCCAGGACCCGCCGGACGACGTCGCCGACGACCTCCTCGAGGTCCTTCGATGGAACGACAACGAGAGTTCTCATCGCTCCACCCGCGCCCTCCGCTCGGCGCGCGCTCGAAGGCGGTCGTTCCGGCGGTCCTCTCTCGCGCGTAGCCGGTCCTCTCTCGTGGCCCGAACCGCTCCCGGCTCGCGCCAGATGGGCCTGAACACGTACCACTGGTCGCGGTACTCCCTGATGTACCGCTCGAACACACGGAGGCATCGATCGACGCACTCGCGGATGTCGGCCTCCTCGTCGTCCGTGACCCTGGGGACGATCGGTTCGTCGAGAATGAGCTCGTATCGCCCGTCGTCCTGCATCACGAGGAAGGCCGGGACGATCGTCGCGCCGAAGCGCCTAGCGAGAAGCGCGTGTCCGTCGGGGACGAGCGCTTCCCTTCCGAAGTACGTCGCGTGGATTCCCTGGCCCGTGACCGGACGGTCGCCCACGATGGCCATGATGCTGCGCCTCTTCATGGCACGGAAGCACTTGTGGAACGACTCGACCGTGACGACCTCCACGCCCTTCTCGGCCCGCCGCTGGTTGAAGAACCGCG
Source organism: bacterium (assembly GCA_025774545.1). GTDB lineage: Bacteria > Joyebacterota > Joyebacteria > Joyebacterales > Joyebacteraceae > JALGVU01. The sequence goes on along the minus strand of JALGVU010000070.1, from coordinate 10,070 downwards.
TGACCTGCGGGCTCGGGTGGACATCGACGAGGGCCGTCAGCGGGTGCCCGAGGAGCGCGCCCGTGACCGCCCCCAGCTCCCAATTCCCGATGTGCGCCGCGAGCAAGATCACCGGAGTCCCGCCGGCGCAGAGCTCCGCGAGGTGGGCGAACCGCTCGGCGCTCACCTCGGTCACGAACTCGTGGAGGTTCTCCCGGTTGATTCTCGGGAGCCAGAGGAAATCGGTGACGAACCGGGCGAAGTTCGCGTAGATCTTGAGCCTCAGGCGCCGGATCTCGCGGTCCGAGAGCTGGTCGCCCAGGGCCACCGTCAGATTCCGGTGCAGATGGCGCCGGTTCCGCCTCTGGAAAAGACACGTCAATCTGCCCACCACAGCGGCGAACCTGCGTGCGGTGGGCAGCGACACCCTCTGGGCCAGAAACGCCGCGAACTTGTAGAGAGCGTGGGCAAACATTGCGTGCCGTTCCGGGCCGAGCGGTAGTGCTGTTGTAATGGTCGGGGCGACTGGATTCGAACCAGCGACCCCTAGCCCCCCATGCTAGTGCGCTAACCGGGCTGCGCTACGCCCCGACGGGCCTCAATCTAGCACAGCGACCCACCGGAGACAAGCCCAATGTCGGGGGCCTCAAGAGACCCGAAACCGTCCGCCCGGCGGCCCTTTGGTGCTTCCGGGGTGTGGCTTCGTTCTCATTCTCCGCATCCGGTCTGAACACCGATCGGCAGTCGTGCGGCCGCGGGTCGTCAGGCTGGAAGAACCCCGACGCGACGGTCCGCACCCGTCTGGCGGCGGGGCCGCGACGCGGCCGTCAGCCGCGACGCCCGATCGTCTCGGGCTTCGGCTCGCGCTGCATCAGCTGCCGGATCGCCTCCCTGGGGTTCCTGTCCTCGAAGAGCACCTCGTACATCTTCTCGGTGATGGGCAGCTCTATCCCGTGGCGCCGCCCGAGTTCGACGGCGCTCTTCGTCGTTCGTACGCCCTCGGCCACCATGACCATCGAGTCGAGGACCTGGGCGAGCGTCATCCCGGAGGCGATCGCCTCGCCGACGTGTCGGTTCCTGCTGTGTTTCGAGATGCACGTCGTGATGAGATCGCCCATGCCCGAGAGCCCGGCGAACGTTTCGGGAAGTCCTTCCATGGCGACGCCGAGCCTCGTGATCTCAGCGAGGCCGCGGGTCAGGAGCGCCCCCTTCGTGTTGTCCCCGTATCCGAGGCCGTCGCAGATGCCGGCAGCGATGGCGATCACGTTCTTGAGCGAGCCCGCGAGCTCGACGCCGACGAGGTCGGTGTTCGTGTAGACGCGGAGGTAGTCGGTCATGAAGAGGTCCCGCGTGGCGACGGCGGTCTCCTCCGCCACCGCCGCGGCGACGACGGTCGTCGGGAGCCTCCGGCTGACCTCCTCGGCGTGGCTCGGTCCCACGAGCGAGGCGATCCCCGAGGCGCCGGGGCGCTCGAGCTCGGACGTCAGGACCTCTGACATCCGAGCGAGCGTCTCGTTCTCGATTCCCTTCGCCACGTTCACCACGAGCGTCCCGGCGGGGATGCCCTCCCGCGCGCGCTTCGCGACCGACCGCACAACGTGCGAGGGCACGGCGAAGATCACCGCGTCAGCGCCCGCGAGCGCGGCCGCGAGGTCGTCGGTGATCCCGATCTCGCCCGGCACGGCGACGCCCGGCAGGAACTTCTTGTTCTCCCGGTCGCGGATCACGGCCTCGAGCTGCTCTCGGTCGAACTCCCACATGAGGACGTCGTGCTCGTTCTCGTGGAGGACGAGCGCGAGTGTTGTGCCCCAGCTTCCGGCTCCGAGCACGGCGGCGCGAGCCATCGTCTACCCCCTATCCAGAGGTCCTGCGGAAGCGGTTCTCCGTCCCGGCGATCAGACGCCGGATGTTGGCGATGTGCCTGAGGACGACGGCGACGGCAATGACCGCCGCGGTCACGATCAGGATGCGCTCCGGCGGCTCGCCGGCGATCTTGGTGCGCGCGGCGACCGCCAGCGGGAGCGCCACGGCCGCGGCGATCGAGCCGACCGACACGTACCGCGTCGTGAAGATCACGCCGAGCCAGATCACGAACACGGCGACCGTCGGAAGCGGCGCGAGCCCGAGGAACATGCCGCACGCGGTGGCGGCGCCCTTGCCTCCCTTGAACCGCGCGAAGACCGACCAGATGTGGCCTGCGACGGCCGCGAGGCCGGCGGCAACGCGAACGCCCGTGGGGCCGAGGATCGCGTCGGCGCCCGGTATGGCGGCGACCACGACGACGGCGACGAACCCCTTCGCGACATCGCAGAGGAAGACGGGGATGCCGACGGCCGGCCCCAGCACCCGGACGACGTTCGTGGACCCGAGGTTGCCGCTGCCGGTCTCTCCGAGATCGACGCCCCTGAGCCTCCCGGCGATGGCGCTGAACGGGATCGACCCGAGGAAGTACGAGAGGATCACGACGAAGATCGTCTGCACGGCGCCTCCGCTTGCACGGCTACCGTCTCTTCCGCGCGATGATTCTGATGGGCGTCCCGACGAAACCATACTCCCTTCGGAGCTGGTTTGCAAGGTAGCGTCGGTAGTTGTGGTCGACCGCGCGGACGTCGGTCGTGAAGACGATGAACGTCGGCGGCCGCACGGCCGTCTGCGTCGAGTAGAGGATGTTCGCGCGCCGCCCGGCGTGCGGAGGACGGTGTTCGACCGCCGCCGTGATCGCCTCGTTGACCTTGCTGGTCGGCAGGCGCATCGACGCCTGCTCGTAGACGTCCCGGGCGAGCTTGAGCACCCGCCGGACCCGCTGGCCGGAGAGGGCCGAGACGTGGACGACCGGCGCGTAGCGCGCGAACGGCAGGGCGTCCTGCGCGTGCCGGACGAACTCCCCGGGGGTGCTGTCGTCCTTCTCGATCAGGTCCCACTTGTTGAAGGCGATGATGAGGCCCTTGCCGGCCTCGTCCGCGAATCCCGCGATCCGCGCGTCCTGCGAGGCGATCCTCTCCTCCGCGTCGACGACGAGCACCACGACGTTCGCTCGCTCGATGCTCTTGAGCGCGCGCATCGCGCTGTAGAGCTCGACGCCCCTCTTGATCCTCGATTTCCGTCTGAGTCCAGCGGTGTCGATGAGGACGTATCGCTGTCCCTCGTACGTGATCACGGTGTCGATCGCGTCGCGCGTGGTGCCCGGGGTCGAGTCCACGATCACGACGTCCTGTCCCACGATGCGGTTCACGAGAGACGACTTGCCGACGTTCGGGCGGCCGACGATGGCGATCCGGACGCCGGCGCCAGAGTCGTCGGTCTCGGCATCGGGAATGATGGCGACGATGCGGTCGAGCAGATCGCCGATGCGTCGCCCGTGCATCGCGGAGACGTCGATCGGATCGTCGAGCCCGAGGCTGTAGAAGTCGTGAACGTCGAGTTCGTAGGCGTCGGAGTCGACCTTGTTGACGACCAGGATGACCGGTTTGTCGGACCGCCTCAGAAGCGAGGCGATCTCGGTGTCGACTCCGGTCGGTCCGGTCGAGCGGTCAACGACGAAGACGATCGCGTCGGCCTCGTCGATCGCGCTCTCGGCCTGGACGCGGATCATCCCCGACATCCCCTCCTGCTCCGTCGGGAGGAGCCCCCCCGTGTCGACGATGACGAAGGGCCTGCCGTTCCATTCGGTCTCCTGGTAGTTCCTGTCGCGCGTGACGCCGGGCACGTCGTCGACGACGGCCGAACGCCGCCCGATGATGCGGTTCATGAGCATCGACTTGCCGACGTTCGGGCGACCGACGATGGCGACGATCGGGATGTTCTTTCGAGCGGTCATGGCGTCTCCTCCCCGCCCGTTGCGAAGTCGAGGACGGCCCCGACGAGGTCGCGCGTCGCGACCACGGGCGTCCGTCCGGCCGCCCGGGCGATCTCGTCTACCGTCATCCCATCGAGCGTGACACCGTCTTCGTTGAATGCCTCGCCCGGAAGCAGGAAGAGATCGGCGGCAAACCCGCGCTCGAGAGTCTTGCGCTCGAGGGCCAGCGCCATGTCGCGCCCCGGGAGGAGCCCGGCGACGGTCACGGATGGACCCAGGAGCGTGTTTCTTGTCGGGGTCACCAGTGCCTGGATGTCGGATCGGGGCGGGAAAGCCTCCCGGAGCGCGCGGGCGAGGAACGGGGCGGCAAGCTCCCCGGTGACAACATCGATGACCAGCGCGCGGTCGACCGCGCCCTCGAGGTCGCGCGCCCGCTCGCGTAGATCGGCCTCGAAGCTGCGAAGGAGCCCGACGCCGTTCTCGAGCTGCGGGAAGTCGTCGTACCCGTCGTACGGCGGGAGCTCCCATTCCGCCGTGAGGTAGAGCTCGTCGGCGCCGTAGACGATCGCCTCACCTCGCTCACGCCTGAACTGGCGCTGCCGGCGCTCGAGGATCGTGAGGACAGCGCGGGACGCTTCGGCGCTGACGGGGTCGATGGCGGGAAGGCCATCCCGGTGCGCCGTGAGGCCGACCGGGACGACGGCGATCGAGGCGACGGTCTCCCCGAGTCCCGCGAGATCCGCGAGCGTCGCGTCGAGGACGTCGCCGTCGTTGACGCCGGGGCAGATCACGATCTGAGTGTGCACGCGCGTGCCCGCCGTCGCGAGACGCCGGAGCGCCACGAGGATCGACGGCGCGTTCGGGTTTCCGAGCATCCGGCGGCGCACGGTGTCGTCGGTGGCGTGAACCGAGACGTAGAGCGGTGAGAGCCGCTGCTCACAGATCCTCTCGTGGTCCTCGTCGGTCAGGTTCGTGAGGGTGACGTAGTTCCCGTACGCGAAGGAGAGCCGGTAGTCCTCGTCCCGGACGTAGAGGCCCGGCCTGAGTCCCACCGGCAGCTGGTCGACGAAACAGAACGTGCACGCGTTCCCGCACGTGCGGGTGCTGTCCGCGGCGAGGGCGAGACCGAGCGTGTCCGCTGGATCGGCGGGCAGGTCGACGCTCACGACGTCACCGGCGCCGGCCGAGCCGCCCCGGCGGAACACCCACGCGAGGGACTCCTCGTCGGCCCATCCGAGGATGTAGATGAGGTCGAGCGAGTCGCGCACGGGCCTCCCCGCGACCGCCACGAGGTCGTCGTCCGGCAGGATTCCAGCGAGGGCGGCCGGAGAGCCGCGCTCGACGGTCTGAACGAGCATCGCACGCTCCGGGTGGTCCGTCAGGGACCGTCGACTCCGGAGCGGGCTCGTCCGGCCCCGAGACACGACCGGCCCCGACAAGAAATGGAGCGGGCAACGGGATTCGAACCCGCGACTCTCAGCTTGGGAAGCTGATACTCTACCAGCTGAGTTATGCCCGCTCGCTGTGCGTACTGCGTGTCTGTGATCATCTTGATACACCGCTCCGGGGGGCCTGTCAAGGTGTTTGTGGTGGAGGTGTGGGGCGCTCGGGGACCGAGCGGCCCGCGACCTCGCGTGCGGGGGGAACGGCCTCCGCGAGGTTCCCGAGACCCCGTCGTCTCGCGGGCGGCGGCGTGCTGAGGCCGGCCGCGTCTTGCGGCGGCCCGTGGCGTCGGGTACAATGGCGCGATTCCATCCCAATCGAGAAGCCACATGCGACGTAGAGTTCCTGTCAGAGCTCCCCGCCCGCGGCCCTCGGGAGTGGATGCCTCGAGTTCGGTCCTGTTCGCGGCGTCGACCGGTGCCCGGTGGGCGGCCCTGTTCGGGTTCCTCGAGTGGACCGTCCTCCATCTCATGGCTCCCCCGCGTCCGACCGGGTGGCTCTTCGGTACCCTCATCGCGAGCCCTCTCATCCACGCTGGCGTCGGGGCGTTGTTTGGGGTTCTCCTTGGGTGCGTCCTCGCCCTCCTCCGCCGGTTCACCGGTGACCGCCCGTCGGTCCTCACGTCGCGCGGCGGCGTCTGGGCACTGACGCTCGCCGGCCTCGTCGGGTTCTACTGGATCTTCGCCGTGAACGCGCTCCACCCGAGCGGCCCGCTCGCGCCGACGGCTCTCGCGCTGGACGCGGTCGCGCTCGCCGCGGCCCTCGTGCTCGCGTTCGTGATAGTGTGCGCGATCGGACGCGGCCTCCTGCGCCCCGGCCGGCAACGGTGGGCGATCGCGGCGGTCCTCGTTCTGTGGCTTCCGATCTACCTTGTCGCCGCGCGTCCCGCGATGAAGCGGGCAATCGGGCCGCCACCCCGCCGCGCGGAGCTCAGCCACGCGGGCAGCGTCCGGCCCGCGAACCTGCTTCTCATCATCATCGACACGACGCGCTCCGACTGCCTCGGCTGCTACGGATCGACCGACGGACTGACACCAGCGATCGATCGCCTCGCAGAGGAGAGCGTGCTCTTCGAGCAGTGCGTGACGCCGGAGCCCCTCACGCGTCCCGCCTTCTGCACGATGCTGACCGGCCTCTACCCGAGAACACACGGCGTCGACACGAACACCAAGATCCTGGGTGAGGCCTTCGAGACGCTCGCCGAGCTTCTTCGCGAGCGCGGCTATCGAACGGGCGCGTTCGTCTCGACCGACGTGCTGAACGGCTTCTACGGGACAGACCAGGGGTTCGAGGTCTACGTGAGCCCGGTCGAGCCGTGGTGGTATCTCCGGTCCGACTTCGCGATCAGGAGGATGTACCGGTCGCTCACGAGGCGGCACGTCGTGGAACGCTATCTCGAGATGTCTGCGGAGCGCGTCAACGGCAAGGTCCTGCCGTGGATCCGTCGTCACGCCGACGAGCCGTTCTTCGCGATCGCGCACTACTACGACCCGCACGCGCCGTACGCGCCCCCCGCGCCCTTCGATCTCGCGGCGCGCGAGGGGCTCGCCGACGTCCCCGCTCCCTACGCGAACGAGGAGGAGCGCTTCGCGCCAGGGTACGACATGCCCGACGACTTCGTGCGGAAGCAGTGGCTCCGCTACCAGGGTGAGATCGCCTCGATGGACGGGAGGATCGGCGAGCTTCTGAATGAGATCGACGGGATGGGGATCGCCGACGACACGGTCGTGGTCCTCGTCGCCGACCACGGGGAGAGCTTCGAGCACGAGTACTACTTCGCCCATGGGAGCAGGCTCTACGATCCCCTCGTGCACGTCCCGCTCATGATCCGGTCGCCCGGGCGGCTCGCCCCGCGCCGCGTGTCTGCCCAGGTCCGGTTGATCGACCTCTGCCCGACCCTGCTCGCGCTCATCGGGGCGGAGGGCGGCCCCGCGTGCCAGGGCGAGGACTTCTCGGGGCTCGCTCGAGGGACCGTGTGCGACGAGTCCGCGGCCGACCGCATCGCGTTCTGCCAGACCGACTTCGAGATCGTGTGGCCCGTGGTTCCCAAGGAGCAGATCGCCGTCCGGACGCCTGCCTGGAAGTACATCGAGTCCCCGACGACCGGCCGGGTCGAGCTCTACGACCTCGCCGCCGATCCCGCCGAGGTGGACGATCGCGCGGCCCAGGAGGTTGCCGTGCGGGACGAGCTCGAGTCGCTCCTCCGCGAGTGGGACGCCACGACGGAATCGACCGACGTCTCGGTCGAGTCGCTCACGTCTCAGCAGACCGAGGCACTCAGGGCTCTGGGGTACCTCCGGTAGTGGAGCTCGAGCGGGGACGTGCGAGGCACTCAGGGCGCTGGGGTACCTCCGGTAGTGGGGCTCGAGCGGGGAAGTGCGGTGCGGTGTGCGCGCGTGGGAACCCCGTGCGGTGTGCGCGCGTGGGATCCCCACGTGGTGCGCGCCGAGTGGACGCGCCACGCGGCGCTCGCCGACGGCGACCTACGAGGAATCGGAACGTGCGGGCATCCGCGACAGGATCTCACGAGCGGACCCTTCGACTCCCAGCTCCCCGACGTCGATCGGAATCGCGTCCTCCAACGATCGCAGCCACGTGAGCTGGCGCTTCGCGAAGCGCCGCGTGTTCCGCTTGATCTCGAGAACCGCATCGTGGAGATTGCGCCCGTCGGCTGCGCGGGCCTCTGCGTCACCGCCGCCGGCATCACCCTCTTCGCCGGCCGCGACGCCCGCGTCTCCTTCGACGACAGGCAGCAACTCGCGGTAGCCGACCGCGCTCGCGGCCGGCATCCCCGTCGCGAGCCGCCCCTCGGCAACGAGCGCTCGAACCTCCTCGAGAAACCCGGCTTCGACCATCGCGTCGACCCTCTCCTCGATCCGCGCGTAGAGCGTCTCGCGCGGCATCGTCAGGGAGAAGGTGCGAGCGGCGTACGCGGGCGCGCGGTTCCCGTCCGCCTGCCAGCTCGAGAGCGTCCTGCCGGTCGAGAGGTAGACCTCGAGCGCGCGGATGATACGCGAGGCGTCGTTCGGGTGGATGCGCGTCGCCGACGCGGGATCGACGGCGGCCAACTCCTCGTGAAGCTCCGGCGGGCCGCCCGCTGCGAGGCGCGCCTTGAGCTCGCTCCGGACGTCGTCGTCGCGGCCCGGCCCCTCGAAGATCCCGTCGAAGAGTGACGCAACGTAGAAGCCGGTTCCCCCGACCACGAACGGCTCGATCCCGGACGTGATGAGGCGACCGATCGCCGCTTCCGCGTCGCGGGCGAAGCGCACGGCATCGTAGATCTCGGACGGGTCGACGATGTCGATGAGGTGGTGGTGGACGCGGGACAGCTCGTCGGGCGTCGGCTTCGCAGTACCGATGTTCATCCCGCGGTAGATCTGCCGGGAATCGGCGGAGACGATCTCGCCGCCGATCTCCTCGGCGACGCGCATCGCGATCGACGTCTTCCCCACGGCCGTCGGGCCGACGATCGCGACGATCCGACGCCGCCTGTCCTCTTCGGGGGCGCGCGTCACGTCCGACCGAACCGCTTGTCGAGCTCCGCGGTCGTCATGCGCATGAACGTGGGTCTGCCGTGCGGGCACGAGTACGGAAGCTCGGTCGCGAAGAGCTGGTCGACGAGCGCCCGCATCTCCTCGTGCTTGAGCGGGTCGCCGGACTTGATGGCGGCCCTGCAGGCGACGGTCTTCGCGATGCTCTCCACGAGGTCGCGCACCGCCGGCTTCCCCGACGGGAGGTCCGCCAGGATATCCCGCAGGATGTGCTCGTGAGGCCAGCGCGGGAAGGCGCCCGGCACTGCCTCGATCACGACAGTTCGTCCGCTCAGGGGGCGGACCGTGAGTCCGAGCCTGTCGAGGAGCGGGTGGATCTCCTCGAACGTGGCCGCCTCGCCGGGCGTCAGGTCGACGACGACCGGGAAGAGCAGCTGCTGGCTCGGGCCTGCCTCTGCGGCGCCCTCGAGCGTCCTGCGGGCCTTCTCGTACAGCACGCGCTCGTGCGCGGCGTGCTGATCCATCACGAGGACGCCCTCGCGCGTCTGCACGAAGACGTACTCGTTGTGAAGCTGCCAGAACTTCACGTCCTGCTGCGTCTCGGTAGGCGCGCCGGGGGGCTCCTGCCCCTCCGCCGGCGCCGCCGGGGTCCCGGCCCTGGGGCCGGCCTCGCCGAAACGGCTCGACCCCTCCATCACGGAGGACGCCAGCGGAAGCTGTTCGGCCGCGGGAGCGCCCGGCGGAGCGGCGTGGGCCTCGCCGCCCGCCTCGCGCGCGGCGTGCGGAGCGAGGGCAGGCGCCGTGTCGTGCGTCATGAGCGCGCCGCGGACGGCGCTCTCGACGACGGCGAAGGTCTTCCTGCCGTCGCCGAAGCGGATCTCGCGTTTCGTGGGGTGGACGTTGACATCGACGAACCTGCCGTCGACGGCGAGCAGCAGGAAGAAGATCGGATGCCGGTCGCGTGGGAGCAGCTCACCGTAGCCCGAGCGGATCGCCGCCGCGAGGAGCCGGCTCCGAATCGGGCGTCCGTTGACGGCGATGACCTGTTGCGAGGCGCGCGGACGCGCCGTCGACGGCTTCCCGATGAGTCCGGTGACCGCGTACGGCCCGTCCTCGAATTCGACGGGGAGCATCTCCTTGGCGAGCCCGCTTCCGATCACCGCGGCGACGCGCTCCTTGAGCTTCTGTGTGGGAAGAAGCCCCAGGGCCGAGCGTCCGTCGACCTGCACGTCGAACCGCACGCCCGGATAGAGGACCGCGTATTCGGTCAGGAGGTCCATGATCCGTCGGATCTCGACGCGGTCGCTCTTCAGGAACTTCTTGCGGGCGGGCGTGTTGAAGAAGAGCGCAGAGACCTCGAC
>JALGVU010000297.1 GCA_025774545.1 bacterium | reverse complement strand
GTCGAGTGCTCGTACGCGCGGTAGGTGAAGAAGTGCGGCCGCCTGCCGTGAAAGTCCCTCGCGGTCTGCTCCATCGCGGTGAGCCAACACCGCGCGATCACCCAGCCGGTCTCGGACGCGTCGATGGGAACCGGAGCCTCCGGCGACTCGAGGGCGGCGGGCGAGATCTGAGGCCTGCCGGCCGTCTGCTCGTCCTCCTCACTGACGATCCCGAGCCTCGCGAGCTCGAACGCGATCGTCTCCGCGGGGATCTCCGTTCCGAGGCTCTCGGAGAGATCGGCCGCGAGCTGCGACGGCGTGGCGCCGGGGGCGCGTCCCAGAAGCGAGATGAGCTCGACACGCTCCTCCTCGGAGAGACCCGCTCCCCGTCGTCCCGGGATCAGGTCGCGGGCTCGCTCCCTCGCTTCGGTGAGCACCCGCCGCGTGTCCTGCGCGATCGCGAGCTCCTCGTTCGTGTGGATCACGAGCACCGCGGTGTCGCCCGTTCCGATCGCGGTCGAGTTGCGCGAGTTCTTCGCGGACGAGATCTTCACCCCGAGAAACTCGAGCCCCCGGCAGACCCGCTTCCGCACCTCCCGCGAGTTCTCGCCGATGCCGCCCGTGAAGACGACGGCGTCGAGGCCGCCCATGACCGCGGCGTACGCCCCGATGTATTTGCGGACGCGGTGGCAGAAGACCTCGATGGCGAGCTCGGCGTCGTCGTTTCCATCCTCGGCCTCGCGGATCAGCTCGCGCATGTCGTTGCTCACGCTCGAGAGCCCGAGGAGACCGCTCTTCTTGTTGAGGAGCTCGTTCACGTCTTTGTAGGAGAGACCCTCGCGCTCCATGAGATAGAGGACGATCGCCGGATCGACGTCCCCGCTCCTCGTCCCCATGACGAGTCCCTCGAGCGGAGTGAAGCCCATCGACGTCTCGACCGAGACGCCGTGCTTCACCGCGGCGACGCTCGCCCCGTTCCCGAGGTGGCACGAGACGATTCTGAGATCCTCGAGCGGACGCTTGAGCTTCGCGGCGGCCGCCTGCGCAACGTACCTGTGGGACGTCCCGTGGAACCCGTAGCGCCTGATGCCGAGCTTCCGGTACGCGGCGAGCGGCAGGGCGTACATGTAGGCCTCGCGGGGCATGCGCTGGTGGAACGCCGTGTCGAAGACCGCGACCTGCGGAGCGTCCGGAAGAAGCTCGATCGCGACCTCGATGCCCCTGAGGTTGTGCGGGTTGTGAAGCGGCGCGAACTTCGTGCAGGCGCGCACGCTCTCGAGGACGTTCTCGTCGATGAGGACGGAGTCCTGGAACTCCTCGCCCGCGTGCACGACGCGGTGTCCCACGGCGTCGATCGCCGACTGATCGGCGATGGCCCCGTACTCCGGGTGGAGGAGCGTTGAGAGGGCGATCCGGATCGCCGCCTCGTGGCTCAGGATCTCGAGGACCTCCTTGATCTCACTCTTCCCGGTCGTCTGGTACGTCAGGAGGGCATTCCTCCTGCCGACGCGTTCGACCGCGCCCTTGGCCAGCGGCTGCTTCCGCGACGGGTCGATCAGCTGGAACTTCACGGACGAGCTTCCGCAGTTGAGTACGAGCACGTTCATAAGGCGCTTCGCCTCCAGGGATTGGACAGGCTCAATACCCCATGGTACCGCATCGCTCCGCCGCCCGCCACGGCAAAGGGGCGGGTACCCTGGGGAGCGGCCTGGGGTGGGAGGAGACGCGAGGCGCGTGCAGGCCGCGAGCAGCGAGTTGACCTCCAGCCACGCGGCAGCGACCGGTAGGCCGAGCGGCTTGCGGGCATGCCGGGCGCTCGCGGGCAGGCCGGGCGCTCGGGCCTGGAGAATCCACCAGCCAGATGCTACAATTCGGTCCCACGCGCCCGGGCGGGCCCAGGAGCCCGCGTCCCACGGGCCGACGACAGCGACGCGGCGAGCCGCGCAGAGGAGAGACCTGCGCAGAACTCGCCGGTCCCTCCGCGCTCGGGCGGCAGAACCTGACTCCTGGAAACGCTTCATGACGATCATCCTGGACGCGCTCATCGGGCTTCGGAACCTCGTCCACGGCAACCTCATCTTCGGCGTCGGCGCGCTCCTCCTCGCCGGGTTCGTGGGGGGGAAGCTGGCGATGCGCCTCAGGCTCCCGACGATCTCAGGCTACATCGTCGCAGGTCTCGTCCTCGGTCCGTCGGTCCTGAACGTCGTACCCGACCACATCGTCGAGTCGCTCGCGCCCGTGCCTCACATCGCACTCGGGTTGATCGCGATCACCATCGGCTCCGAGTTCCGCCTCGCCAAGCTCCGCTCGACCGGCCGCAACATCCTCATCATCACTGTGGTGCAGCTCCTCGCGACGTTCGGTGCCGTCACGGCCGCGGTCTACGCCTTCGGCGCGCCGCTCCCCATGGCGCTCCTCCTGGGCGCGATCGCCTCCGCCACGGCTCCCGCCGCGACGGTCGCGATCGCGACCGAGCTCAGGGCACGGGGGCCCCTCGTCTCCACCCTCTTCGGCGTCGTCGCACTCGACGACGCCTTCTGCATCACGCTCTTCGGGTTCGTCATGGCCTTCGCGGCCGCGATGGTCGGCGGTTCCCACACCGGAGGACCGATCATCATGATCCTCCACCCGATCCGGGAGATTCTGATCTCGATCCTGATCGGTGTGATGTTCGGCTACGTCGTCCACCGACTCGTCCTGAACAGACGCAGCAACAACGAGATCATCGTGATCGTCCTCGGGTTCGTTCTCGTCACGAGCGGCATCACCGTGTCGATCCACGTGTCGCCCCTGATTGCGAACATGATGATGGGGTTCGTGCTCGTGAACCTCTCCGCCAAGAACTCCAGGGTGATGAGAATCCTCGAGCCTCTGAGCCCGCCGATCTACGCGGCGTTCTTCGCGCTGGCGGGGACCGAGCTCGACGTGCGCACGATCGCCGCGACCGGCGCCGTCGGCCTCGCGTATCTCCTGTCGCGCGCGGCCGGCAAGTACGGCGGCGCGTACCTCGGAGCGGTCGTGGCCGGAGAGTCCCACGTGACGAGGAAGTACCTGGGACTCGGGCTCCTCCCGCAGGCCGGAGTCGCGATCGGGCTCATCCTCGTCCTTCAGGACACGCCCGTTTTCACGCATCTCCCGTACATGGGGCAAATGGTCAACGTGGTCCTCGCATCGATCCTCGTGAACGAGATCGTGGGACCCCCGCTCGCGAAGTACGCGCTCGAGGCCTCGGGCTCGGCGCGGAAGAGGACCCGCGCGACGCGCTAACGAAGGAGTACCAACCATGAAGCTGATCGAGGCGCTCGTCGGCGAGAGCATCGACCCGAACCTGCGGGCGCGAACGAAGGACGACCTCTTTCGTGAGATGACCCGGCTTCTCAAGCGAAACCCGGCGCTCGCGGGTACCGACGAGGCGACGATCCTGAAGGCCCTGAACGAGCGGGAGAAGACGGCGACGACCGGCGTGGGCAAGGAGGTGGGGATCCCGCACGGGAAGATCATGGGCCTCACGCAGATCGTGGGAGCGATCGGCGTCTCGAAGCGCGGCATCGAGTACGGTTCGGTCGACGGTCTC
>JALGVU010000069.1 GCA_025774545.1 bacterium | reverse complement strand
GAGGACGAGCTCAACAACCCGCCCACGAACTCAGTCAAGGACGGCGCGTGGCAGATCGACAACATCACGTGGTCGGGCGGCACGCCCGCCGTCAACTTCTGGATCGACAACGCCGAGTCGGGCAACATGGGCTGGGTCCACGACGACACGCCGGCGACGGGACAGATCGGCGCCACGTGGTGGCGCGGCCAGTACGACATCGACTTCGAGACCGGCCGCGACTTCACCTGCAACGACCGCCCCGCCGGCTCCTGGATGTACGGCGCGGTCGATCCCTTCACGAGCGAGATGCAGGACAACCAGTGGTCGTGGCTGATGAGCCCGCCGATCAGCGTCAGCGGGGCCCCGAAGCTCGTCGGCAAGTGGGACTTCTGGGTCGACGCCCCGCCGTCGACCGGGGACCTCTTCAACCTCTACCTCGCCACGGACGACATCGTCGACTGCGTCCAGGACCCGGGCGGGTTCATCGACGAGGCACCGGGATGGTGGTACGTCGAGCCGCCCGGTTGGTACACGGTTTCGGACGACTGGGACGCCTTCGCCGGCAACGAGTGGCTCGCGATCCTGTGGGCCGTGCGGAGCGACACGACCGACGCCTCGGGACTCCACTACGCCGGCATGTACCTGAACAGGCAGATGGTCGGCATCCCGTCGGGCGACGCCGGAACCTCGTTCGAGCACCACGACTGGCTCGACTTCAACGACTGGTTCCAGGATGATCTCGAGGAGGCGCTGCTCGACACGGCGTCGATCAAGATCAAGGACGACGACGGCATCGTCTCAGCGAACGTCGTTGCCTCGAGCGACGGCGGACAGACGTGGGAGTACTACGCGTGCCGCCGCCAGGACGCGGCCGACCCCGAGAACTTCTGGTGGTACGCCCCGCCGCCATGGAACCAGATGGTGCCGGGGAGCGTGATCAGGTACTACTTCGAGGCGACCGACGGCGTGGGAACGATCGCGACCGAGCCCTCGCGCGCGCCGGACCGCACGTTCGAGATGTCGATCCTGCCGATCGCGGCGACGACGACGCAGCCTGGCATCCTCATCGTCGACAAGGACGGGTATTGGACCCCGGGTGCGCAGCGCTACAACGACGTCTATCACAGGTCCGAGTACTACTACCGTGAGATGCTCGAGATCCTCGGCTACGAGTACGAGACGTACGACGTCGAGGTCCCGACCGGCAGCAGGCTTTCGGACGGCCCGGACACAACGGGGATGAAGTACTACAACACGCAGATCTGGTTCATGAACAACATCCCGGCCTACACGCTGAACCGGACCGATCAGCGCAACCTCCGAGAGTGGCTGAGCCAGTCCGCCGCCGGCAAGGAGCGGAACCTCCTCGTCACCGGCAACAACACGGGCTACGAGCTCATCGATGGTCACAGGGAAACGCTCGCGTTCTACGAGACCTGGCTCGCGTCCGACTTCGTCGACAACTCGGTCGGCGCCGTGACGGTCGACAGCGTCCCGGCCATGGAGAACCACGCCGGTGATCACGAGTTCATGACGTATCTGGACGGCGAGGCCATCATCCGTGGCGCCTGCCCCGTCCTGCACGCGTTCGACGTGGTGCGCCCGTTCGCCGGGATCGCCGGAACCGAGATCGTCGCCGACTACGTCAGGGACGACGACACGAGGCGGCAGGCCGGTGTGGCCTACACCCACCCGGACGGCTACCAGACGGTGAACCTCGGCTTCGGCATGGAGTTCATCATGGACGGCACCGCCGGGGGCGGCTCCGACAACTACACGAGCGAGGGGTACTACCACACGGGGCTCCAGGATCGCCTGAATCACCAAGATCGCCTACAGCGTGAAGGAGGCAGGACCCGTGACGATCAGGGTCATGAACGTCGCGGGCAGGGTCGTCAGGACGCTCCTCGACCAGGAGCTTCCGGCGGGAACGTCCGGACACGTCGTGTGGGACGGCGCGAACGACGCCGGTGAGCGGTGCGCGAGCGGCGTCTACTTCTACCGCATCGCCGCGCCGGGCTTCGCCTCGACGAGAAAGATGTTGATGCTGAAGTGATGCAGGAGCACCACTACCTTCATGGACGGGGGGCCGCGAGGCCCCTCGTCTCCGTTTTGGGGTGAGGAGACGGAGCCCCACGGGGCGCGGGTGCGGTCCCCGCGTCGGCCGCGCACGGGCCGGGCGTGGCCCGTCGTTTCGGCGCGCGGAGGCGGGCGCACGGGCACCCGTCGTTTGGGCGTGCGCGGGGGCGCGCCCCGTTATAGACTGGCGGAGACGAAGCAGGCGAGGGATCAAGCGAGAGGGAGGGAGAGGAGTGAAGCACGTTCCGAAGACAGAGCGGACGCCCCAGCCGGTCGGCGTCGAGGGAGCGAACGGGGTCAAGATGGCGGGGCTCATCCGGGACACCGACGGCGCTCCGACCGCCGCGATGAGGCTCTTCGAGATCGAGCCAGGCGGAAACACGCCGTGGCACACGCACGATTGGGAGCACGTGATCTACGTGGTGAGCGGCCGGGGCGGCCTCGTGACCGAGGGCCGGGAGACCGAGTTCGGCCCCGGGGACTCCCTCCTGGTCGAGCCCTCAGAGGAGCACAATTTCGTGAACCGCGGTGACGAGCCGGTCAGTTTTCTCTGTGTCGTCCCGCTCCGCGGAGACGGGTAGCCGGGGGAGCACGCGGGCTCCGATCCGCCGGGGCCGGGGCGCCCGGGACCGACCGGGCGGGACCGAAGCCGCCTTCCGCGGCCGGCTCCGTCCGCACGAAATCGTCACGAGGCCTTCAGAAAGCGCTTGCATGAAAACGGGCGCTTGGCTATACTGCACCTAAGCAGTGAGAACCGCCTTTTAATCTAGCACTGCGAGGCTAGAAAGGGTGAGAGCACACAAACGCATAGGAACGGGTGAACCGCAGGCAGCTTCCAGCGGCGCGCCCGTTTTTGCGTTCTACCCTGGGCCTCGGGGAGGAGCATGTGAGCTGGACGAACAAACACCTTCTCGGCCTTGAGGGAGTCGGCCGCGACGAGATCCTGACCGTTCTCGACACCGCGGCGAAGTTCAGGGAGGTCCTGGACCGGCCTGTCAAGAAGGTGCCGACCCTCCGAGGGGTGACGATCGTCAACCTCTTCTTCGAGGCGAGCACGCGGACGCGCATGTCGTTCGAACTCGCCGAGAAGAGGCTGTCGGCCGACACCCTGAACTTCTCGGCCTCCACGTCGAGCGTGAAGAAGGGCGAGACGCTCCGGGACACCGCCCGCAACATCGAGGCGATGATGGTCGACATGGCCGTCATCCGACACTCGTCGCCCGGCGCGCCGCACTTCCTCACGCAGCACTTGGACGTCTCGATCATCAACGCCGGAGACGGCGCGCACGAGCACCCCACGCAGGCGCTCCTGGACCTCTTCACGATGCGCGACCACATCGGGGACCTCGCCGGCAAGCGGGTCACGATCGTCGGCGACATCGTCCACTCGCGCGTGGCGAAGTCGGACGCCTGGGGCCTGGCCGCGCTCGGGGCCGACGTCACCTTCTGCGGGCCGACGACCTTCATGCCGGCCGAGGTTGAGCGCTTGGGCGTCACGGTCACGAGCGACATCCACGAGGCCACCCACGACGCCGACGTCGTCAACATCCTGCGCATCCAGAAGGAGAGGCAGGAGGGCGGCTTCCTGCCGAGCCTCCGCGAGTACACGCGGCTCTTCGGGATCGACCAGGCGCGGCTCGCCGAGATGAGACCCGACGTCCTCATCATGCACCCCGGACCGATCAACCGCGGGGTGGAGCTTGCCCCCGACGTCGCCGACGGCGAGCGGTCGGTCATCCTGGATCAGGTCACGAACGGCGTCGCCGTTCGGATGGCGATCATCTACCTCCTCTCCAGGGTGCGAGCCCAAGAGAGGATCGAGGAGCCGGAGATCCTGGCGGAGGTGGGACTATGAGAAGGATACTCCTCAAGGGAGGGCGAGTCATCGACCCCGCCACGCGGACCGACGACCACGTCGACGTCCTCCTCGATGGTGGCCGGGTCGCGGAGTGGGGGGACGACCTCGAAGGCGGCGAGGGGACGCGCACGATCGACGTCACGGGCGCGATCGTCGCACCGGGTTTGGTCGACATGCACGTGCACCTGAGGGAGCCCGGGCGCGAGGACGAGGAGACGATCGAGAGCGGCTCCGTGGCGGCGGCCCACGGCGGGATCACCGCCGTCGCGGCGATGCCGAACACGACGCCCGCGATCGACACGGCGTCCTGGGTCCAGTTCGTCCGCTCGAAGAGGACGCCGATCGCGGTCTATCCGATCGCCGCCATCACACTTGCGCGCGAGGGAAAGACGCTCACGGAGATGGCCGAGCTCTCGGACGCCGGCGCGGTCGCCTTTTCGGACGACGGGAGCCCCGTCGTGAACCCCTCGGTCATGCGGCGCGCCCTCGAGTACAGCTCGATGGTGGGGCGCCCGATCATCTCACACTGCGAGGACCTCGAGCTCTCGGGGAGAGGCGTCATGAACGAGGGGCTCGCATCGACGACAGCAGGCTTGAGGCCGATCCCCGCGGCGGCCGAGGAGGTCGCGGTGGCGAGGGACATCATCCTCGCGCGGACGACGGGGGCGAAACTCCACGTCGCTCACGTGTCGACGAGGGGCTCGGTCGAGCTGGTCCGGCGCGCGAAGGAGGACGGGCTCGCCGTCACCTGCGAGACCTGCCCGCACTACTTCGCTCTCACCGACGACGACGTCAGGAGCTACGACACGAGCCTCCGAGTCAACCCGCCCATCCGGTCGGCGGCGGACGTGGCCGCCATCAGGATCGGGCTCGCCGACGGCACGATCGACGCGATCGCGAGCGACCACGCGCCGCACTCGCTCGAGGAGAAGCAGGTCGAGTTCGACGCTGCGCCCCCGGGCATGATCGGCATGGAGACGCTGCTGCCGCTCACGCTCACGTACCTGGTTCAATCGGGAACGATCGCTCTCGAGCGCGCGATCGAGCTCTTGAGCACCGACCCCGCCAGCATCCTCGGAATCCCCCACGGGAACCTCGAGGTCGGCTCCCGGGCCGACGTCACGGTCTTCGATCCCGACTGGGCGTGGGAGGTCGAGGAGAGCTGGTTCCGATCGAAATCGAAGAACTCGCCCTTCATCGGGCGAACGCTCACGGGACGCGTGATTCTGACCATCTCTGAAGGGGAGATCGTCTTTGAGGAAGACGGAGCCGCCACGGACGACGACGGCGAGGCTGCTGAGAAGCGTGAGCATCTCGCCCGGGAGCTCTCTCTTCACTCTTGAGGTGGAGAGCGAGTTCCCCGAGCCCAACCCTGGGCAGTTCGTTCACGTCGCCGCGTCGGAGGAGCTGACGCTGCGCCGTCCGTTCTCGATCGCGGGGAGGCCGACGCCTGAGAAGATCGATCTTCTGATCGAGATCCGGGGGAAGGGAACCCGGGCGCTCACCGACCTGCCGTACCGGGCGCCGGTCTCGATCATGGGGCCGCTCGGGAACGGCTTCTCTGAGCCCGAGGGTGACGGGCGGGCCGTGGTCGTGGCGGGCGGAATCGGCGTGGCCGGGATCCGCTTCCTCGCGCACGAGCTGCACGCGAGCGGCAGAAGCGTCCTCGCGCTCGTGGGAGCGCGCACGCGGAACGAGCTTCTCGATCACCTCCTTCCGCCGACGACCTCCGACGGCCGCTTCGAGGTCGCCATCGCGACCGACGACGGCACGGCGGGGTTCTGGGGGACCGTCTGCGAGCTTCTCGACCGCGAGCTCGACGAGATCGGGCGCCCCTCGAAGGTCTACTGCTGCGGTCCCGTGGGGATGCTCGCGGAGACGGCGGCGGTGGCGCGCGACATGGACCTCCCGTGCGAGCTGGCCTTCGAGGAGATCATGGCCTGCGGCACGGGCGCCTGCCGCGGGTGCGTCATCGCGACCAAGCAGGGCTACCGCACGGTCTGCAAGGACGGCCCGGTCTTCGACGCCCGGGAGATCGTCTTCGAAGGAGCACCCTGTGTCTGACGCAAGCCGGAACACGAGCCTGGGAACGAGCGACGCGACGGCGGAACCGGAAGGCCTCTCGAGCCACCCGTCCGATGCCGCGCTCGCGACGACGATCGGCGCGCTCAAGCTCCGGAACCCCATCATGCTCGCCTCGGGCACGGTCGGGTACGGCCCCGAGTACGAGGGACTCATCGACTTCGAATCGGTCGGCGCCATCGTCACGAAGACGATCACGCGGGCTCCGCGCGAGGGCAACGCGCCGCCGCGCCTCGCCGAGACGACGGGCGGGCTCCTGAACGCGATCGGCCTCGAGAACGTGGGGCTCGACGTGTTCCTCAACGAGAAACTCCCGGAGGCCGCCGCCCTCCCGACGGCGCTCGTCGCGAGCGTGGCGGGAGGAAGCCCCGACGAATTCGCGGAGCTCGCTCTCGCCGTGGGCGACCGCAACGAGATCGACGCGGTCGAGATCAACATCTCGTGCCCGAACATCGAGCGGGCGAGGCGTCCCGTCTGGGACGATCCGGCGGCCGTCGCGGGGATCGTGTCCGCGGCGCGCGGTGCAACGAGCAAGACCCTCATCGTGAAGCTCTCGCCCTCGACCGCCGACATCGCGAGCGTCGCTGAGTCGGCCGAGACTGCCGGCGCCGACGCGCTCGTCGTGGCGAACACGATGCCGGGAATGCGCATCGACATCGAACGGATGCGGCCCGCCCTCGGGAACGTGACCGGCGGCCTCTCAGGTTCTGCGATCCTCCCGATCAACCTCGCGAACGTCTGGAAGGTCGCGGGGTGCGTCTCGATCCCCGTGATCGGATCGGGCGGCATCGCGTCGACCGGCGACGCGATCGAGTACCTGATGGCAGGAGCCAGGGCGTTCCAGGTGGGGACCGCGCTCTTCTCGGACCCTGAAGCAGCGGTAGCGATCGCGGAGGGCCTCCTTCGCGACATGGAGACGAGAGAATTCGAGACGATCGGCGAGTACGTAGGACTGGCAAGGGAGGAAAGCCGAGTATGCACGGAACAGATACCAGCAGGCTGATGGTCGCGCTCGACGTGCCGACCCGCGAGGACGCGATCGAGCTCGCGGGAAAGACCGGGGAGTACGTCGCCCACTTCAAGGTGGGGAGCAGGCTCTTCACCGCTGAGGGACCCTCGCTCGTCCGGGACCTCAAGACCGCGGGCTACGGGGTGTTCCTGGATCTCAAGTTCCACGACATCCCCAACACGGTCGCCGAGGCCGCCACCGTCGCGACGTCGCTCGGGGTCGACTTCTTCGACGTCCACGCGGCGGGCGGGCCCGTCATGATGAAGGCGGCCGTCGACGCGAGCCGGGAGGAGGCTGCGCGGCTCAACACGACGCCGCCCAAGGTCCTCGCGATCACGGTCTTGACGAGCATGTCGTCGACGGTCGAGGAGGTGCTGGCGCTCGCCGAGCGGGCGCGCGATGCGGGCGCGCACGGCATCGTCAGCTCGGCGTGGGAAGCGAGGGCGATCCGCAAGGCGCTCGGCGACGACTTCCTCATCGTGACGCCGGGCATCAGGCCGGCGTGGGCCGCGAAGAACGACCAGGAGCGCGTGGCGACCCCAGAGGTCGCGATCGCGAACGGCGCCGACTACATCGTCGTCGGCCGGCCGATCCGGAACGCCGAGGATCCGGGGCAGGCGGCCCGGCTGATCCATCAGGCGATGACGCCCGCGGAGTTGGTGCGATGACGGCGGCCGTGGCGGAGCGGGCGGCCGAGCTCATGACGAAGGCGGGGGCCCTCACGAAGGGCCACTTCCGGCTGACGTCCGGGCTCCACAGCGACGAGTACTGCCAGTGCGCGAAGGTGCTCGAGCACCCGGTGATGACCGAGGAGCTCGGGCGGATGCTCGCCGACGCGTTCGAAGGGGAGACCATCGACGTCGTCGTCTCGCCCGCGATCGGCGGGATCGTGATCGGCTACGAGGTCGCCCGGGCGCTCGGCGTCAGGGCCATCTGGGCCGAACGCGGGGCCGACGGGGCGATGGCGTTCCGGCGGGGCTTCGGGGTAACCCCAAGCGAGCGCGTCCTCGTGATCGAGGACGTCGTGACGACGGGCGGATCGGTGAAGGAGGTCGCCCGCCTCGTTACGGGTGCCGGGGCATCGCTCGTCGGGTTCGGGTTCATCATGGACCGGAGCCGTGAGCCGCTCGACCTCCCGGCGCCGACGAAGGCCCTCCTCGAGGGCCGCACGATGCAGACGTATCAGCCGGACGAGTGCCCGCTCTGCGCCGCGGGAGTCGCGGTGGTGAAGCCTGGGAGCCGTCCGGACACGAAGTAGGACCAACGCCGAGTACGCTCCGGTCCGCACGAGCCCACACACCGAACGCGAGAGGCTCTCAAGAAGGGCGCGGCCGAAGCGAACGTCGTACGCCACCTTCCGAACGGAACGAACAACCGAATACCACTGGGGAAACGAGCCCGCAAAGGAGGTCTCGATGAGTATGTATATTGGTCGTGGGAGGAAGGCCAGACGTGCCTTCGGCTTCGACGAGGTCGCCATCGTCCCGGGGAGGGTCACCATCAACCCCGACGAGGTCGACACGACCTGGGAGCTCAGGGATCTCAAGTTCTCGGTGCCGATCTTGGCTGCCGCGATGGACGGCGTCGTCGACACGAGGATGGCGATCGAGATGTCGCGGCTCGGAGGGCTGGGGGTCCTGAACCTCGAGGGCGTCCAGACGCGCTACCCCGATCCGGAGAAGGTCCTGGAGGAGATCGCGAGCGCCGGGCCCGACACCGCGACCCAGCTCGTGCAGAAGCTCTACGCGCCACCGATCCAGGAGGATCTGATCGGGAAGCGGATCGAGGAGATCAAGGACGGAGAGGCGGTGGCGGCGGTCTCGTGCACGCCGCAGCGGGCGGCGCGGTTCGGGCAGATCGCGGAAGAGGCGGGGGCCGACGTCTTCGTCGTTCAGTCGACGGTCGCGACGATCGACCACATCTCCAGC
Source organism: bacterium (assembly GCA_025774545.1). Classification (GTDB taxonomy): domain Bacteria; phylum Joyebacterota; class Joyebacteria; order Joyebacterales; family Joyebacteraceae; genus JALGVU01. The sequence continues at coordinate 20,386 of JALGVU010000069.1, read as the reverse complement.
GACTACGAGACGCTCGACTTCCAGGCGTTCATCGACTCGATGTCGATCCCGGTGATGGTGGGAAACTGCGTCACCTACGACGTGACGCTCGATCTCATGCAGGCGGGCGCGGACGCCGTGTTGGTCGGGGTCGGGCCGGGTGCCGCCTGTACGACCCGGGGAGTCCTCGGAATCGGCGTGCCGCAGGTGACGGCGACCGTCGACGCGGCCGCCGCTCGCGACCTCTTCCAGAAGCGCACGGGGAAGTACGTCCCGGTCATCACCGACGGCGGCATGGACACCGGCGGCGACGTCTGCAAGGCGTTCGCATCGGGCGGCGACGCCGTCATGATCGGATCGGCGATGGCGCGCGCGAAGGAGGCGCCGGGCCGCGGGACGCACTGGGGCATGGCGACGCCGCACGTGAACCTGCCGAGGGGAGCGAGGATCAAGACGGGAACCTCGGGCACGCTCGAGGAGATCCTCATCGGTCCCGCGATGACCGACGACGGCACGCAGAACCTCCTGGGCGCGATCAAGACGTGCATGGGAGCCGTGGGCGCGAAGAACATCTTCGAGCTCCAGCAGGCCGAGCTCATCATCGCCCCGGCGATCCGCTCCGAGGGGAAGCTCATGCAGCGGGCGCAGCAGGTGGGGATGTGGAGGTGACCGTGACCCGCGGCGACGAAGGAAGCACGGGCGGGGTCGCGACCTCGGGCACGGACGATCGAGAAGGGAAGGTGGGCGTGGAGAGAACCCGCGTCGTCATCCTCGACTTCGGGTCGCAGTACACGCATCTCATCGCGCGGCGCATCCGCGAGTGCGGCGTCTACTCCGAGGTCATGCGGTTCGACGCGGATCCGCTCGAGATCGCGCGCGGAACGAGTGCGATCGTGCTCTCGGGGGGACCGTCGAGCATCTACGACGAGGGCGCGCCGAGGCCGAACCCCGGCATCTTCGGAGCCGGGATCCCGGTGCTCGGGATCTGCTACGGCATGCAGGCGATGACGGAGGCGCTCGGGGGAACGGTGGCCGCGGGCACGACGCACGAGTACGGGCCGATGGGGTTCGAGCCCGAGACCGGGCACCCGCTCTTCGCGGGACTCGACCGCCAAACGCAGGTCTGGATGAGCCACGGTGACGAGGTCGTCGAACCGCCGCCCGGGTTCAGCGTGCTCGGAAGGAGCGCCGACGGGAAGGTCGCGTCGATCGGCAACGACGCGAAACGGTTCTACGGGCTCCAGTTCCATCCCGAGGTCATCCACACGGAGCGCGGCAAGCGCGTGCTCGAGAACTACCTGCACGAGATCGCGGGGATTCCGTCGAACTGGTCGCCGGCGTCGTTCGTCGGCGAGACCATCGACGCGATCCGCGCCGAGGTCGGGGAGGGGAGGGTCGTCTGCGCGCTCTCGGGCGGCGTCGACTCGTCGGTCATGTCGGTCCTACTCCACAAGGCGATCGGCGACCGGCTGATCCCGATCTTCGTCGACAACGGGCTCCTGAGGAAGAACGAGGACCGCGACGTCATCGAGCGGCTCCGCGAGAAGCTCGACCTCAAGGTCGACATCGTGGATGCGAGGGAGAGGTTTCTCACTGGTCTCGCGGGTGTCGAGGACCCGGAGCGCAAACGGAAGATCATCGGGACCGAGTTCATCCGCGTCTTCGAGGAGGAAGCCAAGGCCCAGGGCGACGTCGAGTTCCTGGCGCAGGGAACGCTCTACCCCGACGTCATCGAGAGCGTCTCGGTCAAGGGACCGTCGGCGACGATCAAGAGCCACCACAATGTGGGCGGGCTCCCCGAGCGCATGAACCTGAAGCTCATCGAGCCACTGAAGACGCTCTTCAAGGACGAGGTAAGGAAGGTGGGGGCCGAGCTCGGGATCGACGCGGACATCCTCGGGCGGCACCCGTTCCCCGGACCCGGGCTCGCGGTCCGGATCGTCGGCGACGTCACGCCCGAGCGCGTCGCGGTTCTGCAGGAGGCGGACGCGATCGCGATCGAGGAGATCCGGAACGCCGGGCTCTACGACGACATCTGGCAGGCGTTCGTCGTGCTTCTGCCGGTGCGGAGCGTCGGGGTCATGGGGGACGAGCGGACGTACGAGCACGTCGTGGCCGTTCGGGCCGTGCACTCGCTCGATGGCATGACGGCGCACTGGTTCCCGATGCCCCACGAGGTCCTCGAGCGGATCTCAACGAGGATCATCAACGAGGTCAGGGGCGTCAACCGCGTGTGCTACGACGTCAGCTCGAAGCCGCCGTCGACGATTGAGTGGGAGTAGGGAGGGGCGTTAGGCGGGCATCACTCGAGGGAATCAGGGCATGACAACACCCATTCTATTGGTGGTCGTTCTCATCGTCTTGGTCGCGGTTCTTGCGATCGTTCTGCGGAAGCGAGGGTAGCTAGGCAACCTTCGTCGATCGTTGGGGGTGAAGTTCGTAGGGTGGGCGGTCGATTCTCAGGAGCGCAGCTGCGTCCGGCTCCTTCGGGCGAGCGCCAAGGTGATGCCGCCTAACTGGCGTTTGCACCCGTCGAGCCTGTCTGTCACGCCGGCTGCATTTGCACCCGGCGCGCCAGCCAGCGCTCGCGGGTGAAACACGATTCGTTAGACAGAGCGGCCGGGGGCGGAGTCGCAAGGGCAACGCCGTGACTGTAAGGAGGACTCATGGCGAGTGAGGTGAGCAAGTGGTCACTGGGGCTCGTGGGTGGCATCGTCTTCCTGGCTTTGGGGGGTGGCCTCTTCGGCGGGAGCTTCGTACTCGCCATCGACGGAATCCGAACTGCCGGAATCGGCTTCGGTGTAGTCGGGCTTGTGCTCTTGTTGGTCAGCGGATTCAAGAAGGAGCGGCCAGAGAAGTGACATGGCCGCCTGCCTAGCTAGCGTATGCAGCCGACGAGCTTGGCTGTCACGTCGACTGCACCGCGGGCTGACGCCCGCGACGCACCCATCGCGCCAGTCTCACCACTCGCGGGCGGCTCGCGATTCACCCGGTCCTGTCACAAGGAGCAGCACATGCGATTCAGAGCGACCTTGATCATCACGTCGGTGATCTTGCTCGTGGTCCTCACTGGACCCACCCAGGCGCAGGAGTGCGGCCCCGGCTGCCCCGCCTGTTCGGGCAAGGCCACGGGTGACCTGCTGTCACCGGGCACGGTTCTCGGCTCCTGGCTCTCCATCCCTGACGGTGAGGAGGAGACGTCTGTTCTCAAGTTCCGCTCCGGGCTGGTCTCGTGGATGGACGTGGGAGTCGGGTATGCTGTCGATTCGGAGGAGCCGACCTGGAGCGTTCGCGTGCAGCCGATCGCGCAGGAGCTCGACGGGTGGCGTCCTGCTCTCACGCTGGGCACGGGCAGCGTGCAGACGGGCGGAAGCGACCAGTCGATCTACCTTCAGGTCTCGAAGACGAGGGAGATCGTCGAAGGTCGCCTCGCGATCAGCCTGGCGGGCGGCTATGCCACGGACCTCCCGGGCTTCGAGGAGGAGTGGGGACTGGGAACGGTCTCGCTGACGCTCTTCGACAGGGTGAGCCCGTTCTACTCGTATGATGGGGTCAACCCGCACGTCGGCCTGTCCTACTTCGCCACGGAGTGGCTGACTCTGACAGGCTTCTACCTGGAGATGGAGGAATTCGCACTGTCGGTGGGACTCCAGTGGGACCTCTGTGCGACGGAGGACGAGGAGTAGGACGCCGAGCACCGAGTGAGCCTGGCGGGGGCTGCGTGACGGACCGCCGCCGCCACGGTTTCCGACGAGGTGATACATCCTCGTTCCTGTCCTGAAAGGGAGACGAGCGCATGAAGCAGCTGCTAACAGTGTTCGGTCTCGTTTGTGTGGCCGCTCTGGCCCTGGGGACCGGGGTCGCGAGCGGTCAGGTGACCGGGTCCATCGTCGGATGGGGCGACCAGGTCGTTGTGGAGCCATCGGCGCTTAATGGTCTCGTGGCGGTCGCGGCGGGCTCTCATCACAGCCTGGGCCTCACGTCCGACGGGACGATCGTGGCCTGGGGGTACAACTACTTCGGCCAGTGCAATGTCCCCGCGCCGAACGCCGACTTCGTGGCGGTCGCGGGGGGATGGGGTCACAGCCTGGGGCTCACGTCCGACGAGACGATCGTGGCCTGGGGGCTGAACAACGCTGGCCAGTGCGATGTCCCCGCGCCGAGCGCCAGCTTCGTGGCGGTCGCGGCGGGCGGGTGGCACAGCCTGGGTCTCACGTCCGACGGGACGATCGTGGCCTGGGGACGCAACACGTCTGGCCAGTGCGATGTCCCCGCGCCGAACGAGGACTTCGTGGGAGTCGCGGCGGGCCGTAATCACAGCCTGGGCCTCAAGTCGGACGGGACGATCGTGGCTTGGGGGGCCAACGGCGACGGCCAGTGCGATGCCCCAGCACCGAACACCGACTTCGTGGCGGTCGCGGGAGGCCAGTCTCACAGCGTGGGCCTCGAATCCGACGGGACGATCGTGGCCTGGGGGGACCATTCCCTCGGCCAGTGCGATGTCCCCGCGCCGAACGAGGACTTCGTGGGAGTCGCGGGGGGCAATACTCACAACCTGGGCCTCAAGTCCGACGGGACGATCGTGGCCTGGGGGAATCCGATCTACGGCCAGTGCGATGTCCCCGCGCCGAACGCCGACTTCGTGGCGGTCGCCGGGGGCCACTACCACAGCCTGGGCGTCACGTCCGATGGGACGGTCGCGGCCTGGGGACACGATGAGTATGGCCAGAGCTACGTGCCCGCGCCGGACGCGGACTTCAGGGCGGTCGGGGGGGGCGCTTCTCACGGCCTGGGCCTCACGTCCGCCGGGACGATCGTGGGCTGGAGCTACAGTGAGTACGGCCAATGCGATGTCCCCGCGCCGAACGAGGACTTCGCGGCCGTTGCGGGCGGCGACTATCACAGCCTGGGCCTCAAGTCCGACGGGACGATCGTGGTCTGGGGGTACAACGAATACGATCAGTGCGACATCCCCGCGCCGAACGCCGACTTCGCGGAGGTCGCGGGAGGCTATGGGCACAGCCTGGGCCTCAAGTTGGACGGGACGATCGTGGCCTGGGGAGACGACTACTACGGTCAGTGCACTGTTCCACTACCAAACGAGGACTTCGTGGCAGTCGCCGCGGGCGAGTCTCACAGCCTGGGCGTCAAGTCGGACGGGACGATCGTGGCTTGGGGAGACAATGACGATGGGCAGTGCGACGTCCCCGCGCCGAACGCCAACTTCGTGGCAGTCGCGGGGGGCTATTACCACAGCCTGGGTCTCACGTCGGACGGGACGATCGTCGCCTGGGGGGACAACTACTACGGGCAGTGCGACGTCCCCGAACCGAACGCCGACTTCGGGGCGATCGCGGCGGGCTGGGATCACAGCCTGGGCCTCAGAACCGACGGCACGATCGTGGCCTGGGGGTACAACGGCTACGGCCAGTGCGATGTCCCCGCGCCGAACGCCGACTACGTGGGGATCGCAGGAGGCGAGTATCACAGCCTTGGTCTCAGGAGCTACGACACGCCGGTTGAAACTGCCTTCTACGCCACGCTCGCGCATGATGATCACGCCGTGTTGCTCAGATGGTTGCTTCCGAGCTCTACCGGTGGTGTCGGTCTCAGGATCTACCGGGCGCTCTCCGCGGACGGTCCCTACGGCTGCATCACGCCTGAGCCGCTGCCAGATGCTGCACTGGGTAGCTACGTCGACGAGACCGCGTGGCCCGGTGGGACGTTCTGGTACGAGCTGCGTGCGGTGCTTTCCTCCGGCGAGGAGATCCTCGCGACCGACATTCGGGCTTCGGCTTCCGTGCCCGGAGCCCTGCCGTCCGGGATCCGATACGTGATGCCCAATCCTGCCACGGCGCGTGTGGCCATCGGCTACGCGCTTCCCGAACACTGGCGGTTTGCGCGGCTCTCGGTACACGACGTGGCCGGTCGGCTCGTCCGGCGGCTCGATCCCCCGACGGGGGTCCAGGGTCTTCTCACGGTCGACTGGGACGGGACAGCCAGTTCCGGAGAACGGGTCGCGTCCGGAGTCTACTTCGTGCGGTTCGAGGTGGACGGAGCCACCGACACGCAGCGAGTGGTCCTACTGCGCTGAGCCGAGTGCACGTGCGGGACCGGTCGTTCCGCGCACCGCAGCGGCGACTGCGGAGCAGTGGCGAGTTGAGCAGTGAGAGCCCGAGAGCCGCGGCAGCATCGGCTCTCTCAGCTGGCAATCCGACTAACGAGCGAAGCGCGAGGCCGCGCAACATGAGGCAACGATGATCCCACGCTACTCAACACCCGAGATGTCCGCCGTCTGGGACGAGCGCGTCAAGCTCGCCCTCTGGGTCAAGATCGAGATCGAGGCCGTGAAGGGCTGGGCCGAGATCGGCAAGGTCCCCGAGGAGGCCGCGGCGCGGATCGAGGAGAAGGCGACCGTCTCGATCGAGCGCATGAACGAGCTCGAGCAGGAGACGCACCACGACGTGATCGCGTTCCTGAAGGCGCTCGGCGAGGAGGTGGGGGAGGACGGGCGGTTCATTCACCTCGGCATGACCTCCTCGGACATCCTCGACACGACGATCGCCGTGCAGATCAGGCGATCGGGACAGCTCATCCTCGAGGCCCTGGACGGCCTCGCCGTGGCCGTGCGCGAGCAGGCGCTCGCCCACAAGGAGACGCCCGTGATCGGCCGGACGCACGGCGTCCACGCCGAGCCGATGTCGCTCGGGCTCAAGTTCGCCTACTGGTGGGACGAGCTCACGCGCGCGGGTGACGCGACGGAACCTACGCGAACGTCGATCCGCGCGTCGAGGAGCACGTCATGGACGCCCTCGGGATTCGGTCGGCGGCGATCTCGAGCCAGATCGTCGCGCGCGACCGGCACGCGCGGTACTTGAACGCCCTCGCACTCCTCGGGAGCGTGATCGCACGGCAGGCGCTCGAGATCCGGCTCCTCGCGAGGACCGAGACGAGCGAGATCTTGGAGGGCTTCGCGAAGAAGCAGAGGGGCAGCTCCGCGATGCCCCACAAGAAGAACCCGATCAAGTGCGAGCAGATGTGCGGGCTCGCGCGGCTTCTCCGCTCGAACGCCGCGGCCGGGCTCGAGAACATCGAGCTCTGGCACGAGCGCGACATCTCGCACTCGTCGGTCGAGCGCGTGATCCTGCCGGACAGCTCGATCCTGGCACACTACATGGTCACGAAGTTCGCCGACGTCGTCCGCGCGCTCGACGTTCGCCCGCAGCGCATGCTCGACAACATGGGGACGACCGAGGGTCTCTTCTTCTCGGGCACCGTGCTCACGATGCTCGTCGAGGCCGGGATGAGCCGGGACGACGCGTACGACCGCGTGCAGGCGGCCGCCATGCGAGCGAGGAAAACGGGCACCACGTTTCGTGAGATGATCGAGGAGGACGGCGAGGTGATCCAGCACCTCGGTCGCGAGGGGCTCGCCCGAGCATTCACGCTCGACCGGCACCTCGCGCACACAGACAGCGTGTTCGAGCGGTTGGGAATCACGGAAGAGGACGACGGGTGCACTGATGCGTGCTGCTGCGCCGAGCGCGAGGAGAAGACACCGGCGAAGACGAAGGGTTAGGCGAGATCGCCGACCTCGGGCCGCGCGGCGTGCGAGCGCCGGGGCGGCGCGGGGACCGCGACTGGAACGAGTCCCAAGGAGGAACCGAAGCGATGAAGAAGACGACCCCGCTCTACGAAGGAAAGGCGAAGATCCTGTGGGAGACCGACTCCTCGGACCACATGATCCAGGCGTTCAAGAACGACGCGACCGCGTTCGACGGCACGAAGCACGAGGTCGTCGAGGAGAAGGGGATCCTGAACAACAAGATCTCGTCGCACCTCTTCGGCCTCCTGGAGGACGAGGGGATCAGGACCCACTTCGTCGAGACGATCTCCGAGAACGAGATGGTCGTCTTGAGGCTCGACATGCTCAAGGTCGAGGTGGTGATCAGGAACGTCGCGGCGGGCTCGCTCGTCCGGCGCCTCGGTGTCAAGGAGGGCACGCGGTTCGACCCGCCGATCGTCGAGTTCTATCTCAAGGACGACGTCCTTCACGACCCGATCCTCTCGGAGGAGCACGTGCGGGCGCTCGATCTGGCAACGCCCGAGCAGGTCGACACGATGAAGCGCGAGGCGCTCGCCGTGAACGTCGTCTTGAGTAACTTCCTCTCGCAGCGCGGCATCGACCTCGTCGACTTCAAGCTCGAGTTCGGAACGAAGAACGGGGAGCTGATCCTGGGCGATGAGATCTCGCCCGACACGTGCCGGTTCCACGACTCGTCGACCGGCGAGATCATGGACAAGGACAGGTTCCGTCAGGACCTGGGCGGGTTCATGGAGGCGTACCACGAAGTGCTGAATCGGGTGTCTTCCTAGGACGAAGGTGAGCGCGCGAAGGAGCGCGACCGACGTCCGGAGAGCCGATCCGACCGGCGCCTGCGGCGCGACGACACGAGAGGCCGACTCACGAGGACCGCGGCACGGTGACGGCAGTGGGGTGACGAAGGTGTTTCACGAGGAGTGCGGCATATTCGGGATCGCCGGGAATCCCGACGCGGCCAGGCTCACGTACCTGGGTCTCTACGCCCTGCAGCATCGCGGCCAGGAGAGCGCCGGCATCGTGACGTGGGACGGCGAGACGGCGTTTCAGCACAAGGCGATGGGGCTCGTGAACCACGTCTTCCACGACGAGTCGATTCTGAACTCGCTCCCGGGCGCCGTGGCGCTCGGGCACGTGCGCTACTCGACCACGGGGCAGAGCAAGCTCAACAACGCGCAGCCGATCCTCGTGCGGTTCCGTGGCGGGCCTTTGGCGGCCGCGCACAACGGGAACCTCGTCGACTCGGATCGCCTCCGCTCGACGCTCGAGGCCGGCGGCTCGATCTTCCGGACGACGACCGACACCGAGACGATCCTGCACCTGGTCGCGCGCGCCTACTCGAGACGCGCGTCTCGAACGATCGAGGACATACCTGCGATCCTGTCCGAGGCGCTCGAGGGGGTCGAGGGCGCGTACTCGCTCGTCCTCATGATCGACGGGCGTCTGATCGCCGTCAGGGACCCTAGAGGCTACCGGCCGCTCTGCTTCGGGCGCGTGAGGAGCGGGGGATGGGCGGTCGCGTCCGAGAGCTGCGCCCTGGACATCGTCGACGCGGACCTCGCGCGTGAGATCGAGCCGGGCGAGATCCTCATTCTGAACGGACCGACGCCGGTCTCGCACCGGCTCGTGCCGGCGGACGGACCCAGGAGCTTCTGCATCTTCGAGTACGTCTACTTCTCGCGCCCCGATTCGTTCGTGGGCGGCGTCTCGGTCGACCACGTCCGGAGGAACCTCGGGCGGAACCTCGCGCGCGAGCATCCCGCCGACGCCGACATCGTGATCGCGGTTCCCGACTCGAGCAACTCCGCGGCGATGGGCTACAGCGAGGCGTCGGGCATCCCGCTCGAGATCGGGCTCATCCGAAACCACTACATCGGGAGGACGTTCATCCACCCGCGGCAGTCGCTGCGCGACTTCAACGTGAGGATCAAGTACAACCCGGTGGCCGACACGCTCGCCGGGCGCCGGATCGTCGTGGTCGACGACTCGATCGTGAGAGGGACGACGAGCCAGAAGCTCATGAGGATGATCAGGGACGCGGGCGCCAGGGAGATACATCTGAGGGTCGCGTCGCCCCCGATCCGGTTCCCCTGTTTCTACGGGATCGACACGCCGACCAGGGAGGAGCTCGTGGCCTCCCAGAACGAGGTCCCGGCGATCGCCGACTTCATCGGGGTCGACTCGCTCGGGTACCTCTCGTTCGACGGCCTTCTGGACTCGGCGCCGCCTCCCAGGAGGAACTACTGCGTCGCGTGTTTCGACGGAAGCTACCCGCACGAGTGCGTCATGAAGGCCGGAACCGCCAGAGCCGGGAGGAGAGACGCGACATGACGGTGAAGAGAGCGCTCATCAGTGTCTCGAACAAGAAGGGCGTCGTCGAGTTCGCGCAGGCCCTTCAGAGCTTCGGCATCGAGATCGTGTCGACCGGGGGGACGTGCAGGATCCTCCGAGCCGCCGACGTCGGCTGCCAGGAGGTCTCGGCTCTGACGGGGGCACCTGAGATCCTGGACGGCCGCGTCAAGACGCTCCACCCGCGGATCCACGGGGCGATCCTCTCCCGGCCGCAGAAGGAGAGCCACGTCGCCACGCTCGAGCGTGAGGGCATCGAGCGGATCGACATGGTCGTCGTGAACCTCTACCCGTTCGAGAAGGTCGCGTCGGCCGTGGGCACCACCCTCGACGAGGCGCTCGAGGAGATCGACATCGGCGGAGTGACGCTCCTTCGCGCCGGCGCGAAGAACTTCGAGAACGTGGTGGTCGTGAGCTCGCCCGAGGACTACGAGCGCGTCGTGGCGCTCCTGGACGAGCACGCGCTCGACGTGCCGCTCGACGAACGCCGCAGGCTCGCGCTCAAGGCCTTCGGACTGACCCGCGACTACGATCGGGCGATCCACCGGTACTTGGCGTCGGCGAGCGAGGACGACGCCGACTTCCCGGTGTTTCTGAACCTCGAATACGAGCGCGTGCGCGGGCTCCGCTACGGCGAGAACCCGCACCAGCGGGCCGCCGTCTACCACACGCGCGCAGAGAGCCTCGAGCCCTCGGTCGTCACGTCCGAGCAGCTCTCGGGGAAGGAGCTCTCGTACAACAACCTCATGGACCTGGACGCGGCCTTGGGCCTCGTCCGCGAGTTCCCCGAGCCCGCAGCCGCCGTCATCAAGCACTCGACGCCGTGCGGCGTGGCGACGGCCCCGGCGTTGTCGAGGGCGTACGAGAAGGCGCTCGGCTGCGATCCGGTCTCCGCGTTCGGGAGCATCATCGCCCTGAACAGAAGCGTCGACATGGAGGCGGCGCAGCTGCTCCACGAGACACGCTTCGTCGAGGCGATCGTGGCTCCCGACTACTACCGGAACGCGCTCGACCTCCTGAGGCAGAAGAAGAACCGCCGGATACTCAAGGCCAACTTCCCCGATCTCACCGACTATCACCTCAGGCCCGAGATGCAGATGCGCTCGCTCCTGGGCGGCGGGCTCCTCATGCAGGACGTCGACACGGAGGACGTCCGGACGTCCGACATCAAGGTCGTCACCGACCGCGAGCCGACAGACGCGGAGATGAAGTCGCTCCTCTTCGGATGGCGGGTCGTCAAGCACGTGCGCTCGAACGCGATCGTCCTCGCGTGCGGGACGGAGACCGTGGGGATCGGCGCCGGCCAGATGAGCCGGGTCGACGCGAGCGTGCTCGCCGTCTGGAAGGCGGGGGAGCGGGTCAAGGGGAGCGTGATGGCCTCGGACGCGTTCTTCCCGATGCGGGACGCCGTCGACGCGGCGGCGGAGGCAGGCGTCACCGCAATCATCCAGCCGGGCGGATCGAAGGGCGACGACGAGGTGATCGAGGCCGCGAACGAGAAGAACATCGCGATGATCATGACGGGACTGAGACACTTCAAGCACTGATCCTCGAAGGGAGCACAGAATCATGTCGAACACAGAGAGGCCGCTGGTCGCGATCGTCATGGGAAGCGACTCTGATCTACCGACTATGCGCGAGACGGAGACGATGCTCGACAGGCTCGGCGTGACCTACACGACGAGGATCTCGTCGGCGCACCGGGCCCCCAAGAAGACGCACGCCCTCGCCGAGTCGCTCGAGGAGGACGGGATCCAGGTGGTCGTCGTGGGCGCCGGTCTCGCCGCGCATCTCGCGGGCGCCATCGCGAGCGTGACGACGCTGCCCGTGATCGGGGTGCCGATGGACGGAGGGAGCCTCCGCGGCGTCGACGCGCTCTACTCGATCGTGCAGATGCCGTCGGGCGTGCCCGTGGCGACGATGTCGATCGGGAAGCACGGCGCGAAGAACGCGGCGATCATGGCGGCCGAGATCATCGCGCTCAAGGACGAAGCGCTCCGGAAGAGGCTCAAAGCGTTCAAGGAGGAACTGGCCCGTTCGGTCGACGAGAAGGACCGGGAGATCTCGTCGAAGCCCGAGACGCAGGAAGCGCTCGCGCGGGAAGGAGACCGATGAGCAGCGTCGTCATCATCGGAGCCCAGTGGGGCGACGAGGGCAAGGGCAAGATCGTGAACGGCCTGGCAGGAGGCGCCGCGATGGTCGTCCGGTTCCAGGGAGGCGCCAACGCCGGCCACACGGTCACACTCGACGGGGAGCCGATCGTCTTCCACCTCCTGCCCTCGGGGATATCGATCCCGGGTGTCACGTGCGTCCTGGGCCCGGGCGTCGTGATCGATCCTGCCGCGCTCGTGGCCGAGATCGACGGCGTGCGCGCGAGGGGCATCGACGTCGGCTCGAACTTCCTGATCGACGTCGGGGCCCACATGGTCATGCCCTACCACAAGGCCGTCGAGGCCGCCGAGGAGAAGGGGCGGGGAGACGGCGCGATCGGGACGACGCTCCGGGGCATCGGCCCCGCCTACGCGGACCGATCGGCGAGGGAGGGGCTCCCGATCGGGCTCCTCGCGCGCTTCGACGAGTTCGAGGAGCGCGCCCGCGCGGCAGCCGCGCGAAAGAACGACATTCTGACGAGGCTCCATGGTGCGGAAGCCGTCGACGTCGACGCGATGATCGAGGGGATACGGCGCGCGGCGGACCGGCTCTCGCAGCATCTCGCCGACACGCCGCCGCTCGTGAGGGAGACCGTGCGGGGAGGCGGCAACGTCATCTTCGAGGGCGCGCAGGGCACGCTCCTCGATCTCTCGTTCGGGACGTACCCGTTCGTGACCTCGTCCCACACGGCCGCCGGAGGCGTCTCGCCCGGCACGGGCGTGCCGCCCTCGATGATCGGGGAGATAATCGGCGTCGCGAAGGCGTACATCACGCGCGTCGGCGCAGGACCGTTCCCGACCGAGGCGCCCGACCAGGGAGGCGCGACCCTCCAGGACCGGGGAGCCGAGAGCGGCGCGACGACCGGGAGGCCGCGCCGGTGCGGCTGGCTCGACACCGTGGCGCTCAAGTACTCGATCGAGATCTCGGGCATCGGCCGCCTCGTCGTGACGAAGCTCGACGTCCTCGACGTCTTCGAGACGATCCCCGTGTGCGTCGCCTACCGCATCGACGGGAAGGAGACCACGCGGTTCCCCAGGGACGCGGCCGAGCTGGCTCGCGCCGAGCCGATCTACGAGGCGATGCCGGGCTGGCGGGCGAGCACGGCCGATGCGCGGACCGAGGGCGACCTGCCGGCCGCGGCGCTCGCGTACTTGAGGAAGATCGAGGAGCTCGCGGGCGTCCCCGTGGCCGCGGCCTCGGTCGGCGCGGCGGCCGACGCCGTCGTCGAGTTCGCGCCGATCCTGTAGCGGGCGGCGGGCCCCAGTACTGGAGACCCCGCAGGGTGTTGCCCGCGGAGCTCAGACACACGCCCGCACACACGGGCTTGCTCGCCCGCATGACGTTCCCCGCGGAGCTCAGACACACGCCGCTTCGCGGCTGACCACGCCCGCACGCACGGGCTTGCTCGCCCGCACGACGTTCCCCGCGGAGCTCAGACACACGCCGCTTCGCGGCTGAACTCGCCCGGCGGGGAACGTCATGCGGGCCACGAGGCGGGAGGCATCGCCCGTGTCATGGACACCCGAGGACCTCGAGGCGACACTCCACCGCCTCGACGGCCGAGGCTACAAGGCCTACAGGGACATCGAGGGCTCCTACCGCTTCCCGATGTTCACGCTCCACATCGATCACGTTCAGGGCGATCCGTTCGCCGCGCCGAGCCGGGTGCGGCTCGTCGTCTCCCAGGACGCCGCGCGCTTCGATCCCACTCTCTTCGCGACGCCCGCGCGCAACCGCGCGCTCGCCGACTTCATCACGCGGGCTGCCTCCACGGTGTGCGACGATCGCTCCCGCAGAACGGGAACCGGCAAGGGCGGGCTCATCGCGATCGACCGCCCGGGGCAGGAGGTGCTCGAGCGCACCTCGGTCGCAGTCGACGACAGCGAGGTCGAGGCGCGAATCACGGTCGGGCTCCCCGCGGCCGGGAGACGCATCCTCGGCAGGCGCGCCGCGGAGATCCTGATCGACGACGTCCCGAGGATCGTCGACGCCGCGCTCGTAGCGTCGAACCTCGACGCCGCAGCCGTGCGTCGGCACGTCGAGGCCGTCCAAGACCAGGCGTTCCTCCGAGACGCGCTCGCGCAGGAGCACCTCGTCGCGTTCGTCGCGGACGGCGCGATCCTCCCGCGCCGAAGCGGCGTCGATCCGAGGCCGATGGGGGAGGGCGCGATTCCCTTCGAGGCCCCCCCGAGCCTCAGGCGCGAGTTCACCCTCCCGAACGCAGGCCCCGTGACGGGCCTCGGCGTACCCGAGGGCGTCACACTCATCGTCGGTGGCGGCTACCACGGCAAGTCGACGCTCCTCTCGGCGATCGAGCTCGGGGTCTACGACCACCTCCCGGGCGACGGCCGCGAGGCGACCGTCACGGTCAAGGACGCGGTCAAGATCCGGGCCGAGGACGGACGCAGCGTCAGGGGCGTCGACATCTCTCCGTTCATCACGAACCTCCCGTTCGGCACCGACACGCGGAACTTCTCGACCGACGACGCCTCCGGCAGCACGTCGCAGGCGGCCAACATCGCCGAGGCGCTCGAGTACGGGACGTCGCTCCTCCTCATCGACGAGGACACGTCGGCGACGAACTTCATGATCCGTGACCACCGCATGCAGGAGCTGGTCGCGAAGGAGAAGGAGCCGATCACCCCGTTCATCGACAAGGTCCGCCACCTCTTCGACGAGCACGGCGTCTCCACGATCATCGTCGTCGGCGGGGTCGGCGACTACTTCGACGTGGCCGACACGGTCGTGATGATGGACGCCTACCGCCCGATCGACGTCACGGAGCGCGCGAGGGAGATCGCGAGGAAGCACGCGGCCGAACGAACACCCGAGGGGGGCGGCTCCTTCGGCCACGTCTCGGCCCGCGCGCCGATCCCCGGGAGCCTCGATCCCAGGAGGGGCAGGCGCCCGGAGAAGGTCGACGCGAAGTCCTTGACGACGATCCTCTTCGGACGCACGCCGCTCGATCTCTCCGCCGTCGAGCAGCTCGTGAGCGTCTCTCAGACCCGGGCCGTCGGCGACGCGCTCGTCCTCATGATGAAGCGCTTCATGGACGGAAGGAGGACCATCGCGGAAGCTCTCGACCTCCTCGACCGGGAGTTCGACGAGCGGGGGCTCGACGCCCTGTCGGGCCGCCGTCTCGGGCACTACGCGCGCCCCAGGCGGCAGGAGATCGCCGCCGCCTTGAACCGCCTGCGCACGCTCCGGATCGAGCAGGTGGGGTAGGACGTCAGGCCGCGCTCTCGGCGGTCGGCGCATCGTGGGACGGCGCGTCGGGCGCGCTCCGAAGATCCGTCGATTCGTGGGGTGGCCCACCCAGCAGACGCGCTCCGAAGATTCGACGGCTCTTCGTGCATCATCAAGGATTTCCGCTTGACCCGTCAGTGGCCTCGGGCGTACGATGGGGCCGCCGAACGGCCCCCACACGCGCCCGAGGGCTCCGCGGTCTCACCGCGAGCGTTGAGGTTCGCCATGTCGCGTATCCAGGACAGCCACGACGACAGGGAGATCGCTCTCGACCGTGTCGGGATCACGGATCTCGTGTATCCGGTGTCGGTGCCCGACAGCCGGGGCGGAACGCAGACGACCGAGGCCACCATCGGCCTGTTCGTCGGCCTGCCGCCCGCCGCGAGGGGCGCCCACATGAGCCGCTTCGTGGAGATTCTGGACGCCCACCGAGACCCCATGACCGCCGAACGCGTCGAGCTGCTGCTCGAGGAACTCCGCCGTGCGCTCGGAGCGACGTCGGCGCACGTCGAGTTTGCGTTCACCTTCTTCGTCCCCAAGAGCGCACCCGTCTCGGCGAGCACGAGCCTCTTGGCCTGTCCGGCGAGCTACGCGGCCTCCCTCGAGGACTCGTTCGACTTCGTCCTGACCGTCGAGGTCCCGGTCGTGACCGTCTGCCCGTGTTCCATCGAGGCGACGGGCGGCCCGGCACACAGCCAGCGCGGGTACGTCACCGTGTCGGTGCGCGTCAACGGCCGCGTCTGGATCGAGGAGCTCGTTCAGCTCGTGGAGGACAGCGCGAGCGCTCCCATCTACCCGCTCATGAAGGGCGACGACGAGCGCGCCGTCATCGAGGCGGCCCACGAGAGCCCGGTCTTCGTCGAGGACCTCGTGAGAAACGTCGCAGAGAAGCTCGATTCCGACGTGAGGATCTACTGGTATCGCGTTGAGGCCGAGAACCTGGAAAGCGTCCACGACCACAACGTGTACGCCTGCGTCGAGCGGAGCCGCTAGGCGCAGCGAGCACTCGAGGGAGGAGGTCATGGAGAAGAAGGAGATCGGACGCGTCTCTCACTACTTCGGGAAACCGCAGGTCGCCGCGATCGTCCTGTCGGCGACCCTGAAGGTCGGAGACAAGATCTCGATCCAGGGTCACACGACCGATTTCGAGATGGTCGTGAAGTCCATTCAGATCGAGCACGACTCCTTGCCCGAGGCGAAGCCCGGCGACAACGTCGGCATCAGGGTCCCGGACAAGGTGCGCGAGCACGATGTGGTGTACAAGCTCGTCGAGTAGGCGAGCGGAACGGATGGTGAGATGGACCGAAGCGCAAGTGCCGTCGCGCTCGTGGCACGATCCCACGCGCGGGACGGAAGCCAGCTCAGTGGCCCGGAGACCAAGGACCGTCTGAGATCTGCAGCGGCCACCTTGGGGCAGGAGAGACCGGGGATCCTGGCCGGCCCATCGACCGTCACGCAGGAGGGAGAACTCCTTCTCACGCTAGCAGCTCCGCATGCCATCCTGGAAGCCGTGCTGCGTGTCGCGTCGGCCCTCAGACCGACCAAGACCACGTTCTCGGCGGCGATCGCGCCGCTCGTTGCTCCGGAGCAGGCCGTGGCCGAGCCTGCCGTCGACGCCACGCTTCTCGCGGCCGAGTCGGCCGCCCGGACGGCCACGGAGGGAATCAGGGAGACCGACCCGAGGGAGTGCCGCGTCACGGTGGCGGCGCCGAAGGACGACCGCGTGATCGGGGTGCTCATCGATCTCATCCTCGAGGGATACGACTCCATGACCGACCGCCAGAGGCAGATCGTGCGGCTCGTGAGAAGCAGCGACACGCAACAGGAGGTCGCGACCCACCTGGACATTTCCCGCCAGGCCGTCAACCAGAGCCTCGCGGCGTCGGGATGGCTCCACCTCAAGTGCGCCGAGGAGGCGGCCGCGGCCCACCTCGTCGAGCTGGCGGCGCCCGTCGCCGCCGTGGTCACGCAGTCGAAAGAGCCCGCAACCGTCTAGGTCGTTCGATCCACACAGAGGCCGCGCCCGACTCGCGGAGTTGGGCGTGGTCCGTCTCGTTCGACTCGAGAGGTTCGCCATGAGGCCACGAGCCCGCTTGCGCCGAGCGCTCGCCGCGCTCTTCCTTCTGTCGCTCGGTGGGTGCGGGGTCCCCGCGACCTTCGTGTCGCCCGTTCCACCGCCCGACACGAGCGCCGACGCGTGGTTCCGAAGCGGCACGCCCGCAGTTCGAGCTGCGCTAGGGCGCGCGATGGCGGTTCAGGGCATGACGATCGACGCCGCGGCCGGCTCCAAGACGGTCGTCGTCGCGCGGAAGCAGCAGCTGCCGCACGTCGACCAGGCGTCGGGGGGGCCGGTCAGCGGCCCCTTGCCCGTATACGTCCTGACGGCCGCACTGACCCGCAACGTGAACACGCACGTCCGGGCGAGCGTGAGCGTCGACTGCCCATCGTGCGACGGCGCCACCGCGTACGTCTGGGAGTACCCGGCCGACCTCCTGCGCCGCGTGCTCGAGGACACCCGAGGGACGCTGAAGGAGCGCGGCGCCAGGCTCGCGCTGCCGCCGCGGTACGCTCCGCCGAAGCCCGCGCCGCGCCGCCGCCGGCCGTGAGGCCGGCTCCCGTGACCGGCCCCAGAAGCCCCGCCCGGTGGTCTGCTGCGCCCCCGGTGAGCCCCGGGCGCGCCCGGGAGAGGGCGCGGACGGCCACTTGCGTCAACTCATGACACTTCACTTGGGCGCAGACGGCCCGATTCTCGGGGCTCGGAGGGCACCCTGACCCAGGGAGTCATTCTCCCGTAGAAGTGGCCTCAGGGGACGCATTTGGGCCGTAGAGGCCCTTCTGGAGGGGATTCCGTGACGCGACGACGCCCTCACGCCCGCATTCCCGCCGTTCTGGCCGTTTCCGCGCTGATCGGCGGATTCCTGGGGCCTTCGGGATGCCTGCCGGGCCTCTCGAGCGCCGCGCGCGCCGACGACGGTGATGATGAACCGACGCTCACGGCGGAGGCGCTCCTGGTTCGCGGGCTCGAGCGCTGGACGGCGCAGGAGATGCGGGGCGGGCTCGAGGATCTTCGAGCCGTCGTCGCGAAGCGGCCGGACTGGATGGTGGCGCGCCGGGCCCTCGCCGCCGCGGTTCTCCGGAGCGGCGACTTCTCGCGGGCGGCCGCCGAGTTTGAGGATCTCGCCGGTCAGACCCAGGCGCAGGCGCTGGCGTCGGGCGAGCTCACGGCCGATCGGCTTCCGGACGACGTCGACGCCGAGGCGATCTTCGGCCTTGCGATCGCCACGCACTTCCTCGGGAACGTCCGCGAGGCCGATCGCCTCTACCGCGCGTTCGCCGACATCGTCGGACCCACGTCCGCCGACGCCGCCCGCGCGTACCGGCGGCTCGCTGAGCTCTTCCGCGACCACGACGTCCCGTGGGGCGACGCCGACGCCGAGGAGGCGAAGGCCCTCGCGGCGGATCCCGGGGTCGCTTCCGCCGTTCTCTTCCCGCGCTTCCCCGACCCGCGCGGCCTGCCCGAGGTCGAGCCGTACACGCGGCCCGTCGAGCTCACTCCCGAGCACGATCCGCCGGCTGACGGATTCGACTCGCTCCCCTCGCTCGCCGTCTGGACGCCGATTCCGGCGTCGACCGACTCGACGGCCGTCGAGGAGACCGTCGCGCTCGAGATCCTCGTCGACGAGCGGGGCGCACCGGCCGAGGTGACCCTGCCGAACGGGGAGGAGCTTCCCGCCCGGCTCGTGCCCGCAGCCGACGCCGTCCGGACGTGGAGATTCACGCCCGCCGTCGCCGCGGGGGAGAGGCTGGCCGCGAGGATCGTCTTCGAGGTCGCCGCGACGCTCGCCCCCGCGCCCGCGCCGGCCGACGAGGCGGGCATCTACGGCGAGGCCGCGCGGAGAGCGAAGGGCGCCGGTGTGGGCGCCGGGACGGATGCGCGCGGCTCGCGAAGGAAGATCCGGAACGAGACGGCGGACGACACCGACGACGACACGACGGCGCCGTCCAAGAGCCCGACCGACGACCCCGCGCCGGGCGAGTCGTCCGAGGACCCCGCCGACGACCCCTCGTCCGGCGACACGCCTGCGTCCAGCGACACGCCCGCCTCCGACGCCGCACCCGAGCCACCCGATCCTCCCGCCGGGAGCGGCGTGCCGTGAGGCCGATCCTCTACTACTCGGACCGCTACTACGCCGACATCGGGTCGCACGTCTTCCCGATGGTGAAGTACCGCCTCATCCACGCGCGGCTGCTCGAGGAGGGGATCGCCACACCGAGTGACTTCGTTGAGCCTACCCCCGCGACGCCGGACGACGCCCGTCTGGTCCACACGGCGGACTACATCGAGAAGCTCCTCGAAGGGAAACTGTCGCCGCTCGAGATCGCCACGCTCGAGCTGCCGTACTCGCCCGAGCTCGTCCGTGCGGCGTTCCTCGGTGCGGGAGGAACGGTCGCGGCCGCGCGCTCGTCGCTCGCCCACGGCGTCGGGGTCAACGTGGCGGGCGGCTTCCATCACGCGTTTCCCGACCACGGCGAGGGATTCTGCGTCCTGAACGACGTGGCCATCGGCGTCGCGCGCGTCCTCGCCGACGGCGCCGTCGACCGGGTCGCGGTCGTCGACTGCGACGTCCACCAGGGGAACGGCACGGCCTCGATCTTCGCGGACGACGAGCGCGTCTTCACGTTCTCGATCCACCAGCATCTGAGCTACCCCTTCGTGAAGCCGCCGAGCGACGTCGACGTCGGCCTGCCCGACGGGACCAACGGCGCGGCGTACAACGCGCACCTCCGCGACGCCCTGGCCACGATCTTCGAGACCTTCGCGCCCGAGCTCGTCGTCTACGTCGCCGGCGCCGATCCCTATCGGGGAGACCTCCTGGGCGGGCTCGGCCTCACGATCGAGGACATGGTCGAGCGCGACCGGATGGTCATGGGCGCGTGCGCCGACCGCCGGGTCCCGTTCGCCGTGACACTCGCGGGCGGCTACGCGGCCCACACGGACGACACGGTGACGATCCAGTCGGCCACGATCGCGCTCGCGCTCGCCGTGGGTGAGCGGATCGG
>JALGVU010000296.1 GCA_025774545.1 bacterium | reverse complement strand
GTCGCAGCTCCCGACTATGAACGGGCTCGTCGGATCGCTGACGTCGATCATCTTCAACGCGTGAGGGTTCCAGGTCGGCACGAAGGCGAGGTCCCCAGCGACGGCCACACATCGTGTGAAGCCCCCGGTGGCGCAGTTCCCCACGATCGATGGCGCCGTCGGGTCGCCGATGCCGACGACGGTCAGGCCCGCCTCCGCGTCGGCAACGTACGCGTGGTCGCCGGCGATGACCACGTACATGGCCTGTCCGGGTGTGTCGAACGTCCCCACGATGCTCGGAACGACCGGGTTGCTGACGTCCACCACGTGTGACGGATCAGTCGCGCCCGTGACGACGCAGGCGATGTCGCCGTCGACCGCTACCTTGATGCAACCGGCCGGGATGTTGAGAAACCCCGAGAGAGCCGGAGCCGCTGGATCACTGATGTCGACCACCCGGAGTCCACCTGTCCCCCCGCACCCCCCGTCAGCCACGTAGGCGTGGTCACCGGCAAGAGCCACGCCGTAGGCGCCACATGGCGTGTCGACTCCTCCGACAAGCGCAGGGCTCGCGGGGTCGGTGATGTCAACGACGCGGAGGCCGGACTGCTGGTCCGCAACGAATGCGTAGTTGCCGGCAACCGCCACGTCGTGCGGGCTGTGTGGAGTGGTCACGCTCCCGGCGAGCGTGGGAGATGCGGGCTGCGCGACCCGCATCACCTTGAGACCCATGAAGTTGTCCGCCACGAACGTGTAGTCGCCGACGACCGTCACGCCATACGCGCGTCCCGACGTGTCGATCGTCTCGATGATGACAGGGTGCAGGGGGTCTCGAACAGCGACGACGTGAATACCCGCCTCCAGATCGGCGACGTATGCGTAGTCACCATCGATGTCCACGCCGTGGCACGTACCAGGCGTGACGACGCTCCCGACGATCGAGAGCGCCGTGGGGTTGCTGATATCGACCACCTGTACGCCCTCGGTGCGGTCGGCCACATATGCGTAGTCACCACTCACGTCTGCGGTATACGCGTAACCCGGCGTGTCCGCGGTACCAACGATCACAGGATGCAGTGGGTCGCTGATGTCGATCGCGAGGAGACCCGTCGCGCTGTCCGCGACGTAGGCCACGTTCCCACGCAAGCAGACGTGGCGCGCCGCATGTGGTGTATCGATAGACCCCGCGATGAACGGATTCGTGGGATCGCTCACGTCCACCACCTGAAGCCCCGACATGTTGTCAGCCACGTAGGCGTACTCACCGGCGACCGCCACGTGCTCAGCTGTGACGGGAGTGTCGACGGATCCTGCGATGGATGGCGTGGTCGGATCGCTGATATCGATCACCTGGAGGCCACTCGGCCCGTCAGCCAGATAGGCATAGTCACCCGAGATCGCTGCCACGTACGCCTCACCCGGCGTGGGACAATCACCTGCTATGAAGGGCACGGCGGGGTCGCTGATGTCGATCACGACGAGTCCTGAAACGCCAGCACCGAGGTAACCCATGTAGACGTAGTCTCCATCCACGGTGGCGTAGTCTGTCTCACCTGCGGTGGCGACCTCGGTCACCAGCGTGATGTGGAAGGGAGGTAGCCTGAGTTCGCCTGCCGCCGTGTTCCAGTCGGCCGTGGTGTTCGACGCATCCCGGTAGTCCGTGGTCGCGAAGTCCTCCACATAGAGATGCCCACCTGCCCCTGACGAAGCGCAGACCAAGAGGGTCAAGAGCGGGAGGGCCAAACGCGCGAATCCGCTCGGCTGCGACTTCATGATGCCCTCCGTCGTTATCGAGGCTCGGTGGCGGAACCGGACCGCGTCCGTTGCCTCGGGCTGTCGTACCCAACTGCGTCTGTGGGTCGCGGCGCACGCCGGAGCCCGGCAGCACGCCACGACCGCGAACCTCTATTTCAAGAGCAGCATCTTCCGTGTGTCGTGGAACTCCTCCGCCTCCATCGTGCAGAAGTAGACGCCGCTTCCCACCTCGTCGCCGGCGTCGCTCCGCCCGTCCCAGACGACCTCGTGCCGGCCCGCCGCGATCGCGCCGTCGGCGAGCGTCGTCACGAGACGCCCCGCGACGTCGTACACCCGGATCGAGACCTCACACTCGCGAGGCACGTCGTAGGCGATCGAGGTCACCGGGTTGAACGGGTTCGGCGTGTTCTGCGCGAGCCTGAACGTCTTCGGCAGCTCGGGCTGCGACTCGAGATCGATGAGGTCGGCCGACAGCCGCTCGTTGTCCGGGCTCCGGAGATCGGCGCCCTCGAACGCGAGGGCATACCTGGGCGAAGCCCTGCGGAACGTCAGAATCGCGAGATCGCCGGAGCCGCCGATCGCCACGCCCGTCCCGAGCGCGGCCAGATCGAGCTGCACGCTCGAATCGTCGGCGCCGTGCCAGAAGAAGGCCTCCCCGACCGGCGTCCTGAGCTCTCTCGCGAGTCGCACCGACTCGAAAGCGATCTCGGAGGGATCGAAAGCCGCAACGACGGAGAGCGCCTTGACCTCATGGTGGTTCCCGTCGAGGACGAGAGCGATCTCCACCCCGTCTACCGACGTCTCCCGTTCCTCGAGACGGAGCGAGAGCCCACGCGCGGTGATGGGCACGTGCCCGAAAGGCAGGGCCCTCGGCGCCACCACGTAGTAGTTCATCGCGAAGACCACGAGGTCCTCGAACTGCACCTGGGCATCGGGCTCGGGAATGCCGGTGCGGCTCATGTCGTCGGTCGGACCGACGTCGCACTCGGCGTTGTACCCGGTCGGATTCGTCTGGGTGTAGGCTCCGCCCAGCTTGTCGAAGTCGGCATCGTCGACGTACCCGGTGTAGCCGACGTCGGCTCCCCAGTCACCCATCCCGGCCGCGACGTCGCCGAGCCAGTAGTTGGTCGCGCGGTCCTGCGCGCTCGGCGCCGCCGGGCCGTAGTGCCCGACGATGTCGTAGGCGAAGGCGCTGTAGTAGTAGATGTCGCGCGGCTCAATGCCGTGCGTCGTGCTCGCCCCGGTGCCGTCGTAGGCCTCCCCCGTGCCACCGGCCTCGTCGGCCGGATAGGAAGGCTCAGGCGTCGCGTAGGTCGGGTAGTCGCCCCAGACGTCGTAGCGGATCACGACGCCTGCGTAGTTGTCGTCGGTGCCGGTCGGATCGTCCCACACGAGCGAGACCTCCTCGTGTCCGGGGGCCGCGACGAGTCCCTCTACGACCATCGGTGCGGTGTTGTCGACGGTGATGTCGTCGGCCCCGATTCCCTCATTGCCCGCTCCGTCGCTCGCCGTGACCGTGACGGTCTTCAAGCCGTCCGCCGTCAGCGTCACGTCCTCGAGCGCAAGCGCCCACGTCGCGGTGCCGTCTTCGTACGTCTCTGCTGGGACTTCACTTCCGCCGCCATCCAGAAGCGTGGAGAGGTTCGC
The DNA here is from genome assembly GCA_025774545.1 of bacterium. Taxonomy (GTDB): domain Bacteria; phylum Joyebacterota; class Joyebacteria; order Joyebacterales; family Joyebacteraceae; genus JALGVU01. The sequence continues at coordinate 181 of JALGVU010000296.1, read as the reverse complement.
GGTGATGTCGTCGGTCGTGAGCGTCGCGAGGTTGTCGGAGACGTCGGCCGAGAGATCAAGGTAGTCGCCGTCCTTCGCGAATTCGTCGGTCAGGGGGAGCGTCAGGTTCGCGACTCCAACGAGGCTGACACTCGGAGCCTCGGTGTCGAGGATGATCGTGTCGATGCTCGTCATGGAGACG
>JALGVU010000512.1 GCA_025774545.1 bacterium | reverse complement strand
AGGCTCGACTACGCCTACGTCGACATGGGGAACCTCGATTCCGTGCAGCGGCTCGCCCTGACGTTCATCTTCTAGACGACCCGGACCGGCGGGAGGCACAAGAGGACAGGAGTCTGCACAGGAACGCCCGTGGCTCGCGAGGCCGCGGGCGTCCATTCGTTCGGGCGCAGACGACGGCCCGCCGGCGGTTCGCTCGCCCGAACGGGCCGCGGGGTCCAGCGGCCGCTCAGAGCCTCTCCTCGCCGAAGAGCACGAGGATCTTGTCCATGACCGGCTGGACGTGATCCGCCTGGAGGTAGTAGAGCGGGAACCCGAGGTAGCAGACGTTCCCGTGGTTCTCTCCTGACAGGTAGAGGACCCCGCACGTCCGACCCTCGTAGTTCATGTTCAGGTACGACTTCATGGTCATGATCTCGAGGGCGCTCCCCTGGAACACCTCCAGCTTCTCCACGATGGGCAGCCCGCTGCGGGTGAACGCGGGGCGGGAGTCCGCATACATCGGCCACTTGCCCGGGTCGGGGAAACCGGCCGGCCCGACGCTGTCGACGTACATCGGCGTGAAGAGCTCCTCGTCCGTGGGCTCGGCTCCGTAGAAGCAGTAGCCGTAGGCCCAGGGCGAGCTCTTGTTGGATGAGCTGCCGCTGTTCTCGGCGTATCCGATGTGCAGGAAGTCGCGCACGAAGACCTGCTCCGGCATCGTGTCGGTCTCCGCGAGCTGAATGGGATAGGGTCCTCGCAGGATCTGCTCGAGGACCTTGTAGCCGCAGAGCACGAGGTTGCCGCCGACGCGCATGTAGCCCGCGAGGGCGTTGTACTGCGCGTCGTTGAAGAGCTTCGCGAGCATCGAGTTGTCGGGCGATCCTCCCCAGTCCTGGTCGCAGTACCAGATGACCGTCGAGGCGCCTCGGAGGGCATCGACGTGCGGCGGCTGAGGCTCGCCGCTCACCATGTGCTGCGACGGCTCCCAGAACTCCGTCCGCGCGTCGTCGGTGCCCCAGCTCTCCTGGTGCTCCCACTTGTCGTAGTCGTCGACGACGAGGATGTACTGGTCGAGGTTCGCCTCGACGACGTCGAAGTAGACCCTTCCTCGGGTGACCTCATTCGCGTTGTCGATCGCGCTCACGTAGAGCGAGTGCTGCCCCGGCTCCGGGACGACATCGAAGCGGTGATCGTAGATCGACCAGGCGGGCCAGACCGACGTGTCGTCGTACGCGTGGCGGTAGCCGAGCACCTCGCCGCCGTAGTCCTCCGCTGTCGCGATCCACTCGAAGGAGAGACGCTCTCCCGCGAAGATCGGAATCGGCGTGTTGGAGTCGCTGTTCCAGACGGGACCGCGGAACGTGAGCACTCCGAAGACGTTCGTGCCGATGCGGAGTTTCGATCCCGCGAGCTCTGGATTGCACGTGAAGGTGCTCGTCGCCGGCGTCGTGTCGTGCGCCCCGGCGTCGTCGATCGACCAGACCTCGAACCTGTGTAGCCCGGCGATGGGGCCAAAGAGGACAGACGTCTCGCCGGGGTCCGTGGCGGCGCTCGCCACCGGCGACCACTCGCCGGCCGAGCGCCCGTACAGCGTGTACTCGTAGCCCACGATGACGCCGTCCCTGTCCGTGCCCCGCCACTCGAACGTCACCATGGGGCCTGTGACCCCTCGGTGTCGGGAACCACGGTGAACGCGGTGAACGCGATCGTCTCGGGGGAGAGGTCGCGCGCGCCCTCGTTGTCGACGGCTCTCACGGCGAAGGTGTGCGCCTCGTACCCCCTGTCCTCGTCGATCGAGTCGGCGGACGCCGAGACGAGGAACACGCTGTCCGTGTCGATCGTCCCACACCGTCTCGTAGTACGCGATCTCGCCGTCGGGATCCCAGCCGAACCAGTTCATCCTCACGCGGTAGTTCGCCGTGTCCCCGCCGTCGGGCGAGAAGGAGAGCGTGGTTTCGGGGGCGAAGTTCTCGCGTCTGTCCCCGGCGTCGAACTTGCTGCATCCGGCGAGCACGGTCGCCGTGATGGCGCAGGCGAGGACGGCCAGCACCAGGAATCTCCTGAGCCAAGTCATCGTGTTCGGTACCTCCTCCGTCCGTCGCGTCGGTCGAGCGGCGGTTCGAGGCCCCGGGATCGAGCACGTACGGGCGCTCGACCACCCCTCCGTCGATGTCCGTGCCGTCCCACGAGACGTGGACGCCGAACGACGTCCCCACCGTCTTGATCGAAGGTGACGAGGTGCGGGGCCTGTGTGGCCGTGCCAGAAGTCGTAGCGCTCACGGTCCGCGGGAATCCTGCTCGCGCCCTACCCCTCGCCCCGGCCGCGCCCGCGCGGGGAGTGGACCCGCCCGCGTGGCGTCGAGGTCGTGACACTGCCCGGAATGAGGACGCCCAGGGCACGAAGGCCCCGGGCGTCTTTGGCGCCTCGTCTGTCTCCGGAACGGCGGTGCCTAGGCTCCGCGCGGCATACACCGGCCCGGCGGTTCTCTCATCTACGGCCCCTGGATCCTCTCCTCGCCGAACAGCTCGAGGACCTTGTCCATGACCGGCTGGACGTGATCCGCCTGGAGGTAGTAGAGCGGGAACCCGAAGTAGCAGACGTTCCCGTGGTTCTCTCCTGACAGGTAGAGGACCCCGCACGTCCGACC
>JALGVU010000068.1 GCA_025774545.1 bacterium | reverse complement strand
TCGAGGATCCACCGACCCGGAGCATCGCGTACCCCGTGGAGATCGGCGACCAGTGGACGATCCACGAGCCCGGCGATCCGTGGGCCGTCGACAAGCTGGTCCTCGAGCGCAAGGGTATGACGGTCCCCGCCGGGACCTTCGACTGCTACGCGATTCAGACGCTGATCGACTTCTTTGACCAAGATGGGGAGTGGGACGACGATCTCCTCTGGATCGACTACTACTCGACGAGCGGGCTCGTCAGGCGCTCGGTCACGTTCTACGACGCCGTCATTACGGACCCCGAGGGCCACGCGCCGATCGACACGGTCGACATCTTCGAGGAGACGATCCTCACGGAGCTTCACACGCGGTAGTCGACGGGGAGCGGTTCCGCGTCCGCGGTCCCGACCTCCGTCGCCACTGGGGAGAGGTGCTTTCCATGTCCAACGACACTGTGCGACACCCGGCACTCCTGGTGATCCTGGTCCTTCTCGCGGCGACGTTCGCGCACGGCGAGTCCCCGCCTCCTCCGCCCGACAACGCGGCGCCTGGCGAGGGGCCGACGAGGCTCGAGCGCAACGAACAGGCCCGCGTCCTGACCGCCGACGTGATCGCGCTCGGCACGGTCGCGGGCCGGTCGATGAAGACGGTGGCCCCGGTCAAGGACGAGATGTTCGGCGTGAGCTACGCCGAGCTGCGCCTCGCGGTCGATGCGTGCGCCAAGGGGCCGTGCCCGGACACGCTCCGCTTCACCCACCCGGGCCACGCGGGCGCCCCCTCCTTCAGGGACGGCGAGCGCGTGGTCGTCTTCCTCAAGTGGACCGACGTGGGTACCGACCGCATCCTCTCCGTTCGCAGCCCGGCGGGCAAGTACGGAGTCGGGCCGGACCAGGTCGGGTCCTGGTCCGGAAGAACCCCCGAGTGGCTCTTCGAGAGGTTCGCGACGATTCTCGAGGGACGCGACCCCACGGCGCTCTACGAGAAGGCCACGCTCGTGGTCACCGGGCGCGTCCACAAGCGGGAGGTCAGCTTCGAGCGAGAGATCCTCCCGCCGGAGAGGCGGAGCGTCTTCGTTGCGGTCGCCCTCACGGAGGTCCTGAAGGGCGAGGCCCCGGCCGACACGATCACGGTCGTCCCGCCTCGCGAGCCCGAGGACTACACGCCGCTCGTGCCGGGCGAGGACGTTCTCCTCTTCCTTGCGCGCATCGTGGACGAGCACGAGTCCTTCGAGATCGTCGGCGGGTACGACGGGAAGCACCGGATCGGCGACTCCACGACGTCGCACGTGCTCGAGCTGATCGGACACGCGCCCGAACCGGCAGAGAGAGGGGAATAGCCATGTCGCGGGAACCGACGCCGACGTGGGCCTTCGCCGTCACCGTCGTCCGGCGGGGGGAGGAGTTCCTTCTGGTGGAGGAGGGGCCCGACGTCTCCGGCTGGTACTTCCCGGCGGGTCGCGTCGAGCCGGGCGAGACGATCCCCGAGGCCGCGATCCGCGAGATTCGTGAGGAGGCAGGCGTCGAGGCCGAGCTCACGGGAATCTACCGCGTCCAGTACACGCCGCTTCGCGACGACGCGGCGCGGCTCCGCGTCGTCTTCGTCGCGCGGCCCTCAGACGACAGCCCGCCGAAGTCGCAGCGCGACGAGCACTCGCTGTCCGCGCGGTGGGTCACGATCGAGGAGGTCGCGGGACTCCAGTTGCGCGAGCCCGAGGTCCGCGAGATCATCGACGATCTCGCGTCGGGCGCGCCCGTCCATCCGCTGTCGCTCCTGGGCGTCGAGCGGCGGTTCACGACCTAGGCCGCGAACCGCCGGGAGTTCTGCGAACCGCTGCTGTGCCGACTCACGAACCGTTGCTCGCGCCTGAGAGGACGCGTCCTACGGCGCCTGCCCCACGATCGTCATGATGATCTGAAGCGGCTCTCCACTGAAGGTCACCCTCCGCTCGGCGTAGCCTCCGTCCAGCTCAGCGCGGATGAGTCCTTCCGTGATCCTCTTCTTGACGCTCACGAAGAAACCTGGGCCGGAGATGCCTTCCCCCTCTTCGACCAGCTCGAACTCGTAGGACAGGGGAGTCGTGCCGAGCACGATCGGATCGTCCTCGAAGGGCTCGCCGGCCCCCGAGGCGACGATGCCCTCGACGCCGCCGCTCGTCTCGGTGACGCCGATCTTCGTGAGCGTCACCATGGCGCCGGGCGGAACGGTGTCGACGGAGATCTGCTGTTTCGCCGCGCATCCCGACAGGACAAAGATCGCGACGATGAAGATCAGAGCGGTCTTTCTCATCGGCTTCGAGCCTCCTTCCTCGAGAGCGGATCGTCGACGGGCTTGGCGGTCCTGCGCTCGCGGGCGCAGGCCGCCGCCAGCGGACGATAGCACGTCCGCGGGGCATCGGCAACGGGGACGTCCGGACGCCCCGTGCAGTCCGGGCCCCCCACGCACGTCCTGGCGCCCCGCGAACGCCGGGCACCCCGCGCACGCCCGGCCGCCCCACGCACGTCCGGGGTGCCCCACGCCCAAGCCTTCCGGTCATCCCTTGCCAGAAGCGCCTCCGCAGTGCAGAATGGCCTTGAGACGCCCGTTCGTCGATCTTCCCCTCGAACCTCGTGGGAGGTGGCCATGCACTGCGCAGAGTGCCGGTGCGAGTTCACGGCAGACTGGCTCAGGCGATGTCCATGCTGCGGCACGCGACTCGTCCCAGAGCGTCCTCGGGGATTCCCGATCCCGGCGACGACACTCTCGTACGACGAGCTCGTGGAGCGCGCGGCTGCCGGGCAGCACGGCATGCTGCGGATTCCGCTCACCACGACCGAGGTCAGTAAGAGGAAGCTCTCGAGCTTCCCGTACCAGGGCTACGGGTTCGCCTGGGCGAAGCACATCGAGGGTGCGCGTGACGGCATCTGTGCCCAGCTCGCCACGACCGCCGTCGGGATGGAGAGGAAGCTGGGCTTCCCCTGGCGCGGCTACGGCTACGGGTGGATGCAGACGGTCGAGGGGCACGTTGGTGGTCATCGCGCAACGCTCACTGCCGACAGCGTCCGGAACGACACGTGGTCGTGCTTCCCCTACTTCGGCTACGGGTTCGCGTGGACCGACGCGATGTCGGGCACGTGCGGCGACCGGCTCGAGGCTCGGCTCGTGGTCGCGGCCCACGAGAAGGGGAGGAGCTGGGGCTTCCCCTGGCGCGGGTATGGATTCGCGTGGGTGACTGAGGCCACGCTGGTCCTGAAACCGACGCCGTAGCCTTCCGACCGCGAACGCGGAGCGAGCATGACCGGAGCGAACACGAGAGCCTACGAGATCATCGGTGCGCCCTTCGACCTCGGTTCCCAAACGCGGGGGGCGTCTGCGGCTCCCGCCGTGCTCAGGGAGCACGGCCTCGTCCGGAGGCTCGAGCGGCTCAAGCGGCGGGGCATCGAGGTCGTCGATGGGGGAGACGTCGATGCGCCCACCGAGGGCGACGACACGACGGCGCCGCGGAACGTCGACGCCTTCCTTTCGTACTGCGAGCGGCTGCTGCCGCGGCTCGGCGCGATCTACGCCGCGGACCGCGTCCCGATTGTCTTGGGCGGAGACCACGCGATCACGATGGCGACCGTGTCGTCGGCCGCGCGCCACATCAGAGAGACGCACGGTCCGGAGGCGCCGCTCGGGCTCGTGTACGTCGACGCGCACCCCGACCTCGAGTCACCGAAGCCGAAGCCTTCGGATCTTCACGGGATGTCGGTGACGTACCTTCTCGGTCGCGACGCGTCGGAGCTGACCCGTCTCGCGGGATTCGCCCCGGCGCTCGATCCGGCGAACGTCGTCATGATCGGGCTCAGGGACGTGATGGATGAGGAGCGCGCCGTCATAGAGGACAGAGATATCGCGGCGTACTCGGCGAGCGACATCGAGCGTCTCGGGTTCTCGACGATCTGCGAGAAGACCTTCGAACACATGGTCGAGAGAACGGCCGGCTTCTTTCTTTCGTTCGACGTCGACGCGTGCGATCCTACGATCGCGCCCGCCGTCGAGTACCCCGAGCCGGGCGGGCTGACGTTCCGGGAACTCCGGCTGATCATGGAGCACGCGGCCCGGGCGCCGAACCTCGTCGGGCTCGAGGCCGTGGAGCTGATTCCGCCGCGTGACCAGGACGCGCGCACGTCGAAGCTCGTCGTCGAGCTTCTCTGGTCGGCCCTCCGCGGACCGGTGCTCTGAGCGACGCCCGCTGTCCGGGCACGCGCGGGAAGGAGCGGGAACATGCGACTACCTCATCTCGAGAGCCTCGACGAGTACCGGGCGATCTATCACGACGAGGACGTCTGGCTGCCGGCGATCGACGAGATCTGCAGGCGGCACGCCCTCGCCGGAGCCGCCACGAAGCGCGGCCCCGACGGCACGCACATCGTCTACTACGCGGAGCCGTCGCTCGTGATCAAGCTCTTCGTGCCGCTCTTCGGTGACGACTTCGCCGTCGAACGGGCCGCGATGCGCCACGTGCAGGGGCGGCTCTCGATCTCCGTACCGTCCATCGTGTGGGAGGGGAAGGTCTGGGGCTGGCCGTACCTCGTGATGAGCCGCATGGCGGGACGCAGGCTGGGCGACATCTGGGACGGGATCGGACGGGAGAACCGCCTCGCCCTCGTGCGGGAGGTCGGCGAGCTCGTCACGACCCTGCGCGCGCTTCCGACGGAGGGGCTTCCGGAGCTCGCGGTCGACTGGGATCGCGTCGTCGCTGAGCAGGTCTCCTCGTGCGTCGACCGCCAGCGTGAGCACGGCGCCCCCGAGGGGATCGTCGCCGGCATCCCGGGCTACCTCACGTCGGCGCCCCCGCTCTACGACGAGGGGTTCCGCCCGGTCCTGCTCCTCGCCGACATCACCGACGAGCACGTCTACGTCTCGGAGAGGGACGGGCGGTGGCGGATGACGGGCTACCTCGATTTCGGCGACGCGATGCTCGGCCATCCCGACTACGAGATGGTCGCACCGGGGATCGACATCGCCCGGTGCGACGCGGGAATCCTCCGCGCGCTGCTCCTCGCGAGCGGCTACGACGCCTCGCGGCTCGACGACGCGCTCAGGCACAGGCTCATGGCGTACACACTCCTTCACCGGTACGTGAACCTGAAGGAGATCATGGGCTTCTTCCCGGAGACCCGGGACGCCGCGACCCTCGAGGAGTTGGCGCACGCACTCTGGCCGGTCGACGTCGGGGGCGGCGAGGCGGGTGCGGCCACCGACCGAGGGGGCGCCGAGACGGGGGACGAGGGCGCGGCCGGGGAAACACCCGATGCGTGACGCCGACCGGAGCCCCACGGACGACGCGAAGACGCTCGGGTTCATCAGTGAGGCGGTCGACGTCGACTTCGGCGGCCGCAAGGTCATCGAGAAACGCGCGGGCTGCCCGGACGCGTTCGTCTGGCGCGGGACGACGTACGTGATCGTCGAGAAACTCGCCGAGTGGCACGACTACTCGCGACGGGGCCGCATGGCGTACAACATGCGGCCTTCGCACGCGCGGGCGGCGGAGTCCCGCGGCTCCTTCGGCGTCGGTCGTGACTACTACCGCGTGCGCACCGACGCCGGCCGGGTCTTCGACCTCTACTACGACCGCGCGCCGAAGGACACGGTCGACCGGAAGGGCGGATGGTACCTCCTCCGCGAGATGGAGGCTCCGTGATGACGGGGAAGCCGCCGAGGGTCGTCCTGCACGCGGGGATGCTCGCGGCCTTCAACATCGCGTCCGTGCTCGTCGGGTTCGCGGTCTAAGCCGCGGTCGGAGCCCGGAACCAGATCGCGACCCAGCTCCCGATCGCGGTCGCCGTCGCCGTGTCGATCGCGCAGGGAGGCGGGTTCCTCGCCGACCCCACGCGGCACGAGAGCGCTCGGACCTGAGCCTGAGGTGAACGTGGCGATCACCGAAGCGCACATCGAGGATGCCGTCGCGCGCGGAAGCGCCGAGCGCCCGTTCTCGGGCGTCGTCCTGGTCGCCCTGGGTGGCGAGACGCTCCACGCGCGAGGTCACGGCCACGCGAACCGGGCCGAGTCGATTCCCAACACGATCGACACGCGCTTCGGGATGGCGTCGGGCTGCAAGACTTTCACGGCCGTCGCGGTCTGCCGGCTCGTGGAGGAGGGGCTCCTCGACTTCGACACGCGGCTCGCCGACTGCCTCGATGTCAAGTTCCCGAACTTCGATCCGGGTGTCACGATCCACCACCTCCTCACGCACACGTCCGGCGTCCCGGACTACTTCGACGAGGAGGTCATGGAGGATTTCGAGGTCCTGTGGAAGGAGCGCCCGGTCTACACCATTCGGAGCCCACGGGATCTCCTCCCGATCTTCCGCGAGGGGGCGATGAAGTTCACACCCGGCGAGCGGTTCTCCTACAGTAACGCGGGTTACATTCTGCTCGGGCTCGTGATCGAGGAGAAGACCGGCGCGAGCTTCAGCGAGTACATCGAGACGCACGTCCTCGCGCGTGCCGGAATGCCGGACTCGGGGTACTTCGCGATGGACGCGCTCCCCTCGAGGACCGCGCTCGGCTACATCGACGGTGAGAGCGGGTCCTGGCGGACGAACGTGTTCTCGATCCCGGCCGCGGGGATGCCCGACGGCGGCGCCTTCACGACCGCGCCCGACATGGCCAAGTTCTGGCGGGCGCTCGGAGCGAACGAGCTCCTGAGCCCGTCCGTCACCGAGCGGATGCTCTCGCCCCACGTCCGCGCCGAGACCCACGGCGACGACGTGTTCTACGGGCACGGCGTCTGGCTCAAGAAGTCCGGCGACACGGTGACGAGGATCGTCGTGCTCGGGGAGGACCCGGGCGTGTCGTTCGTCTCGTGCCTCTTCCCAGAGCGCGAGCTCCAGGTCACGGTCATCGGGAACACGGCGGAGGGCGCGTGGCCGGTCTACCGGGCGATCGTCGATCTGGCAGAGGCCGAGGCCGACGGGCAGGAGGCAGCGTGAAGCGGGCAGCCGTGTGCATCTTCTCGACCCTCCTCATCCTCGCGACGGGCCACGAGGTCCTCGAGAGCTGCACGATCGGCGTCGCGGCGGGCGACGAGACGCGGCGGCCGCTCCTCTGGAAGATCCGCGACTGCGAGGACGCGGAGACGCGCGTCACCTATGCGGACAGCGGGCACGGTTTCGTCCACGTGTGGGACACGACACACGGCCCGTCGCGCGCCCGCATGGGCATCAACACGAGGGGTTTCGCGATCGTCAACGCGGACGTCGCGGCGCGCACGGAACTGAACGGCACCTTCATGTTCGACGCCCTCGCCACGTGTGCGACGGTCGACGGCTTCCAGGCGTTCGTCGATGGCTACGGCGTCGCGCAGGAGGACCTGCACGGGAACTTCGCCGTGATCGATTCGTCGGGCGCCGCCGCGATGTTCGAGATCAGATCGAACCCGCTCCACGTCCTCCGCACAGACGTCGACAGCTTCGCGGTGCGGACGAACTTCTATCTGAGCCTGCACCCGGAGCCGCCCGGGACGCTCGATCCTGACTGGATCCGCTACCTGCGGTCGACGGCGCTCGTCGGCGGATGGTGGGACGAGGACGTCCTCGACGCCCGCCGCCTCGTCCGGGAGCACGCGCGCGACTTCGCGTACTCGAGCGGCAACGCGGTACCGGTGCCGCGCCCGGGGCGGACGCCGAACCGGCCCTACGGCTACGTCTTCACGGGGAACAGCATCTGCGGGCACACGTCGACGTCGGCCGTCGTCATCGAGGGCGTGCTCCCGGGGGAGCCGCCCGCCCGAACGACGATGTGGACCGCGCTCGGACAGCCGGCCGCGGCGATCACCGTGCCGTACTGGCCCGTTCCCGGCACACCGTCGAGCACCGCCGACGGTCTTCGCGCGGCGGCCGATGCGATCCGGGGGCGTCTCTTCGACGTCGCCTCCTGTTCCGACACGACCGGCTACGACCCATGCGCGCGATACCTCGACTCCTACCGTCTCAGGAACGACGCGCTCTCGGGCGTGTGGGATCACGCGTTCCCGGTGGAGGACTCGATCCTCGTCGCGACCGAGGCGTTCCTCGCGGGCCGCCCTGACACGGCAGCGCTCCGGGTCTTCGAGCGCGAGACGGCAGGCCGCGCGCTCACGCGGCTTGAAGCCATCGCCGCCGTGGTCGAGACGATCCGGGTGCACGCCGACTTCACAGCCAACCACACCATGACCTGCGTCTCGTGTCCCGAGGACACGGTCCACTTCAGAAACCGCTCGCTCCACAATCCGACGTCGTGGCTGTGGTCGTTCGGCGACGGCGACACGTCGCCCGAGTACGACGCGGAGCACGCCTACTCCGAGACCGGGATCTTCGTTGTGACGCTCGAGATCGCCGACAGCCTGACGGGCTTCGCGACGACGGCGCGCGAGACGATCACCGTCACGAGCTGGGTCGGCGTCGATGATGGCGAGCCCGGGACCGCGATGCGCGGGCCCCGTTTCCTCGGCGCCTCGCCGAGTCCCTTCGCGGGTGAGGCCGCGATCCGGTACGCGCTCCCGCGCGGCACCGCGGGGAGGCTTGACATCTACGACGTCGGCGGGCGGCTCGTGCGGACCCTCGCGTGCCCCGCGCACGACGCGGGGGAGGGCGAGGCGATCTGGGACGGGCGAGACGCGTCGAGCAGGCCCGTCTCGAGCGGCGTCTACTACGCGAGGCTCACGGCGAAAGGGCGCTCCGCGACGGGGCGTCTCGTCCTTCTGAGGTAGCGCGTCGCCCGCGCTCCGCGCGACGCAACACGGCTCTGGACCTCGGAAGGTCGAATGTGCGAAGATCGGCGCCCGTGTTCTGGTGGGGACCGTGTGGGCGCACCCGCGCCGCCCGGCGCCGCGCACCCGCGCTGCTCGACGCCGTGCACTCGCGCCGCCCTGCGCCGCGCACTCCGGCCCATTGCGAGGAAGGAACGTGGCAGGAAACCCGATCGCAGCGACCGTCAAGTCCGCGGGACGCCGCGCGCGCGCGAAGCGTGCGAAGGTCTTCCGGCGGTTCTTCGAGCTGACGCCTACGACGAAGCTCCTCGATCTCGGCTGCGGCGACGGCGAGCACATCGAGTCGATCGTCGACGGGAGCGACATCCCGCCCGCGAACGTCTACGCGGCCGACATCGACGAGGCGCTCGTGAACGAGGCCGCGGGGCGGTACGGGTTCACGCCGGTCGTGATCGCCGAGTCGGGCAAGCTCCCGTTTCCCGACTGGTTCTTCGACATCGTCTACTGCTCGTCCGCGATCGAGCACATCACGATCCCGAAGGAGGAGATGTGGACCCTCCGCTCGGGGGCCGAGTTCCGCAGGCGCTCGCTCGCGCGTCAGCGCGAGTTCGCGAACGAGGTGCGCAGGCTGGGGAAGGGCTACTTCCTCCAGACGCCGGCGAAGGCGTTCCCGATCGAGACCCACACGTGGCTTCCGTTCGTCGGATGGCTGCCGCGCCCGGCCCTCATCAGAGTCATCCGCTTCACGAACCGCTTCTGGGTCAAGCAGACGCAGCCCGACTGGCACCTTCTCACGAGCCGGGATCTCCAGTCGCTCTTCCCCGAGGCCGAGATCGTCGGCGAGCGCGTCCTCGGGTTCACGAAGTCGATCATGGCCGTGAGAAGCCCCTCGCTCACCCCACACGTGGGACAAGACTGAACGTCCGTTCATTTCATCGACTTGCCCGCTTACGCCCATCCTGCTATAATCGAAGTGAACCCCCAACGGACATCCCTTCGCGCCGGTAGGAGGTGCACCATGCGGTGCCGTCTGCTGATCCTGTGCCCCGTGCTCCTCGGGGTCTTGCTCGTCTGTCTCACCGGGGCTTTCTGCACCGCCGCCGCCACCACGATCCACGTCGACTGGAACGGTGGCGGTGACTTCCTCACGATCCAGGAGGGGATCGACGCGGCGAGCGCCGGCGACACGGTCCTCGTCGCGCCCGGCTTCTACACCGGCCCTGAGAACCGGAACCTCGACTACGGAGGGACCGAGCTCGTCCTGATCGGCGAGGGCGGCCCGGCGGCGACGGTCGTCGACTGCCAGCACCTCGGCCGCGGGTTCATCTTCCAGAGCGGAGAGGGAGCAGACGCGATCCTCGCGGGCGTGCACGTCACGAACGGAAGCGACGACGCCGGCGGAGGCGGCATCTACTGCGTCGGGTCGTCGCCGACGATCGTCGACTGCGTCCTCTCTGGCAACGAGACGATCGCACACGGCGCAGGTATGTACTGCGATGGTGGCGATCCCACCATCACCGACGTCATGTTCAACTACAACCACGCGAGCACGAGCGGCTACGGCCACGGCGGCGGCGGGATGTACTGCGGCAACGCCTCGCCCGAGATCACAGGCTGCGACTTCACCGGGAACTCCGCGAGCAGTGGCGGAGGGCTCTACATCATCGACGCGGGGTCGCCCGCCGTCACCGACTGCACCTTCGAATCGAACAGCGCCGTCAACTACCACGGCGGCGGCGCCTTCTGCTATCTGGACACCCGCCCGGTCTTCACGCGATGCACGTTCGACAGCAACACGTCCGACCGACGCGGCGGGGGCGTGCTCTGTCAGGGAGACGGCGCCGTCTTCGACGACTGCGAGTTCGTCCACAACGTGTCGGGCGGCACCTGGGGCGGGGGCGGCGCGCACCTGATCGGCGGCACGACCACGTTCAAGGACTGCGCCTTCAGGAGGAACACGGCCCACGCGGGCGGTGGGATCTACCTGACCGAGGGGGCAAGTCCGGTCGTGTCGGGTTGCGACTTCATCGTGAACTCAGCGACGGGGAGCAACGGCGGCGGGCTCGCGTCGGGCGACGGAAGCACGCCGGTCGTCATGCACAGCATCTTCCAGGGGAACATCGCCGACAGGAGCGGCGGCGGGATCTACTGCTACAGCGGCTCCATCGAGATCGAGAACACGGTCTTCTCCCTGAACCGCGCTGCAACCGGCGGTTCCGGCGACGGTGGAGGGCTCTCGTGCGGTCTCGCGACGGCCGATGTCCGGGGCGCCACGTTCTGGGCAAACGAAGCGGACTACGGGGGAGGGATCTCCGTGGAAGTCGCCTCCGTCTCGATCTTGAGCACGACCTTCTGCGGGAACTCCGCGCAAACCACCGGCTCGGGCGTCTGTTTCGTCAGTTCGTCCGGGACGATCGAACGCACGATCTTCGCCTTCGGCGGGGGCGGCGGGCCGGTCGCCTGCGTCGACAGCGATCCCACGACGACGCGCTCGTGCGTCTTCGGAAACGCGGGCGGCGACAGCCTCTGCGGCACCTTCTACGACAACATGTTCGTCGATCCCAAGTTCTGCGACGGTGCGGCGGGCGACCTCACGCTCCACGCCGACTCGCCGTGCCTGCCGTGGAACAACCCGTGGAACGAGTACGTGGGCGCGTGGGGGTGCCAGCACGGCGATTCGGTCGTGGTCGGGCCGGGGACCTTCAGGGGGGAAGGGAACACGAACGTCGACTTCCTCGGGAAGAGCATCAGGGTCCTCTCGCAGGTCGGAAGGGAATCGACGATCATCGACTGCGAGTACCAGGGCCGTGGGTTCGTCTTCTCGAGCGGCGAGGACTCGCTCTCGACGCTCCGGGGCTTCACGATCACTCGCGCGCTCGCCGACACGGGCGGCGCTTCACGCGCAACAACGCCGCGCGGGGCGGAGCGGTCCACTGCGATCTCGGAAGCTCGCCGCTCCTGGTCGACTGCACGATCGAGAATAACTGGGCGACGGTCGACGGGGGCGCCGTGTGGGCGCGATCCTCGACGCCCACGCTCTCCGGGTGCACCATTGCGGGGAACCGCGCCAGCGGACGGGGCGGCGGTCTCTTCTGCACCGACGGCGGAGCGGTGACGCTCAAGCAGTCGACCGTGCGCGGGAACGAGGCGGTGAGCCTGGGCGGCGGAGTCTACTGCGAGGCGAGCCCCGTCTGGATCGGGCACGTGACCTTCTTCGGGAACTCCGGAAGCGGCGCGGGCTGCGTGCTGTCGGTCGACGCCTCGCCGACGATCGAAGCGTCGATCCTCGGGTTCAGTGTGCGTGGCGCCGGCATCGCGTGCATGGGATCTGGGTCACCGAACCTCTCATACTGTGACGTCTACGGGAACGCCGGCGGGGACTCGCTCTGCGGCTGGAACGGCGGCGGGAACATCTCCGAGGACCCGCTCTTCTGCGACGTCTGGCAGAACGACTTCTCGGTCTGTGAGAACTCGCCCTGCATCGATCCCGCGGCGCCGTCGGGCCTGATCGGACGGTTGGGCGCGGGCTGCGAGGACTGCGGCGCGACCGGGATAGAGCCTGCCGAGGAGGAGGTTCGCCGGCTCCGCGTGTCGAACGCCCCGAATCCCTTCGGCGCCACGACGACGCTCGTGTACGAGCTGCCTGCGCCCTGCGCGGACGCGAGCCTCTCGATCTACAACCTGCGCGGTCAGAGAGTGCGCGTCCTCGCGCGCGGTCCGGCGGCGCGCGGACGCCACGCGGCCGTCTGGAACGGTCGTGACGAGGCGGGGACTCCGGTCGCAGCGGGGGTCTACTTCTACGTTCTCACGGCCGCGGGGGAGAGGGCGACGGGCCGGACGGTGCTCTTGCGATGACCGGTCGGCACCGCGCTCCCGCGCGTGCGGCCAACAACGGATCTCCAGGAGGCTGGATGAATCTCTACGACATCATGATGAAGCGTCGCTCGGTCCGGAACTTCGAGGATCGCCACATTCCTGACAAGATCGTGACCGAGCTCCTCGACGTGGCGAACAACGCGCCGACCGGCGGCAACATCCAGCCGATCTCGATCGTCGTCGTGCAGGAACCCAAGGGCCGCGAGAAGCTCGGCGAACTCGTCGGGAGACAGCCGTGGGTTCGGAACGCGCCACTCTCGTTTCTCTTCTGCCTCGATCTCTATCGCGTGAAGCGCTGGGCGCAGGCGTTCGACGTCGACTTCCGCGGCGAGCAGTCGCTCTCGCACTTTCTCATCGGGTACGCCGACCTCATGTGCGCGGCGGAGAACGTGGTGATCCTGGCGGAGAGCTACGGCCTCGGGTCGGTCTACGTCGGAACGATCCAGTGCCTGACCCAGGACACG
>JALGVU010000067.1 GCA_025774545.1 bacterium | reverse complement strand
GTTCACCCGCGGCTCGCCGACCCTACCGCACGAGCGCGAGCTTCCGCGTATCGACGGTGCCGCCGGCCTCCATGCGCGCGAAGTAGACGCCTCCAGCGACGGCGCGGCCCCCGTCATCGCGGCCGTCCCAGCGTCGCTCGTGGCGCCCCGCGCCGAGCCGCTCGTCGGCGAGCGTGCGAACGAGGGCGCCGCGAACGTCGTAGATCCTGAGCGTCACGTCGGCCTCGCGAGGAACCGTGACCGCAAGCGACACCCCAGGTCCCGCCGGGTTCGGGAACGGCCTCGCGAGCGACGCGACCGCCGCGCCCCCGTCTTCCGGAACGCCGACGGTATCGTCGAGCCAGAGCCGCGCCTTCACGTTCGCGAGGGTCGCGAGCTTGTGGTGCTCGACGCCCGAGAGGATGAAGTAGTAGTCCGCCACGGCCGGAACGTGGAAGAGCACGTGCGCCGCGGAGGCGGCCTCGGCGAGCTCGTACGCCGTGAACGGGAAGCGGAAACGGTAGAGCGCGTAGTTCTGCTGGTTGACGAAGAACGAGTCGAGGTGTCCGACCGGGAGCATCTCGGCGTAGTAGTCGATGGGACTCGCGTAGTAGTCGCGGCCGCTCTGGACGTCGCACGGAAGCTCGTACTCCACTTCGATCACGTACGGCGCGTTCGTCCCAGGCGTCGCCTCGGTGATGTTGAGGTGAGGCATGGCACCCGTGGTCGTCCAGCCGAAATAGTAGTGCTCCCCCGGCACGCTCGCCGTGATGAGCTCCGCGAAGCCGCTCTCCGGGTAGTCCCCGATCGAGGTATGGATCTGTAAGTAGTAGTTCTGGTCCTCGCCAAGGACGAAGCTGACCGTCCCGTTCTGATCGGTCTCCCCCCAGGTGCCCCGGTAGAGCGGGTACGGTGCGTAGTAGAACTCGCTCGCCAGGACAACGGCCGCGTTGTCGACCGGGAGACCGCTCGGATCATCGACGTAGACGGTGAGCGTGCACGTCTCCGAGTAGCGCCCCACGACGTCGTAGGTGTATCCGTCGTTCCGCCAGCTCCAGATGCACGAGCACGCCTTCCCGCCCCCGTGGTCCGCGTCGTACGCGATGCCGGGGTTGGCGACGTGCGTCGGGCCGCCACCGAGATCGACCTGATACGGCTGCCAGTCACCGAGCCACGTCTCGCACCAGACGTGGTCCTCGAGGATGTCCATCACGCACGAGGCCGGAATGAGGCACGTCCGCGCGGCGGCGCAGAGCAGGTCTTGAAGCTCGCCGCAGTTCCCGTTGTGCTCGTGCGCGATCTGGTTCGGCTGGATGGGACGGTTCCCCGACGCGGCGGAGGGCACGGTGTGCGAGCACCAGTTGCCGATCGCGTCGACGACGAGCATCGAGTCCGTGAAGGCGCGGCCGCCCGGCCAGTCGTGGCGGATCCCGTCCCACACGACGTCGAGACGCTGAACCACGTTCCTCAGGAGCGGATAGCCCGGATCGTTCTCGTAGTAGAGGTACTCGCGCCAGTGCATGTCGTAGACCGACGCATCCATGAGCACCATCTCGTCCGAGACCTTCGGCATGGCGACCCACCAGTAGTACGTCTCCCTCGGGATCTCGATCTCGGTCGTGTCGCCCTCGACGACGGTGCGATACCGCGTCGTCGAGTAGAAGTCGCCGCCGCCTAGATCGTAGTCGACGATCTCGACGAACCCCAGCTCCTCGTCGATCTGATACATCAACTCCGCGTTCTGCTCGAGGACCTCCGGCGCGAACCCGATGTCGTAGAAGACGGCCGTCGAGAGGTGAGCGATCGAGAACGCCACCTCGTCGATCGTCCGAGGATCGTCGAGACCGAGCAGGAGATTCCCGAGCGCCTCCTGTTGCAGGGTCCCGACCTGCCGGAGGTTGTTCTCCATGTCCTCGCGCAGCCACGATGGGGCGATCTCGATCGCGGCTCGCGCGGCCGGCGCGAGCGTGTACGGGACGAGCGTGTCCCGGAGCGCGCGGCGAGCGGGGTCGAAACGGATGCAGTACTCCCCCCCGTGCGGGATGAAGATCTTCGCCACGAGCGAGTCGACGAGAACGTAGCCTTCCGGCCGAGCGTGACGGCGAACCTCCGGGAGTTCCGGCGATGGGACCGCGAACGGCCGGGTCGTGACCCGGTCGCGCGCGTCCTCGGTGCACTCGACGGGATCGCCCAGGGACGTGGTCGCCTGGCGGTCGGCCGGAACCTCGGCCGCGGAGACACATGCGAGGCACAGGACGAGCGCCCCGACACAGCAAGCTTGGACCGGTGTGCGCATGGCTTCCTCCCGGAGCACGGGTTCGGCGTCGTGTTGCTTCATGACAGATTACCACGTTCTTGACGTGGCGTCAATTGTGTGGGCCGCGGGCGCCGATCCGCAGGCGACCGGCGGACGCGCTGCACGTGTGCGCGGCGTCCCCTGATCGCGCCGACCCGACCCGCGGGAAGTCGTGAGACCGATTCGACACCTGCGCATCTAAGTACACAGGGATGGTGTGAATGAGGGGAACACCCCTCAGGGAGAGGAGGAGGAAAATGACTCGCTTCGCGGCGGCCTCGGCCGCCTTTCTTCTTGTTGCGCTCGCCACCCAGGCGCTCACGGGTGAGGCTCGGGCGCAGAACGGCGTCGATGGTATGAGGCTCCTCGGTCGCAACAACGAGGAGTTCGCTCACATGATGGACTTCCACGTCGTGGGAGACTACGCGTACGCTTCAAACGGGCTCGGAGCGGGGTTCCAGACCTACGACATCTCGAACCCCGCGATTCCCATACGAGTCAACGCCAAGGGCCTCTCGGCCTGGCGCGTCGTCGTGGCGGGAGACACCGCGTTCAGCTTCACCCACTCGCGTGGCGTCGAGGTCTACGATGTCTCAAGCGTCCCGCCGATTCTGCTGGACGCCTTCGACCCGGCGGACGCCTCGATCTCCTACGAGGGCGGCGCGCGTCTCGGGGATCGTCTCTACGCGGCCGCCCACCAGATCGGCATAGAGGTTCTCGATCTGGGGACGCCCGGGGATCTTCACCCGATCTCACGCATCACGCTCGCCGACAACGCGTGCTGGAACGCGGTCGAGAGCGGCGGCTACCTCTACGTCGCCAACGGGCGCTTCGGGCTCTCCGTCGTGAATCTCGCGGGCACGCCCACAGAGATCGCGACGCTCGCGCTCCCGGGGCTCGCGAACGACATTGAGATCGCCGGAGCGACGCTCTTCCTGTCGCTCGCGGCGGACGGGATCGCGTCGGTCGACGTTACCGATCCGGCGCATCCGGTTCTCCTTGACCGTGTGGCCACCCTCGGGAACGCGTTCTCGATGGGGCTCGAGGGCGACATCCTGGCGGTCGGATCGTACCCGTACGCCGAGCGATTCGACGTGAGCGACCCCGCAGCCATCGAGCGGTCCGGGTGGGACGCCACGCTCGTCTACGCCATGGGCGCCGACGTCGGCGTCCTCTCGAACGGCGACACGGTGGTGGTCGTGGCCGACTGGAGGGGGATGGCGGTCTACGCACCGGCCGATGATCCGGTCGGCGACATCGACGTCTACCCGCATCACATCGACTTCGGGCGCGTGGACGCTGCGCCGCGCGACACCACGGTGGTCGTGCGCAACAACGGCTCGGCTGTTCTGAACGTGAGCCTCATCCTCCCGCCGTCCGACACCTCGGTGAGCTCATCGAGCCTTGTCCTGGGACCGGGCGAGAGCGAGGAAATCACTGTCACGGTAGCCGGGACCAACGGGGTCCGTGCTCCGATCCACTACTTCTCCGACGACCCGGAGGAGGGCGACGTTCTGCAGATGATCTACAAGAACAACGCGGCGACGTTCCCTCAGGTGGGATCGGAGGCGCCCGACTTCACGCTCTTGGGCACCGACGGACAGCCGCACACGCTCTCCGACTACCGCGGGAGGGTCATCTACCTTGAATTCGGGGCGGCGTGGTGACCCATCTGTCCGCTGCAGGCTGCAGCGACAGACGGATCGATCTACGAGCGCTACAGCACGGACGACGTCGTGATGTTCGAGATCGCGAGCGGCATGAGCATGCTCACGGAGTTCAGAGACACGTACGGTATGCGCTTCATCGGGCTCGAGGACCCCGGCAGCCAGACCTACATCACGTACCGCGTTCCCGAGCCTGAGGCGCCTTATCCACAGGATTACGTCATCGACCAGGAGGGGAAGGTCCGCTACTGGGCGTGGGAATACGACCCGCAGGCGGTCATACGGACCATCGAGAAGCTCCTCGCCGAGACCGGAGTCGAGGACGACCCTCCCATTCAGGAGGGAAACTCGCTTCTCAGGCTGGCGCCGCCGGCGCCGAACCCGTTCCGTGGAAGCACCGATCTCCGCTTCGCTCTTGCTGAGCGCGGGCGGGTGCGGTTGAGCATCTACTCCGTGTCCGGGAGCCTGGTGCGCACGCTTGTCGACGGGGTCCGCGACGCGGGCGAGCACGCGGTGAGCTGGGACGGGAAGAACGACTCGGGCGGCCGCGCGGCGAGCGGGGTCTACTTCGTCGACGTGTCGGCGGGAACCGAGCGACGGACGCGGCGGGCCGTGCTGATCCGCTAGCGGCCGCAGCGCGCGGACGTAATCAGAGATGAGGACGCGACGCCGGGAAACGGGCGTCGCGACGGGGGGTGACAATGGCACGACGAATGATAGAGACGACACGTTGCTCCGCGAGGGCCGCGGAGCGAGCGCCCCGGGCCGAGGCGGTCACGATCGCCTGCGCCCTCGCGCTGGGGCTGGCAGTGCTCCTGGCTCTCTTGGCGACGGGCGCGGATTCCGCCCGGGCCGCCACCTGGCTCGTCCACGCCGACGGCTCGGGCGACGCGCCGACGATCCAGGAGGCCGTCGACCTGGCGGCGGCGGGCGACACGGTGCTCGTCACCGCCGGAACGTACACCGACGTGTGGGAAGACGTGCCGGGTGAGCTCGCGGGTGTGGTGATGAAGTCGGGAGTCGTGCTCGTCTCGGCCGACGGACCCGCGGCGACCGTCATCGACGTCACGTCTGACGATGTCGCGCGAGGGATCGCGTGCCGCGAGTGCGCCGCGGGCACTCTCATCGAGGGTTTCACGATCACGGGGGGCGATACGTTCGCCGGCGCCGGGATCCTCATCGAGGGCGGCGCCCCGCGAGTCCGCGGGAACGTCCTCCTCGCGGCCGTCGGCGGCATGGGCGGAGGCATGCACGTCACCGAGGGCGCCACGCCCGAGATCGAGGGAAACCTGTTCGACTCGAACCAGGCGTGCTGCGGGCCGGGCGGCGCGTTGCTCGTCCAGGGGTTCTCCGCGCCCGTCGTCGTCGACAACGTCTTCACGGGCAACTCCGGCTTCGGCGGCGGCGCCGTCGCGGTCCAGACTGCGGACGGGGTCTACGAACGGAACGAGTTCATCGCGAACACCGGGACCGAGGGAGCGGGGCTCGCCGTGTGGTCCGGGAGCCCCGTGGTACGCGACAACGTCTTCCGCGGGAACCACAGCACGAGCGGCGGAGGCGCCATCGCGTTCAGGTACTCAGGATCGGCGCTCCTCGAGCGCAACCTCATCGTCGACAACGTGGCCGACGGCAACGGCGGGGGGATTCTCGTGAGCGAGGCGTCCCCCGAGATCGTGGAATCGACGATCGTCGGCAACTCGGCGAACGAGGGCGGCGGTATGTACGTCATGGGCGGCGCGGCGCCCCGCGTCGAGCGCTCGATCGTCGCGTTCAACGAGGGGAACGGCGGCATCGTCTGCGG
The DNA here is from genome assembly GCA_025774545.1 of bacterium. Classification (GTDB taxonomy): domain Bacteria; phylum Joyebacterota; class Joyebacteria; order Joyebacterales; family Joyebacteraceae; genus JALGVU01. The sequence continues at coordinate 18,612 of JALGVU010000067.1, read as the reverse complement.
CGACCCGCTGTCGACGCCGACCTTCGGCTGCCTCGACGTTTACGGGAACGAGGGCGGCGGGTACGGCGGATTCTGCTCCGACCCGACCGGAGTGGACGGGAACGTCGCGACCGATCCTCTGCTCTGCGACGTCCAGGCCGGCAACTACGCCCCGTGCGACCTCTCCCCCTGCGCTCCGGGGAACCACCCGGACGGAGTGGACTGCGGGACGATCGGGGCGTTCGACGTCGCGTGCGAGTGCGAGCCGACCGTCGTCGACGAGGCCTCCTGGGGCGCGATCAAGGCGCTCTTCAGGTGACGCGAGACGCGACCACGGCTGGAAGTTCGAGCCCCCCGTGGCGACGCCACGGGGGGCCGTTTCGTTTGGGGATCGGATGGCGGCACACTCCCGCCGGCGCGGCGTCGCTACGCCATCGCCGCCTCGTGCGCCTTCGCCTGCGAGCGTGCGAGGATGAGGAGGACGACCATCACGAGGTCGATGGCCATGTGGATCCACCAGAAGACGTGAAGCCCGCCGAGCTGGAAGTACGAGCCGACCTGCGCGACGATGCCGAGCGCGAACCTCATGATCGCAATGTTGATCACGAGGAGGTGCTTCTCGGGCGCCTTCGACGCGACGTAGAAGAGCACGCCGAGGCAGATCATGACGGCCCCGAACGCGTGCACGTACGGGATGAACCCGGGCAGGAACTCGAGATTGAAGATCTCCGCCACGGCGGGCGACCCGAAGATCGCCGGAAGCCCACGGAACACGACCTCGATGACCGCCGCGAGGATGAGGGTGAACCGAGCCATGTCTTCCTCCTTCCTTCGCCGCGGTCATGGTGAACCGCGGGAACCGGTTGTCACGGAGAGAGCGCCTTCGACCGCGCGAGCGGGTAGACACGCTGCTCGGCGTGGTCCTTCTGGAAGACCGACAGCCTGTAGTACACGGACGACATGATCGCCGCGTGGAACGCCCACGCGAGGGGGTTCCGTGCGTACCGGTAGTTGGCGATGAGCCGCCACCACCGCCTGGCGATCCTCCCGTTCGAGTAGAACGTCCTGTTGACCGTCTGGAAGGCCTCGAACACCTGCTCCGGCGTCACGAGCCTCGGCCGGATCACGAGGTGATCGCCCTCGTAGTGCGAGAGATCCTCGTCGATGATCCTCCCCTCCTCGCGCACCGTCTCGTGGAAGGGCGTTCCCGGAATGGGGATCGAGATCGAGAGTAGTATGATGCTCGGTTCGATCTCGTCGAGGTGCGCAGGTAGGCCCTCGTAGTACTCGGGCGTGTCCTCGTCGAGCGCGAGCATGAGCCCCGTCATCGTCATGATCCCGTGGTGCTTCAGCTTGCTGAAGAGCTCCTTGTACTCCTCCACCTTGTTGTGCTTCTTGTGGACCGACGCGAGGCTCGGCTCGCTCAACGATTCGAGACCGATGAAGGCCATCGTGCAGCTCGCCCTCGCCAGGAGATCGACGAACTCGTCGTCGTGCAGGCAGTCGAAGCTGAACTGCGTCCCGAGCGCCCACAGCTTGAGCTTCGCGATCTCCGCGAGGAGCTCCTTCGCGTATCCGATGTCGCCGCCGAGGTTGTTGTCGTAGAGCATCGCGATCTTGCGCTTGTGGTAGGGCAGCTTCGACGTCGCAGTGAGATCGTTGATCACGTCCTCGATCGGACGCGTCCTAAACGGCGCCCGCTCGATCGTGAGCTGACAGAAGCTGCACGTGTACGGGCAGCCCCTCGTGGCCTCGGTCACCACGGGAACCCCGAACTCGGGCTCGACCAGATCGTAGCGCGGTGGAGGGACGCCGTCGAGCGGCGGCGCGAAAGGTGCGTCGTACCTCGGCTCGAGCTTGCCTGCCACCGCGTCCTCGACGACGCGCGCCCAGACGCGCTCGGCCTCGCCGACGACGACGCAGTCGACGTGCGGCGCGACCTCTTCGGGGAAGGTCGACGCGTACCGCCCTCCCGCAATGACCTTCTTTCCCCTCGCGCGGAACCGCGCCGCCACGTCGTAGGCGTGCGGCGCGCAGAAATCCATGAAGGAGAGGGCGATGAAGTCGGCGTCCGTCTCGTAGTCGATGGGACGCACCATCTCGTGGAGGAGCTCGATCTCGACGATCGGAGGCGTGAGCGCCGCGACGAGCGCGCCCGAGAGCGGCGGCGCCGGAGAGCGCGCGAAGTACGCCTCCTGGTCGCCGAGGTTCTGGAAGAGCACGATGATGAGGAGCTTCGGTTTGCTCATGAACCCTCCCCCCCGCCGTCGGCCCCCTTGAGCTCCCTCGCGATCCGCCTGGTCGCGCGCTCGACCACGGAGGGCGCCAGGCCCCGGAGGACGTTCAGCGCCCTTCCGCGCGCCGTCATGATGACGTCGCGGGCGCCGCCTTCGATCGCGCGCACGATCGCCCGGGCGACGTCCTCCGCGGGCGCGTGGGTACCCAGACGATCATGACCTCGACCCCGCTTCCGTCGAGCTCCGCCCGGATGCTCTGGCTCGCCGCGACGAGCGCTGCCTTGCTCGCGCAGTACGTCGAGAGGTACGGCACGCCGTGGAACGCTGCCACCGACGCGACGTTCACGATGAGCCCGCTCTCGCGGGACTTCATGAACGGAAGGACCTCGAGCATGAGCCGCACGCACCCGAGGAAATTCACGGACATGACCGACTCGAAGTCGGCAGCTGTGGTCGACTCCACGTCGCCGTAGACGCAGATTCCGGCGTTGTTGATCAGAACATCGATCGGACCCTGGCGCTCGACCGCGCTCCCCACGAGCCACGACACCTGGCCCGTGTCGGTCACGTCGCACGCGGCGGGCGTGATCGGCGGTGCGCCCGGCAGCCGGTCGGCGACCTCTCGCGCAAGCTCCTCGAGCCTCTCCGCGCGACGCGCCGCCGCGGTGACGACGGCGCCTCGTTGGGCGAGCTCGACGGCGAGCGCGCGCCCGATGCCGGACGACGCACCCGTCACGATGACGTGTTTCCCGTTAAGGTGCATGCTTCCTCTCGAGTTCCTGATAGAGCGCTTCGATGCGGGCGGCGTACGTCTCGGCGATCACGCCACGACGGAGCTTGAGCGAGGGCGTCAGCATGGCGTTCTCGAGGCCGAAGGGCTCCGCGAGAAGGCCGAACTCCGTGACGCGCTCGTACGACGCCGACTCACCGTTCGCCTGTTCGATCTCGCCCTCCAGGAGCTCCCGAATCTCGTAGTGCTCGAGGAGCACGTCGTAGGCGTCCCAACGGACGTCGTGCTCCAGCGCGTACCGCTCGATCTCCTCGCGGTTCGGGACGACGAGCGCGACCAAGCTCTTGCGACGCTCGCCGAAGATGACTGCCTGTTCGATGTAGGGGCTGCGCGCGATCCGCTCCTCGACAGGGATCGGGGCGATGTTCTTCCCGTACGACGTGATGATGATGTCCTTGATCCTCCCGGTCACGACGACGTTGCCGTCATCCTCGACACGGCCCAGGTCACCCGTGTGGAGCCAGCCGTCCTGATCGAGGACCGCCGACGTCTCCCGCGGCTTGTTCAGGTACCCCTTCATGACGTTCGGACCGCGCACGAAGATCTCGCCCTCGTCCGAGATCGCGACCTCGACGCCGTCGAGCGGCCGGCCCACGGTCCCGAGCCTGTGGTCATCGCTGCCCCCCACGGACACGACTGGCGACGTCTCGGTGAGCCCGTAACCCTCGATGATCCCGAAGCCGAGGACTTTCAGTATCTTGCCGACTTGGCGGTCGAGCGCCGCCCCACCCGAGACGATGAGCCGCAGCCTGCCGCCCGCGATCGCGCGGAACTGCGAGGCGGCGAGAGCGTCGTACACGCGGCACCGCATCTCGAGCCAGAGCGGGACGGGACGCCCCTGGTACCGGCGGTTGGCGCGCTCGTTCAGGAGGGCGACCGTGCGGTGCACGAGCCCCTTCCGAACGAGCGGCCCGCTCTCGACCTTCGCGCGGGCGGTCTCGTACGCCTTCTCGAGAACGCGCGGCACGGCGATGAGAACCGTCGGCTTGATGGCCTTGACGTCCTCGACGACCGTCTCGCGCTTCTCCGCGTAGGCGACGGTCGCCCCCGCAAACAGGAAGGTGTAGTGCCCGCAGGTCCTCTCGAACATGTGGGCGATCGGAAGGTACGAGACGGTCGAGTCCTCGGGCGTGATCCCGAACCGCTCAATGAGAGCCCGGGCGTTCGAGACGATGTTCCCGTGGGTGAGCATCACGCCCTTGGGCTCACCCGTGGTCCCGGACGTGTAGACGACGGTGGCGACGTCCGAGGCCTCGACCTCGTCGCGCGGGACGGACGGCCCGGGGCCGGCGGCGCCGCCCGTCGACTGGCCGAAGCGCACTCCCCAGTCGTCGAGGAAGATCACCTCCTCGAGGTCCGGCGCCTCGCTCCGCACGCCGGCGATTCCCTCGAAGAGGCTCGCGTCCCCCACGAAGAGCATGCGCATGTGCGAGTCGTTGATGATGTAGCCGAGCTGGCTGACCGGGAGCGTGTGGTAGACGGGAACGACGATGCCGCCCAGGGAGAGGACGGCGAGGTCGGCCACGATCCACTGCGGCCGGTTCGGGCAGTAGATGCCGACGGCGTCGCCCTTCTTGAGCCCGAAGGCCCTGAGCCTCTCGGCCGCGACGGCCACCGAGCGGACGAGCTCGTCGTACGTGACCGGCACGTACGTCCGGCCGTCGCGGTACCTGAGGGCCGTCCGCTGCGGGTGGACCGCGGCCGCGGCCAGGATCGATCCGTGAATCGTCTGCGGGTCGCTACTCAAGGCCTGATGCCCTCCCTGTCGCCCGGAACTCCCGCAGGTAACGCTCGGGATCGTGAGCGGCGACGTCGAGCAGGTTTCTGAGTGGTGCCATGTCGATTTCGGTCCTGCGGCCTGTGGACGCGACGAGCTCGAGTGCCGGCCGCTCCTGGACGGTCCCCAGACGAATCGGCTCAACGCCTTCCGCCTCGAGATCGGCGAGCAGCCCGGAGGCCTGGGCCGCGTGGACGCCGAAGATCAGCTCGAACTCGCCGTGGGGACCGGCGGCCATCATCCAGTGGGGCGTCTCGGTCCGAGCGGCGAGCTCGACCACGTCGTCGGCGAGGACGCGCGTCCAATCGCAGTCGATCTCGAAGCCGCGACCGTTGAGCCGCATGAGCTGGTCGAGCGTCGTCAGGACGCCGTCGCTCGTGTCCATGCACGCGCTCGCCCGGCCTCGCAGCAGCAGCCCCGCGGCGATCCTCGCCTCCGGCCGGTAGCGCTCCTCCGGGAAGAGCTCGTCAGGGAGCCCCGTGAGCCGCGCGAGGCCGAGCGCGTTCCCGGCGCCGGCGCGCCCCGTGAGGTAGACCGCGTCGCCGGGCTCGAGCCCGAGCCGCGTCATGACCTTGAGTCTCGGCACCGTCCCGACGGCGCAACCAGTGAGCGAGATCTCAGGTGTCGCGTTCGAATCGCCGCCCAGGACGAAGACCCCGAGCGTCCGGCAGGCCTCCTCCATCCCGCGCGCGACTCCCCCGATGAACGTGTCGTCGCACGCGGGAGGCACCGCGACCGACACGACGAGACCCATCGCGTCCGCCCCGACCGCAGCGAGGTCGCTCAAGGACGCCATCGCCGCGACCCACCCCATCGTGTAGGGGTCGCGGTAGAGTCCGGACCGGATCTCCTCGGCGACCGTGTCGATCGTGATTGCGAGGTAGGTGTCGGGGGAACCGGGCAGTTCGATGAGCTCGGCGTCCGACTCGTGCGGCGCGTTGCGCTGGCCGGGCGATCGGGCGAAGACCCGCGCCCAGGCGTCGATCGACACGTTCTCGGTGACGTCGTCCATCCGGATCATCGGCAGCACCTGATTCCCCTCGGGAGCGCTCTGAACTCCGCGCGCCTCGCCCGCACGACCTCGCCGTCGGTCTCGAGGGCGAAGGTCCGGTTCCCCTCGATCGACACGCGTTCGCACATCCACATCCGCGTCTTCGGCCGCCCGCTGAAGCGTCTCTGCCTGAGGGCGGCGAGCGTCGTGAGCACCTGGAAGGGCGTCAGTCGCTCGCAGAGGTTGACCCCGAGCCTGCCGTCGTCGGGCTCGACTAGCGTATCGTAGCAGAACGAGCCCGCGAAGTGTGGATTCTTGATCACGCCCAGATTCGAGACCGAGAACTCACCCTCGTCTGCGCCGTCGATCGCGATCCGGCAGCCGATGTCCCGGTAGGTCGCGAGCGTCCGCAGCACCGCCGCCACGATCGCGGCGTCTACCGAGATCCTGCTCGCCGCCCGGATTACGCCTGACGGCTCGTTGAAGCTCGCGTTCGCCTCGGCCGTAATGCCGAGGCTCGCGTTGATGATCGCGTAGCGCGTCGCGGCTCGCCCGTCGCCGTCCTCGAGGTCGATCCGGATGACGTCGCGGGGTGCAGGATCGGCGCAGTCGACCTTCACGGGAACGCCCGCGAGCAACGCGCCCGCGCCGACCGGCTTGTGGAAGTCGTTGCTCGAACCGAGCCCGACGGCACCGAGGACGAGATCGGCCGCGGCAGGGCGCCCTCCGTCGGTCGTTCCCGAACGCGCCCCGTCGCCGAGCGACATCATCGCATTCAGGACGAGGTTGACCGTGCCGTCACCACCGGCCGCCACGAAGACGCGCTCCCCCACACCGGCCGCGCTCCGAAGCGAGTCCGTGACACCTCCGAACGACTCGATCTCCGTGACCTCGAACCCGCCCGCGCGCTCCTCGAGAAGGGGCCTCACGCGCTCCCATCGCTCCCGCGCCCGGCCGTAGCCGGCGCGCGCATTGAGGAAGACGTGCACGGGGCCGGTACCTCCTCTTCTTCTCAGACCTGGCCTTCTTCGGGCCGCACCAGCAGCACGACCTCGAAGAGAACGTAGAAGGCGATGAGGAACGGCGTCCACTCGATCCGGTTCGCCGCGACGATCGCGAGGCAGTAGAGGATGAGCGCGCAGACGGTGTTCGCGATCGGCGCGCCGGTCGACTCCTCCCGACTCGTCCGGTGCAGGACGACGTGTGCGTGAACGTGCAGCGCGACACCGGTGACGAAGAAGACGGCGCTCCACACGTTCCATCCGATGAGCCAGATCGCCCGAGCCAGATCGCCCACGCCGCGAGCCCCGCGGCGGCCGCCGCCGCCAGGTCACCGTAGACCGCCGCCGGCTGCCAGCCGAAGACGACGGGGAACGTGCGGTAGCCCGTCGCCCGGTCGGCGCTGATGTCCTTGAAGTAGCCCGTCACGACGAAGTCGACGTAGCCGAAGAAGACCGCGAGCACCGCGAGCAGGAACGCGACGTCGCCGGACGCTTCCGGGCGCACGAGACACCCGACGTCGTACGTCCGATCGGTGAGCCTCGCCATGATCGGCAGGAGCGCAACGATCCAGGCGTTCCACGGAGGCCCGCCCCACCACGTCCGCTTGAGCGAGGTGTACGTGAGGAGCCCCACGACTGAGAGAGCGCCGAGCAGCAAGATGCGCGGGTTCAGGAACCCGAGGACGAGGACGACGGCCGTGAGACCCACGAGGCTCGTCACGAGGACCTGACGCCTCGACACGACCCCCGCCACGAGCGGACGATGGGGGGCCGACAGCGAATCGGTGTCGGTCTGGAAGCAGTCGGTGAGAGCCTGTCCGAGTCCGTACGAGAAGAAGAGCGGCACGAACGCGAGGATCAGGCGGCGCGTGGCGGGGTCCGGGATGAACGAGAGCCCCACGAGCCCCGCCGCCCCCGACACGAAGAGGAGGTACGGGCGCATCGTGACGACGTAGGCGCGGATGAACCCGAGACTCCAGAACGGCTGGATGGAAGGTGCCATGCTAGATGATCCCCAGTCTCCGACCGACGATCCCGAACTTCGTGAGGGCTCTTCCGAGCTCCTCGTCGCTCAGGCTCGCCATCACGCTGACGCGGATGAGCGAGGAGCCGGGCGGCACGGCCGGCGGGACGACGGGATTCACGACGACTCCCTCGTCCTCGAGCTCACCGGCCATCCGGAACACCGTCGAGTCGTCGCCGATCAGGATCGGAACGATCGGTGTCACGGTGGGCTCGAGGCGGAAGCCCATCTCCGCGAGGCCCTTCTTCACGAACTCCGATTTCGTCCGCAGGCGCTCGAAGAGCTCAGGCTCGTCCCGCATGACGTCGAGGCACGCGAGGACGGTCGCCATCGACGACGGCGGCGGGCTCGCCGAGAAGATGAACGGCCGCGACTGGAGCTTGAGGAAGGTGACGACGTCCAACGTCGAGCCGGTGAAGCCGCCGGTCGTGCCGAGCGACTTGCTGAACGTCCCGCAGATGAGATCGACCTCCCCCTCCATCCCGAAGTGCTCGAGGGTCCCCCTCCCCGTGGCGCCTAAGGCGCCGGTACCGTGCGCGTCGTCCACCATGACGGCGGCTTCGTACTCGGTCGCGAGCGCCCTGATGCGCGGCAGGTCCGCGATCGTCCCCTTCATGCTGAAGACGCCGTCGGTGACGATGAGCTTGTCCCGTTCAGGAGCGCACTTGGCGAGCCTCTCCTCGAGATCGGTCATGTCGTTGTGCCGGTAGACGACGACGTCGGCGCCGGCCAGACGGCAGCCCTCGACGATGCTCGCGTGATTGAACTCGTCACTCAGGACGAGGTCCCCCTTCCCCGCGATCGCGCTGATCGTCCCCATCATCGTCATGAAGCCCGTGCTGAAGACGACCGCGTCCTCGGTCCCCTTGAACTCGGCGAGTCTCCGCTCGAGCCGCGCGTGGAGACTCGTCGTTCCCGTCAGAACCCGCGAGCTGCAGGCGCCGGTGCCGTACTCGGCGACGGCCTGCCGCGTGGCCTCCACGACCCTTGGGTGGGTCGCGAGGCCGAGATAGTTGTTCGACCCGAGCATGATGAGCTCTCTCGCCCCCATCGAGACGACGGAGGACGCGGCGGGATCGAACTCCCGCAGGTAGAAGAACTCGCGGCGCTCCTTCAGTCCTTGGATCAGGCGGGCGAACTCGCGGCACTTATCGAAGAGAGCCATCAGGTGTCTCCTGGGCGTTTCGGCACCCGTGCACCACGGTAACCGACAGACGCCATGGTATTCCCGGAGGGGTGCATACTCAAGCGTAGACATGGAATTCGGCCGGATGAGCGCCGGGCGAGAGTCGACCTCGGTCGGATGACTGCCGGGCGGAATCGGCTCGGTCGGATGACTGCCGGGCCAGGGTGGACCTCGCTCGGAGGACCGCCGCGCGGCGGCGGGCTCCGTTCGAAGAGGAGGCCTCACACGTGGAAGGTAGGGGTCGAGAAACGGAAGAGGCGCGCCCCGGACGTGATGCCTCAGGAGCGGGCCCCTGTGAAAGCCTGCGACTCCTGCGTCACCGCACGAGCACGATCGGCGCCGTCTGGCGCTCTCCCTCGTAGTCGAGGCAGCACCAGTAGACGCCGCTCGCCACGCGGCTCCCCGTGCCGTCCGTGCCGTCCCAGGCGAGCTCGCGGGACCCGGTGATCCGCTCGTCCTCGACGAGCGTCCGCACGAGGCGACCGCGTACGTCGAAGAGCCGGACGGTCGCTCGTCCTTCGCGCCCTTGCGGCAGGTTCAGGTGAACCACCGTCGTCTCGGACGAGGGGTTCGGCGTCACAGAGATCATCCGCGGGCGCGGCGCGTTCCCCTCCCCCTCCTCGACTCCGGTTCCCGAGAAAGGCCCCTCGAGAGCGACGTAGTCAATGAGCGCGTACTCCCCCGGCGACACCGCGCGCTCGTAGACGCCGAGTCCAGCGGCCGAGGCGAGGACGAGATACTGGTCGGCGGTCTCCGGGATGTTCCCCTCGACCGTGAGGACGTCGGCCATGACGCAGTCGACCGCTACGGGGTCGGTGGCAAGGAAGACGCTGTTCGGGGCGCCGTCCCCGAACGACGGCCACGGCGTCGGCGGCGTGTTCAGATGCTCCCAGTTCCCGAAGAGGCAGTCGCCGAGGATGAGCACCGTCTTCGCTCCGATGTGGGGATTCGACCAGAGATCGACGAGCGGATTGTAGTCCGGTGTCCAGTAGGACCCCGAGGTGAACACGTAGTTGTGGAGGTAATCGCAACGGTTGAACGTCCCGAAATGGTTCTTGAACGACAGCGTCAGCCCCGCGTAATCGTGGGCCTTCGTGACCGGTACGTCGATCAGATAGTCGGCCTCGACAACGGTCCGGGCGAGCGGGCGGTCGCTGATGCCGGGCCCCGAGGACGTGTCGAAGCGCACGACTGCCGTGTCGCTGAAGGCCTGCGCGTTCGTGATCCACTCGTCGAAGACGACGCCCTCGTAGTCGCAGCCGTCGGTGAACCGCTGCGGGAGGATGCCGTGGTTCCAGTTCGAGCGGGTGACGTCGAAGACCGTGATGTCCGACGGCGCGAAGCCGTAGTCGATGAGCCCACCGAGGAGCGCGTTCACGGGCTCGATGATCGCGTCGATCGCGTTCCCGCTCGGTGGATCCGAGGACACGTTGTTGAAGTTCACCTTGATCGCGAGCTTCTCGCCGGGCTGGAAGTCGGGGATGAGGACCTCCCAGGCGCCGCGCAGGGTCTGCCGTCCCGTCAGCGTGAGAAGGCCCTCCGTGACCATCGCGGTCACCACCTCCTGGTCGACGTAGTCGCCGTACCAGCCTGTGGCGTAGTCCCAGGAGGTTGCCGCCGAGTCGGCGACGTGCACCACGCGTCCGGGGAAACCGCGGCTCCGTGTGACCCACTCGGGGACACGCTCGGCCTGGAGGCTCAGCGTCGCCGCGGAGATCTCTCCGCCGACCGTTCTCAGAGGCGGCAGGCCGAGGAAGACGAACGCGAGAGCGGCGATCGATGCGATGCCGATCCAGAGCGCGGGTCTTGGCCATCTCCGCGAACTGATGAACCCCACGAGGGGCGCTCCGAGGAAGCACCACGACGTTGAGAGGGCCGCCTTCTGACAGGGATAGAGGGCGCGCGACGGCTTGCGTCCCGCGCGAAGCACGACCCAGGCGAGGGCCGAGAGTCCGATGAGAATCGAGAGATGCCTGGCCCCGAAGCGCCTGCCGAACGGGCCCGCTCCGTGCTCGTCCATGCTGTCACCTCCGCTGTGAGTCTCCCGCGCGGGAGGACCGAGCTTCATCCGGTCTTTGTCATCATACGATATGACACGCTGAGAGCGAACGGCGGTAAACGTGACTGGAATTCAGTAACCCGTTCCCTCATCGAAACTGGGTCTCCCTGTGGTAGAATTCAGGAGGACAAGTTCACATCCTTGCGTTCGCTGACCTCCGGGCGTCCCGCGCCCCAGTCATCTCCCGGGGGTGACGGCCTCTCCCAGGGAGGATTCCATGAAGGCCATCGTGCTCGCCACGTCGCTCGCGGCGCTCTTGGCCGCGCTGACGATCCCCTTCACCCTTCAGTCCCGCGATCAGACACCCCCGGCGCTCGACGACTTCAGGAACAGCGCCGCGGCGCCGTTCGGCTCGATGACGGTGAACGTCGACGTCGAGGAGAACGACGCTCCGACCGAGCCCGGTGAGGCCTCGGTCTTCTACTCGACCGACGCCCAGGCGTCCTGGACGGAGCTACTTCTGACCGAGATCGCGGGCGCCGGCGGCACGTGGGAGGCGACCTTCCCCGTCGAGGACGGCGACGTCCACTACTACTTCGTCGTGCACGACGACACGGCCGCCGCGTTCAGCGGCCCGTCGAACGCGGGGAACGCCTTCCCGCCGGGCGCGAACCTGATGGTCGACCCCGGCGACGAGCCCGTGGGAGACGCGATCGCACCCGAGAACAACAGCCTCGATCTCGACGGCACGAGGCTCGGCTACTCGTCCACGCATCTGTACGCCACGCTCTCGAACGTGACGGGATCGTGGCCGATCTCCGGGGGTCTCTTCGGCCCTTGGTTCGTCTACACCGCCGTGATCGACAACCCCGATGCCGGGAGCGGAGACATCGGCTTCGCCATGGTCTACGCAGACGTGCCCCTTCTCCTTCAGACCGGGCTCTACGTGGTCGATACGAGCGACGCGACCTACACCCGCATCGCGAACGTCGACCACACCATCCAGGGCGGCGATCTCCATCTGCGCTGCGACCTGGCCGACCTCTATGCCCATCCGGAGTTCGGACCCGACAACCCGAGCGGCTACTACACCATGGGCGCCGGCACGGGCAGCGTGTCGTTCCCCGACATCGCGAACGCGAGGGACATGACGAACATCTACGCCTTCTACCGCCGGACCGACGTCGCCTCGGTCGGCGTGAACACGGCTCCCGTTCTCGCGGATCCGGGCTGGGAGATCGCGGCGGCGAGAGACGATCTCGTGAGCCTGCACGTTACCTACACCGACGCCGACGGACATCTGCCGGTGACGCGGAACGTCGTCCTGGACGGCGTGCCCACGGCCATGACGTCGGGCCCCGACCACGACTATGCGGCGGGTGTCACCTTCACTCTCGACACGATGCTCACGCCCGAGGACCACACCTACTTCTTCGTCTTCAGTGATGGGGTCGACACGGTCGAGACCGAGGTCGACACGATCAGGCTCGGGACCGGCGTGCCCGACGATCTCATCGCAGACGGCGCCGTCATTCGCGAGATCTGGCCGCAGCCGTGTCGGGGTGAGGCCACGCTGTCGTTCGCTCTGCCTGCGCGCGAGGCCGGACGCGTCGACATCTACGACGTTCGCGGACGCCACGTGCGGGCTCTCTGGTCCGGTCACGGCGGCGAGCACACGATCTCGTGGAACGGGCGCGACGGCGACGGCGCACCGGTCGCGTCCGGGATCTACTTCTGCGATCTCACGACGGGCGCGGGATCCGATCGCGCGAGGATCGTACTCGTGCGGTAGGACGCGCCCCTCGACTCCAATCCCACCGGCTCCCCGTGCTCCCACGGGGAGCCGGTCGTTCTGGGTGACTGTGGGTCCTCCCGCAGTACGCGGGGTTGAGACGCCGCCGTCGCGAATACCGCGCCGGCCTCCGGAGTCTGATGTGATGTCTTGCTCACCACAACGGAAGGCAGACACCCCGAGCACACGAAGGAGGAGACACATGAGACTGCGACCGCGATCGCCCTCGATCCTGCTGATCGGCCTTCTTGTGATTGCCCTCGCCGCGCAGGCCTGCGGGCGCACGGGAGGATCCGAGACCGAGGGCGTGGAAGGGGAAGGTCTCAAGGAGTCGGAACTCGTGGCCGGCAACACGGCGTTCGCCCTCGACCTCTACGCTCGTCTCCGATCTCGGGACGGCAACCTCTTCCTCTCCCCGTACAGCATCTCGACGGCGCTCACCATGACCTACACGGGCGCCAAAGGGAACACCGCGAGGGAGATGGCCACCGTCCTCCGACTCTACTCGATGATCCCGGGGATCGAATCGAACGACGCCGGCGAGACCGGCACACAGGAGTTCTGGGGGCCGCTCAAGACCACCGACGCCTTCGGGAGGCTTCAGAACAGACTCCTCGCCGACCCGGCGGCGCGCGAGTACGAGCTCAGCGTCGCCAACGCCCTCTGGGTACAGGCGGGCCAGCCCGTCCTCGACGGCTTCCGCGACGGGCTCTCTTCCGGTTTCCGCGCCGGCCACGCCGAGCTCGACTTCGCCGGCGACACGGAGGGGGCGCGAAGGACGATCAACGCGTGGGTCGAGGAGCGCACGAACGACCGGATCAAGGACCTCATTCAGAGCGGCATGCTCGATCCCGCGACCGCGCTCGTCCTCACGAACGCGATCTACTTCCGGGGCTTCTGGGCAACGCAGTTCGACCCCGACGCGACGCGGGAGACGGTGTTCCACGGATCGCACGGCAAGGCTACGGTTCGCATGATGCACAGGAAGGCGGACTTCGGATACGCCGAGACCGAGGAGCTTCAGATCCTCGAGATGCCCTACGAGGGAGATCTCTCGATGGTCGTTCTCCTCCCCAGGAAGGGACTCGCCGGCGGCCTCGGCACCGTCGAGCGCAGGCTCTCACCCGAGACGCTCGCGGCCTGGACCGGGGACGTACACACGCAGAAGGTGTCCGTCTTCTTCCCGCGGTTCGCGATGACGACCGACACGATAGACCTCTCCCGCGACCTCGTGGAGCTCGGCATCCGCGACGCGTTCGCGCCCGTCGCCGCGGACTTCTCCGGCATCGACGGGACCCGCGAGCTCTACATCAGTATGGTGCTCCACAAGGCGTTCGTCGAGGTGACCGAGGAGGGAACCGAGGCGGCCGCGGCGACCGCCGTCGTCATGAAGCGGCTCTCCATCCGGCAGGAGACCGTCTTCCGGGCGGATCGCCCGTTCCTGTTCCTCATCCGGGACAACGCGACGGGCAGCATTCTGTTCATGGGGAGAGTGAACGACATCGAGGCGTAGCGGACCGAGCAGGGCCGCGCGCCCGACGCACGCTCCCCAGACAACGCAGGACACGACCACGCGAAACGAAGGCGCCGCTCTCGGAGCGGCGCCTTCATTCCACCCGGGCACGCGACGATCGGACGCCGCGGCGGTCGGCCATCGGCCATCGTCGTCACTCGTCGAGCGACACCCCCGCGACCTCGACCGCGAGGCGGGCGGCCAAGGTCTGCGCTATGATCGCGAAGCTCGCCTGGTCAGACACCATGTTCTCGGGAGGAAGATCTGTGTTCGCGCGGTGGACGATGATCGTATCGAGCGAGGGGATGACGAGCATGTAGTGCCCGCCGTGGCCCGCCGCGAGGTACGAGCCCGGCGGCCAGCTGGCGTCGAGCGCGTCGTCCCCGACCACCCACCACATGTACCCGTACCCGATGCCGGCGGAGCCCGTGCCGTGCGAGTAGTTCGTCGTCGCCTCCTCGACCCAATCCACGGGGATGACCTGGCTTCCGTTCCATCTACCCTTCTGAAGCCAGAGCTGCCCGTACCGCGCGAGATCGCGGGCCGACATCCGGAACTCGTACCGGGGATGGATCGAACGTCGCGCCTGGTGCTGGTAGGTCACGTGGCCCGGCGAGTAGTCCTCCATCCCGATCGGCTCCGCGATCCGAACGTAGAACGCGTCGCCGATCTCCTCACCGGTCTCCCGCTCGAAGATCATCCCGAGCACGTTGAAGTCCCAGTTGTTGTAGTACCAGAAGGTCCCTGGCTCGTGGCTGCCTCGCTCGGGGCGCTGAGCCTCCATCGCGGGCGTCTCCCCCATCGCCGCGATGTAGACGCCGGAGCGGGCCTTCAGGAGGTCGGCGACCGTTGCCGTGCGCTCGGTCTCCGTGAGGGGCGGGCTCTCCTCGATCCCGAGGTCAGCGAGCGTCGCGTCTCGATCGATGGCGCCCTCAACGACGTACGGACCGTAGAGGCCGCTCATGATGCTCTTCCGCACCGAGTGGCACCGGAAGGGGTAGCTCACGTCGCCCCACTCGTAGACGATCCTGCCGTCGGTGACGACGAGGTACGCGGCCGATCCGGCCTCGCTGAGCTTCGTCCCCACCGAATCGAGCCACGCGCTCGACCACCCGAGATCCTCCGGACTCTCGGCGCGCTCCCACGACGTGCCCGCCGCCATCTCGGCGGGACCGTCGTCCCACGCCACGACGCCCCAGAAGCCGTCGTCCGGCGGCGCGTCGTTCCAGTCGCCGAACGCGTGCGAGGCGTCGGTCCTGTAGTGCAGGCGATACGCTCCCGCCGGAAGATCGATCGACGTCTCCGTTCGCCGGTTCTTGGCCGCTCCGCCGGCCGCGCGCGAGCCGAGCGCGCTCGAGAACCAGACCGTCTCGCCGGTGGCCGCGTCCTCGATCCAGCCGTAGTCCCAGACGACGTCGCTCAAGCCCTCCCCAGTCGCGAAGACGCGGACCCGCCGGGCCTCGTCGAGCACGAATTCCTCGGTGCGATGCTCCCCGCTGCCAACGTCGGCGATCCGCGCGAGCACCGGGAGATCGACGGTGGAGATGTACTCCTCGCAGGACGCGTCAGCGAGCGCCCGAAAGAACTCCTCGGGCGCCCGGTCGCCCAGCAACCCGGCCCCGGCGGCGCCGGCCGCGGCTGCAAGCTCCCGCCTCAAGAGGTCGCGCTCCACGGGATCCGACACGGCACCGACCGCACGAGCGAGATCATCGGGAGACGCGAGCCAGTCGAGCACGGCCGGCCCCTCGCCGCGATCGAAGATCATGTGTCGAAGGAAGAGGAGCGCGGCCGGCGAGTCGAGGAGGTCGCCGGCACCGAGCGGGAACGGCCGGCTCAAGGCGTCGGTGTTCGCGAGGAGAACGAATGTCGTCTCTTCGCTCGGGACCTTGACGATCAGGGTCGAGCAGGCGCGCCAGTGGCCGTAGTGCCAACGGAGCGTCTTCCCGCGGTAGCGCTGCGTGAACCACCCGAGCCCGTACGGCAGCGTGTCCCCGGCGGTCGTGACGACCGGTGTGAACGCGAGGTCCTGCGTCGCCCGGCTGACGAGAAGATACCAATCGATCGCCGCATCGAACCTGGCGAGATCGACGACCGAGCTCACGAGTCCGGCGGAGGGGCTCCCGTTCGTCACGTACCGGTCGGGCACGACGGTGAGATCACCGGAGAGCGCGTACGGCTTCGCGAGACGGTCGTAGGGCTCCGTGACGATCTCGCGGCTGCTCCAGAACTCCTGGAAGCTCTCGAGCGTTGCTTCGTCGACAGGAAGATGCGGGAAGAACGACAGATCGAACTCGCCGGTATCGATGACGGTCGCCGCGAGCGCGAGAGCGACTCCCGCCGTGGCTGCGATGTTCGGGTCATCGTCGTCGGTGAGATCGCCGAGCTCGTAGGGGACCCCGTCCGGGTCGCGGACCGCGGTCGAACCCTCCGCGCGCGAGTCGAGGAATTCCTTCATCACCGCGATCTCGAGAAGCCCGGGCGCGGTGTCGGCGAGCCCCAGCGGCTCGATGATCCTCTCTCTCACGAGGGTCCCAAACGTGCTGCCCGTCGCGTGCGCGAGGACGTGGTCGAGCCGCGCGAAACGATCACCGTCGTACCGGTAGTAGGCGCCGGGCCGGAACGACGACGTGTGCGAAAGGAGGTGCCGCACGCGGACGACGCCGGGACTTGCGATCCGGATGCCGTAGTCCGATACCGGATCGTCGAGATCGATGTTCCCCTCCTCGACGAGCCCAAGGAGAAGCGCTGCCGCGAACGGTTTCGTCAGAGACGCGAGGCAGTACGGAGTGCTCGGCGCGGCCGGGATCCCCCGCTCGATGTCCGCAAACCCGTAGCCCCTCGCCCACACGAGCTCCTGGCCACGCACGACGGCCGCGGACATCCCGACGATCCGGAGGTTCCTCTGGAGCTCCTCGAGCGCCACCGAGAGGCCGTCGAGCCGCTCGCGCTCGGCGCGGTCGAGCCCGTCCCACCGGAACTCCGTGAGCGCGGGATCGGCGGCCCTCGCCGCCTCGTAGTCGGCGGTCACGCCGTCGATCGATCGGCTGCAGCCGGACACCAGAACGACGAGCAGGAGGACGGGGACAAGAACGACACCGATTCGCGGGATCTTCATGAAGAGCAGCCTCCGGAACGGACGTGGGCGGATGGGACCGCCGCCGAGGATACCACGCGCGGGGCCCGCCGCGCGCATAGTCTGACTCGGTGAGAGGAGGATGGTTGCAGGCGCGGGGCGATCGCCGGGCGCCCGGATGAAGATGAGGCCCCCGAACGAAACCGGGTCCGGACGAAGCGGAGCCCCCGCATGCAGCGGGGGCCTCGTTCGACGAACCTCGGAGCGGATCGCCCGGGACCGCGCTACCCCGCGTAGACCGGCGTCAGCCAGTCGGCGTAGCGTCGGTTGTCCCCGTGGACGATCTCGTCGTAGATCCGTTGCAGCTCGCGCGTCGTCGCGCCGACGCTCCCCGTCCCGACCTCCCTGCGATCGACGGACGCGACACCCAGAATCTTCGCGCCCGTGCCGCAGAAGAAGATCTCGTCGGCGTGATAGAGCTCGGTGCGGTCGATCGAGCGTTCCTCAACCTCGATCCCGAGCTCCTCGCGGGCGAGCGTCATGACGTCGGCCCGCGTGATGCCCTCGAGGATATTGTCGGTCACGGGTGGCGTGATGAGGCGACCGTTGCGCTTCATGAAGAGATTCATGACGGATCCCTCGCTCACGTGCCCGTCCTCGTTCAGTAGGATCGCGTCGTCGTAGCCGGCCCGCCTCGCCTCGGTGATCGCGAGCGACGAGTTGACGTAGGCGCCGTTGATCTTGCCGCGCGCGGGGATGGCGTTGTCGACCGTCCTCCGCCAGCTCGAGATCATCACGTCGATCGCGCGGGATGGATCGTGGTAGTGGCCCATCTCGATGTTGTAGATGGCGAGCGCCTGCTCCTCGTTCATGCCCGGACCGACCCTCAGAGCAGAGCAGTAGACGATCGGCCGCACGTACACGTCACAGTGAAACCCGTTCTTCCGCACGAGCTCGATGCAGACGTCCATGATCTCGGGGACCGTGTAGCCGGCATCGAGCATGAGGATCTTGCAGTTGACCGCGAGGCGCTCGATGTGCTCTCTGAGCCGCACGAGATAGAGATCTCCGTGCCTCTCGCTCTGGTAGCCCCGGATCCCCTCGAAGACACCGGTTCCGTAGTTGAACGTGTGCGTGAGGATGTGAAGGCGCGCGTCCTCGAACGGCACGATGTGTCCCTCGAAGAAAGCGTAGCCGGGCAGCGGAGTCGCTTCCACCGGACTCTCCTGTCTCTTCCCCGCCGCGATCTC
>JALGVU010000295.1 GCA_025774545.1 bacterium | reverse complement strand
CCTACCGCGGAGGGTACCTTCCGGAGGAGCGGCGCGAGATCGAGCGACAGCTCTTCTCGGGTGAGCTCATGGGCGTCGCGAGCACGAACGCGCTCGAGCTCGGGATCGACGTCGGGAGCCTCGACGCCGCGATCATCGTCGGGTTCCCGGGGACGATTGCGAGCACGTGGCAGCAGGCAGGCCGCGCGGGACGGGCCTCGGACGAGTCGCTCGCCGTGCTCGTCGGCTACAACGACCCGATCGACCAGTATCTCATGCGTCACGGGGAGTACTTCTTCCGCCAGTCTCCCGAGAACGCGGTCATCGACCCCGAGAACAAGTACATCCTCTCGAAGCACCTCCGCTGCGCGGCGTTCGAGCTTCCGCTCGGGGAGGAGGACGAGCCGCTCTTCGGCGATCTCACGCAGCCGATCCTCGCGCTCATGGAGGAGTTCGAGGAGGTGAAGGAGATCGACGGACGGCACTACTGGTCGAAGACGACGTTCCCCGCGAGAGAGGTGGGACTCCGGACGATCTCCGACGACACCTACACGATCCTCGACGTCACGGAAGAGAACTCCGTGATCGGCATGGTCGACGGGATCAGCGCCCTCGAGCTCGTCTATCCCGAGGCGATCTACCTGCACGAGGGCGAGACGTACTTCGTGCGCGAGCTCGATCTCGAGCAGAAGATCGCGTACGTCGAGAAGCGCGAGGTCGACTACTACACGCAGCCCATTCTCGAGTCGTCCATCAGGGCCCAGCGCGAGAGGACGAGGAAGGAGTGGCGGGGCAGCGACGTCTTCTTCGGGGACGCCACGGTCACGTGGGCGACGACGGCGTTCAAGAAGATCAAGTTCTACCAGCTCGATTCGATCGGGTGGTGCAACCTCGATCTGCCGTCGCTCCACCTCGAGACCGCCGCCCTCTGGCTCGTGCCTCCGAAGGACGCGATGAACCACGTCCGTTCGATGGGCAGGAACCCCGTCGAGGGGCTCGTGGGCGTCCGCAACATGGCCATCTCGGTGCTCCCGCTCTTTTCGATGTGTGACCGCCGCGACATTGGGGGTATAGTAGACAGCAGCAACACGGGCTCCCCCACGATGTTCCTCTACGACCGCTACGATGGCGGGCTGGGGTTCGCCGAGACCGGCTACCACAGGATCGAGGAGCTTCTCGCGGGGTGCCTGGAACTCGTGAACGAGTGTGGCTGCGAGCACGGATGTCCCTCCTGCGTCGGTCTCCCCGTTCTGCGTCCCGCGATCCAGCAGGACCAGGAGGGCCACGCCAGCGCCTGGCCGATTCCGGACAAGGAGTCGGCGAGGCTTCTCCTCGAAGCGATGCTCTCGCGGCCGTGATCCCGCTTGCGGGTGACGGGGCACACGTGCTCTCCGGAGGGGAGGCTCGCCGCACGCGTCTGCCGGCGGCTTGCCGCGCTCTCTCAGCCGCCACGCCACGCCGGCGACACCCGCGGCCCCGCGCACTCGGAGCGCGGGCTCAGGAGATTCCACCATGTCTGATTGGACCGTCCACGACGTCGGCCCCGGGGTCGTGATCGAGAGCACACCTGTCGGGTTCGCCGAGGCGAACTGCTACATCGTCGGCTGCCCGGAGACGAAGACCGCCGCCGTCATCGACCCCGGCACGACCGACCGCACCGAGCTCGACGCGATCGTGAAGCGCGTCGGGGAGCTCAAGCTCACGGTGCGCTTCATCGTCAACACGCACGGGCACCCCGATCACCTGGCCGGGAACGACATCCTGAAGCGCAAGGTCGGGGGAGAAGTGCTCATCCACGAGCTCGACGCGCTCAAACTGACCGATCCGGTCCGGAACGCGTCGCGGATGCTCGGCCTGGATGTCCGAGTCGCCCCGGCGGACACGTTCCTCGACGACGGGGACGTCATCGAGATCGGAACCGTCCGCCTCACCGTGCTCCACACGCCCGGCCACAGCGTCGGTCAGATCGCTCTTCTCGGGGCCGGGTTCGTCATGACCGGCGACACGCTCTTCGCCGGATCGGTGGGCCGAACAGATCTGCCGTGCAGCAGCGAAGAGAACACGATCGCCTACGAGGTGCTCATGCAGTCGATCGGGGAGCGGCTCCTGACGCTTTCCGACGACACGATCGTGCTCGCGGGCCACGGCCCGACGACGACGATCGGCGAGGAGCGAAGGAACAACCCCTTCCTGGCGTGATCGGCCGAGCAGGCCCCAGGGGAGCCGTCCGTTGCGCATCTCCTACGAGATCATCGAACTCGTCCCCAGGCACGTCTTCCGCACGGCGCGGACCACGAGCGCGACGAGCGAGTGCGTCATTGTCGAGCTCTCGGACGGTGAGCTCTTTGGGTCGGGAGAGGCCGCGCCGTCGCGCTACTACGGCGAGACCGCCGAATCGGTCGTCTACGTCCTCGAGCGCATGCGTCCCGCGATCGAGAGGATGTCGAACGAATCCGAGCTCATGGCGGAGCTCCTCTCGCGCGGAGGGACGAGCGATCCGGCCGCGAGGGCGTCGCTCGAGATCGCGGCGTACGACATGATGGGGAAGCGGTACGGCGTCCCTCTCCATCGTCACTTCGAGCTCGATCCTGCTGCGACCCCGCTGACGACGATGAGCATCGGGCTCGATGAGCCTCCGGTCATGCTCGAGAAGGCCGTCGACGCGAAGGGGTTCCCGCTCATCAAGGTCAAGCTCGACAACGAGACCGACGTCTCGATCGTCGCGAGGATCAAGGAGGCGACCGGCGCCCGCGTCACGGTCGACGCGAACTGCGCGTGGGAGCCCGAGGTCGCCCTCGAGAAGATCGCGGCGCTCGCCGAGATCGGGGTCGAGTTCGTGGAGCAGCCTGTCGAGGCCACCGACATCGCCGGGCTCCGCATGGTGAGAGAGCACTCGCGGGTTCCAATCTTCGCCGACGAGAGCTGCCGGACGAGCGCCGACATCCCGGTCGTCGCGGACGCCGTCGACGGGATCGTGATCAAGCTCATGAAGTGCGGGGGGCTCCTCGAGGCGGTCCGAATGGCGAGAATGGCGAAGGAACGTGGACTCTCGACCATGATCGGCTGCATGCTCGAGACGTCGCTCGCGCTCACGGCCGCCGCGCACATCTCTCCGCTCGTCGATTACGCCGATCTCGACAGCGGGCTTCTGCTCGAACGCGATCCGTACGTCGGAATGACGATCGACCGGGGCAGGATGCTCCTGCCCGACGCGCCGGGACTCGGCGTCGTGCTTCGTGATGAAACCACCGTCCCACGGTCCCACGGGGGGTAGGGATATGTCGGAGCGTGTGATTCGGTTCGGAGTGATGTTCCTTGTGGCAGGCGCGATGGCCCTCGCCGGGTGCTCCTCCCGGGAGGACTACGTCGAGTCGCGGATCGAGCGGGCGAGGGAGCACGCGGCGCGGCGCGAGTACGCGGCAGCGCAGAGTGTGCTCGACGAGGCGCTCGAGCGGGCGCCGGACGAGTACTCCCTGCTTCGCGAGAAGGCCGAGATCTACGCCCGCGCCAACGCGTTCCACGACGCGGCCGTCTGGTACAACGAGGCGCACCTCATGGATCCGTCGTCCTGGCAGGCGCTCGTCGAGCGCTGGTCGGCCGAGCTCGAGGAGGCGCCCGAGAGCGACGAT
>JALGVU010000294.1 GCA_025774545.1 bacterium | reverse complement strand
CCTGAGGTCGTTGATGTTCCCCCACGACGACCCGTTCTCGTCGCGGGCGCTCACGAGCCAGCACCGCTCGAAGAGGGGGACGCTCTGCTCCCGCCATCGCGAGACGCCCTCGCCCATCAGGTAGTCGAGCTCGCACATCCTCGCGTAGGCGCGCGCCTCGACCTCGTCGCTCGTGACGTCCGAGTCGCGCTCGCGAGGCATGAGGTCGTGAAGGAGGAGCATGAGCTCGCCGGTGTTCCTGCCAGACCCGATGAGCTGATCGATCCTCTCTCTGATGACGCTCCCGAGGACGCAGAGGCCCGCCGGATCCCACGCGCCCCACAGGTCCGAGACGAAGAAGATCTTGATCTGCGGCGCGACCACGTACCCGGACGACGAGGCCTCTGCCCTCAAGTCGGCGCTCGTGATGCCGTTCACGGCCTTCGTGACCCTGCTCCGGACCGACTCCGTCTCCTCCTCGCCGAAGGCGAGGTGGCCACCCGAGGTCACCGACGCCGTATCGATCCGCGGGTTCGGATTCGCGAGCCTCGCGACGTGGTCGAGCGGCGACGGGCGATCGTCGTCAGGACCGATCACGCCGACCGTGGCGATGAACCGCCGCCTCAGATCGCTCGCCGCCGCCCCCTCGAGGAGCGCCACGACGTCCGCGACGAGCCGCGCTCCCTCGAGGCCGACGCCGACGAGGATCGCCGGGATCACACCGCCCGCCTGCGTCGCGGGCGCGAACCCCCTATCTGATCTCAACGAAGCTCCCAAGGTAGTTCCTCAGTGCGGTGATCTCGTCCTCGACGACGTCCTTGACGTCCTGGGACTTGATGTTCTCGGCCGACTCGAGCAGCTCCCCGAGATAGGTCTCGACGGCCTCGAGCACCCGATTGCTGCCGTGCGACTGGAGCACCTCGTCGATCGCCTTCATGGTCTCGTCGACCAACTCCCGGTCCCTCGCGAAGTGCTGGAAGGCGCTCCGCCGACCTCCGGCGCCGAGCTTGATCTCGCCGTCGATCTGCCCGCCCTTGACGGTCTTGACCCAGTACCACGAACCCTCGCGGCGGATGCGATTGAAGATCGGCGCCTGCCCGAGCGCGAACCCGAGGCTCGCGAGGTCGTGCTCCTCCGGCAGAAGATCGAGCATCAGCTGCGCCCACTCGGTCGAGGCGTGCTTCGGGATGTCCCCGAGCCTCGGGTCGTTGTAGGCGTCCTTGTACTGCTCGATGTCCTGCAGCGCGAAGAGCGGGACGCCGACCATGCCGTGGAAGAGCACGATCTCCTGGTCGTTGTTGGTCGTCACGTACGACACCTTGCGTCCCTGCGGGAAGAGGTGGTTCGCGAACTCCGGGTTCTCGAGCGACGTCGTCCTCGAGTTCCCCACGCCGCAGATGAGAATCCTGGAGATGTAGTCCTTGTCGTGCGCGGGGATCCTCCCCACGTTGAGCTTGAGGAGAGGCACCGACAGCTCGCCGACCTGAGAGAGCTTCTCCTGGTAGTCCCGGTCCTCCTTGAGCGCGTCCTCGATGTGCATCGTCTCACGCCGCTTGAACTGGCTCGACGCGTACTCGAGGATCTCGCGGCGCACGTCGTCGGTCGTCGCTCCCGACCAATCGAGGATCGACGACGACCGCGCCTGGAGCATCTCGGCCAGGGACGCCCCGACGTCGGAACCAGCGCCCGCGGGCTCGCCCTTCGGCTCGACGAAGACGCTGAACGTCCCGGCTCGCGCGCGCCGCTCCTCCGTGATGAGATCGAGGCGCTCGCTCTCGAGAGCGTCCATGACGTTCCGAAGGACGTCCTTCACGGTGTCGAGCTCGGCCAAGGTCGACTGGACCCGGGCGCGAAGATCGGTGAAGAACTGCGACGCCACCTCGCGCCGCCGGATCTCGACCTCGATCTCGAGGTCCCTCGTCGCCACCTTCTCGTAGTGCTCGACCGCGAGCTGGAGCTTCCTCGCCCGCCCGAACACGGCCTTCGAGGTCTCCTCGACGTCGGCGAGCGCGTCCGAGAGCTTGAGCCCGGACTGCTCGAGCCGCTGCTGCTCGACCTCCTGGTCCATCATCGACGCGCTCCACCTGAGCTTGGCCTCGAGCTTCCTCAGGAAAGCCACGGAGGCCTCGATCCCTGAGGCGCGCCTGAGTTCCTGGTGGATGTGCCCGTCGAGCCCCTTGCTGACCTCACGCAGGAGCGCGTCCGAGTTGTCGCTCATGAGCTTGTCGAGATGCGCGAGCTTGCCCTGACGCTGCGTCCTGTAGAGATCAGGAAGCGCGTGCCCGATCGACTTGTCCTTGCTCGTGCCCTCCGTCGAGAACGCGACGTGCACCCGTTTCCCGTCGCTGCCCTTGACGAACGCGTTCGTGACGTCGTTCGCCTCGTGCTCTCGGATGCGATGGGTGAGCATGAACTCCTCGGTCTCCTCCTCGACCTCGGTCCCATCGGACCGTCCGGCGAGGAGCGCGTCCGAGACGATCTTCATCGCGTACTCGGCGGCAGAGAGCCTCGCCGAGCGGACGCCCGGGTACTCGAGCTTCGAGACGCCGAAGCTCCCGTAGCCCGAGTACTTCCCCCTGACGTTTCCGAGGCCGACGAGCATCGTCTTGATGTTGTCGATCGCGTTCTCGTTGCTGATGCCCGTCTGCGACGCGACCAGAAGGAAGACGCCGTCCGCGGCGAACTCGTTCATCTGGTGGACGTCGTCGATGTTCTTGTCGGCCTCGTTGCGGCCGTCCAGGAGATAGACGAGATCGAACGGCGGGGCGTTCGCCGAGACCTTCGTGCGGCCGTAGTCGAGCGTGAACGCCTTGTCTGCGGTGAAGTCCATGAAGTAGTCGAGCTCCTTCAACGCCCCGTAGGTGTTGGGCTTCACGAGGCGCGTTCCGGGGAGGCTCTGGAAGATCCAGGGGAGGATGAAGACGCCCGTGATGTTGCACGTGTCGGCGATGATGCTCCGGCACATGAAGCCGATGTCGAGGAACATGCCGCTCCCGGTGCCGCCCGCGAGCGACGAGATCACGTAGACCTCGGTCGGCGACTTCCCGTCGACCGTGAAGTCCTCGTTCCTCGTGTCGATCTCGTTCTGGAGGCTCCGAACGTTTCTGATCGCGCGGGTCAAGAGCGAGAACGCGTCCCCGCTGTTCGCGAAGAGCGCGAGCCGTCCGCGCGCGCGGACCTGCCCGGCCCCGTTCAGGATCGCGCTGATCCGGGTGTTCGCCGGCCACCACCGGTCGATGTGCGGATTCACGCCCGGCTGCACGACCGACTGTGGCGCCGCGACCGTCAGGTTGTGGAACTCGGCCGCGTCCAGTTCGAGCTTCTCGCCGTCGTTCGTCGTCAGCTTGAGGTCGTGCGACATCGTCGTGTCGAACGCCAAGAGGCGAACGATGTCCGGGACCTTCCCGAACGCGTCCCACAGGTGCTTCTTGATGTTCAGCAGGACGTCGCATCCCGTGCCGCCCAGCCCGACGATCACGGTCGGACGAAGGACGACGCTCTCCTTGCTGGCACGCTTTGCCATCGATGCACCTCCGAATCACGTTGTGGCGGTTTCGCTGTCTGCACCTCCGAATCACGTTGTGGCGGTTTCGCTGTCGCCGCGCCGGGCGTTTCAGAGCCCGGCAGCGATGCCCCTGTCGCCGCGCCGACCGTTCACGGCCCGGATCGCGGCGCGTATTCCATCAGCGGCGACGGTACGTGTATCTGACGTCGCCGGCCTTGACCTCGTCGTTATTCCTGAGCTGCTTCTCGGATCCCACCTCCGCGTCGTTGACGCTGACGTTCGTCGACGCCGAGCGTGACCTCGAGGTCCTTCCCTCGAAGCGCGACCGCGGTCACGCCGCGGAGCGAATCATCGTGCGACGGAACCAGCCGCCCGTGAAGACGCCTCGTGAAGAGCGCGGCTAAGCTCGCGAACGCCTCGCCGATCCCGAGTCCCGCGACGAAGACGCGGTGGATGATGAACGCGATCGCGCCGAGCGCGATCGCCCCGACCACGACCCGCAGAACGAGAAGGACCGTGTCGATCGGATCCCGTTCGAGCACGAACTCGTACGGTCTCGACTCGAAACTCACCCACTTGCCGTCGGCCGTGTAACCCTCGACCTCGTAGGTGAGGGCGTACTGCCCGGGCGACGCGAGCCCGGCGACGTCTCCCTGGAACTCGCGTCCATCGTCGGTCGCGAGCTCGTGTGTGATCGTCCTGCCGCCGGGAGCCTCGAACACCGCCCGCGCAGTGAGATCGTCGAACCGCGGTCCGTGTTTCGAGAGGCTCACGCCGAGAGGCAGGAACGGGCGCGTCCGGGAGTTGATCGTCGCAGCGGGCTCGGTGAAAACGAACCACGAGGGCACGATCTCGATCTCGACGAGCTCGCCCACGCGATGGAAGCGCTCGCCGTCGTATGCCCCCATCCCGGTGAACCGGAGCGTGTGGCGCCCCGGCGCGTCGAGTACGAGCGCGCCCGAGAAGATCCCGTCGCCCGCTTGGGCGTAGGCGCCCGTCCCGCCGTCCGCGAGGGCCAGCCGCGTCCGCTCGGCCTCCTCGGACCAGCGGTCGG
>JALGVU010000293.1 GCA_025774545.1 bacterium | reverse complement strand
GGTTTCAAACATCGCCGGTTTCTTCATCATCTACGTGGCGGTCTTCGCTGTCGCCTCACTCGCGATGACACTCTACACGCCCGACCTGGTGACGGCCGCGTCGTCGGTTGCGGCTACGCTCGGCAACATCGGTCCGGGGCTGGGAGCGGTCGGCGCCACTGAGACATACGCGTCCATCCCCGCTGCCGGCAAGATCATCCTTGTCGCATGCATGCTGCTCGGCCGCCTGGAGCTTTACACGGTGCTGATCCTGCTGCATCGCGGTTTCTGGAAGAGGTAGGACGTACCCGACCGCGCCGCTCAGGGAGGGAAAGGGCCGGCCCCAAAGATCGCAGGCGTCAGGAGGTCGCGGGTTTGAATCGGGCCCCCGCTACCAGATCAAGGAAGCCCGGGCCGCAAGGCACGGGCTTCCTGCGTCGACATGGTGCTCTACATCAAGTCCCGCCGCACGTCCCTTCGGGGCGGCCCCTATTTCACAAGCATCATCTTCTTCGTGAGGACCCGGTCATCGAACTCGATGCGGCAGAAGTACGCTCCTGAAGAAACCGTGGCCCCTCGACTGCTTCTCCCGTCCCAGGTGACGGTATGGAGGCCCTCGTCCTGATGCTCTCCATGAACGAGTTGCCGGACCAACCGTCCGGAAACGTCGTAGATCTTCAACGAGACCCGCCCGGATGCGGGCAGGCTGTACTGGATCTTGGTCGTTGGGTTGAAGGGGTTGGGGGAATTGCTTCCCATCCAAAGATGGGTGGGAAGCGTCTCGGTACCATCAACACCGGTTACTGGATTCAGAATCTCGAAGGCTCCCATTTCGGGAGCGGAACGGCAACGAGATGGACGTCGCGCTCAAGCCTCGCCGCCTGATCTAGCAGCACGCCACCGATGTCAACAGCTGTCGGGTCGTGCTGCTGTCGGGCGCGGGCGGAACGAAGCGCGGAGAGTACGCGGTCGATACTCGTGGACCTGCCTCTTCCGCTCCTGGGCGGCCCCATGACTCTCACGAGTCTCTCCCCCGGCGCGTCGTGAGTAGCCTCGCATCAGACCCCCGCTACCAAAGACGAGGCCGAATGGGGGCCCAGCGATCACTTCCACCGCTCGGAGCAAGGGCTCGGAGTGGCCGGCGAGGCCGCTCGGGGCCCGGCCGGCCGACCCTACCTTGCGACCAGCAGCCCGCTCCCGCACCTCAAGAGTATGTGGCCCAGGACTCTCACCGGCGTTTCGGCGCCACAGAGATGGAGGTGCGGGATGCGTACAGCCGCAGCGATCCTCGCAGCGATCATCGTCGTGGGTGCCGTCGGCGCCGCCCGGGGCTTCTCGGGGGGACCTCCGAACGCAAGGACGGGTGCGCCCGGCGAGGGCACGTGCGCCGACTGCCACGGGAACCTCAACGTCGGTGACGGTCGGATCACCGTCGCTGCCCCGAGCACGTTCGCACCGGGGGACACGATCAGCCTCTTCGTCAAGGTGTCGCAGCCGGGACAGATGCGATGGGGCTTCGAGCTCACCGTGCTGGACGACGCCGACGGCCCGGTCGGCGACCTGATCATCGTCGAGCCCACGCGCACTCAGCTTTCGGTGGACGTCGGGACCGGGCGCCAGTATGCTAAGCACACTTCGGTCGGCACAGACCTCGGCACCCCAGACGAGTCACCGGGCTGGACAATCGACTGGGCCTCGCCCGACGCTCCGCTTGGTGCCGTCACGTTCTACATCGCGGGCAGCGCCGCGAACGGGAACGGATTCAGCACCGGAGACTTCATCTACACCAACGTGCTCATGTATGGAGACGACCAGACCTCCGCGGATGAACTCACGGACTTCGAGACGACCTGGGGTCGGGTCAAGGCGCTGTTCCGGTAGACCGGCGTGCTGTCACACGAGAGGGGGTTTCCCGTGCAGAGGATCACAATCGTCCCATTGCTCCTGCTGACGACGATCGCGATGCTGACAGGCTGCGGCAGCGACGGCGGCTCTGGCCCGACCGGAGGCGTGAGCGCCGATCCGTCGTTCGCCGGTGAGATCCAACCGATATTCACATCCCGCTGCGCCTCGCAGGCGTGCCACGGCGCCTCCGAACAGGCTGGGCTCAAGCTCACGGCCGGGGACGCCCGGGAGGAGCTCGTCGACGTAGCCTCGACGAGTGAACCGGCCTTCCTCAGGGTCGCCACGGGTGACGCGGATACGAGCTACGTGGTCATCAGGCTCGATGGCAACCAGAACGTCGGCGGACGGATGCCACAGGGCGGACAGCCGCTCGGTGCGGACGACATCCAGCTGATCAGGAACTGGATCGACCAGGGGGCGAAGGACAACTAGCCGGCCGCAGAGGTTCGAGTTGCGCACGACTCGTGGCGCGACCCGGGGAGGATCCGCGATGTACCGATCGATCATGATCCTGACGCTGCTGGCGGTTGGCGCCGCGACCGTCGCGGCCGAGATCGACGCGTCGGAGACCGGCCGAGGTGATGCTGCGGCGGTCGCAAGCATCTTCTCCTCGAGCTGCACTCGGTGCCACGGAGCGAGTACCGCGGCCGCCGGACTGAATCTGACTTCCGACCGGTTCTCGGACGCGTTGATCGACGTGCCCAGTGGTCAGGTCGAGGGGCTCAAGCTCGTCGACGGGGAGGAGCCTGAACGAAGCTACCTCCTCATGAAGATCACGGGCGCCAACGGGATCGACGGCCGTCGGATGCCACTCGGTGACGGGAGCCTGGACGACGAGGCGATCGAGACGATCGAAGCGTGGATCGTGGGACTGAGCGCGCGGGACTCCGTGATCCCCGAGGCTACGTTGGCAGAGGTTTCGGTCGGGAGACCGACGCTCGAGACGCCCACCCATCATCGCGCCGGACAGGACGACCGGGCCAGCGGATCGGGTGCCGGTGCGCTCATCGATCCACCCTTCTCCGGGACACGCGTAGTCAACCTCCCCACGACGGTCTCGATCGGGGATGGAAGCTTCCTCTTCAGGGTGTCTCATCGCTTCCTGCCGCCCGCTTCCGACGGGTACGAGGACTTCTTCGGACTCAACGGGCCCGCGTACATCATGCTCGCGCTGGGCTACGGAGTCACCGACGACCTCAGCGTGACGGTCGGCCACACCAATCTCTTCCACGAGTTCGAGCTGGCGGTCGACTGGGACATCGTCGACCAGGGAGCCCTGCCGGTCTCGGCGTCGCTCGTGGGAGGGGTGAATCTGGTCACGCTCGAGATACCCGGCGAGGACGTCTTCCGTTCCGAGAACGTGAAGCTTCATGTCGCCCTCCCCGTCGCGAGACGGATCACGGATAGGTTCTCGATCCTGGCCGTCCCGGTCTACGCTACGAACACCAACCACTGGGAGTCGTCATCGGACGGCACGTTCGGCGTCGGACTCGCCGGCCGCGCGCGGATCGGGGGCGGCCTGTCGTTGATTGGCGAGTGGACGACGGCCGTGGATGGCTACCAGGCCGAGTTCGACGCGTGGGGCGTCGGCCTCGACTACGAGATCGGCGGACATGTCTTTCAGCTGTTCGGCACGAACGCCGTCGGGCTCACGACCGATCAGTTCATCCCCGGGGGCTTCCCCGAGCTCGGCACGAGCGACATGAGATTCGGGTTCAACATCTTCCGCACGCTCTAGC
>JALGVU010000292.1 GCA_025774545.1 bacterium | reverse complement strand
AGGTGATCTGGGTCTCCTCGACGCCGGTCGCGACGACCGATGCGTCACTCGAGGGCTCGCTCTCGTTTCCGTTGAAGTCCCAGGCCGTCACGCGGTACCACCACTCCATCGCCTCGGGCGGGTTCTCGTCTTCGAAGCCCTCCGTGATCGTGAAGCCGATCGGGTCACCCAGCTCGAAGCCCTCGACGGTGTCGCGGTAGACGGCGTAGTAGTTGAGGTCTTCCTCCTCGTTCGGATCCCAGTTGAGCGCGACCAGCTCGAGATCGCCGTCGGCGGCGAGGTTCCTGGGCGGCGCCGGCGCGAGGTTGTCGATCGAGTAGCCGCTGTCCGGGGCGCTGTCGTGGAAGACAGCCGGGTCGTCCGTGTGCGCTCGCACGAAGAAGACCGACCAGCAGACACCTGCGTCGGTCGAGTCGCAGAGCGTCGGGGCGATGGCGTTGTAGGTTTCCTGGATCGCGGCCGGGAGGTTGATGACGAAGTCCCAATCGCCTCGGCGCCGCGCGTGCGAGGCGGCCGCAGTCCCCGACGCCTCCGGGGTCTTCCGCGCGGAGTCGATCCGCCGATATATCGTGTACGACTGGATCGGATCGGCCGACCCTGCCGCGTCGAGATCGGACCGCTCCCAGCGCACGCGAACCTGGCGCCCCTGGTCGTTTCCGACATCGGTGATCGAGACGAGCGCCGGGTCGTGGACGTCCTCGGGCGTGCTCGAGGGGTCGAACGGATCGGAGCCCGCCGCGATCTCCTCCCCGTCTGAGAAGGTGTCGTCGTCGGTGTCCGGGTCGAGCGGGTCGGTGCCGTACACGAGGATCTCGTCGGCGTCGGTCAGCCCATCACCGTCGGTGTCGGCAGCGAGGGGGTCCGTGCCGTGGACGTGCACCTCGTCCCCGTCCGAGAGCCCGTCGTCGTCGGTGTCGTCGTCGAAGGGATCCGTGCCGTAGGTGTTGACCTCCTCACCATCCAGGAGTCCATCATCGTCGGTGTCCGGGTCGAACGGGTCGGTGCCGAGCGCAATCTCC
The DNA here is from genome assembly GCA_025774545.1 of bacterium. Classification (GTDB taxonomy): domain Bacteria; phylum Joyebacterota; class Joyebacteria; order Joyebacterales; family Joyebacteraceae; genus JALGVU01. The sequence goes on along the minus strand of JALGVU010000292.1, from coordinate 4,837 downwards.
TCTCCATCAAGGAGACCGTCGCCGTCGCTGTCGGGATCGAGAGGATCGGTGCCGTGGATGAGGACCTCGTCGCCATCCGAGAGCCCGTCGTCGTCCGTGTCGGGGTCGAGGGGGTTGGTGCCGTACGCGATCTCCTCGCCGTCCGAGAGCATGTCGCCGTCCGAATCGGCGACCGTCGGATTCGTTCCGTACACGTAGACCTCGTCGCCGTCGCTGAGCCCGTCGTCGTCGGTGTCGTCGTCGAAGGGATCCGTGCCGTAGAGGTACCACTCATCCCCGTCGGAGAGCCCGTCTCCGTCCGTGTCCGCGACGAGAGGATCGGTCATCGTGATGTTGACCTCCTCGTAGTCGGTGAGGCCGTCCCCATCGGTGTCGACCTGGTTGGGATCCGTCCCGTAGATCACCACCACCTCCCAGTCGTCCAGGCCGTCGTCGTCTGTGTCGTCCTGGTTCGGATCCGTCCCGTAGATCATCACCTCCTCGAAGTCGTCCAGGGCGTCGCCGTCTGTGTCGGGGTTGAGGGGATTCGTGAAGAAGATCAGGACTTCCTCGCCGTCCAGAAGCCCGTCGTCGTCGGTGTCGGGGTCGAGTGGATTCGTGCCGTGCACGTAGATCTCGTCGTAGTCGTTGAGATCGTCGCTGTCGGTGTCGTCATTGTTGGGATCTGTCCCGAAGTTCATCACCTCCTCGAAGTCGTCGAGGCCGTCGCCGTCGGTGTCTGGATCGAGGGGATTCGTGAAGTAGATGAGGATTTCATCGCCGTCCCAGAGTCCGTCGTCGTCGGTGTCGGGATCGAACGGGTCGGTCCCGTAGATCTCTTCCTCCCAATCTTCGAGGCCGTCGCCATCTGAGTCGAGCCGATCATTGGCGAGCGCGGGCGTCGAAGCGATGAGCGCGAGCAGCAGAACGAACGCAAGCAGGAAGGTCGCCGTTCTCATGGTCCACCTCCGTGGCTCAGGGTATCGTGCGAGGGATGAGGGGATGCGGATTCTCTACTAGTATACCACGGAGGGACGGCTATGTGGACGGAACTCTGGGCCGTGGTCAGCGATGCACGGATCGGGTGATCGGCTCGTGAGCGCAGCGGCGGTGGGAAGCGGGCTTTGCGAGGAGGGCGGCCGTCCCTGCGGACGACCGCCCTCGTGTGGTTCTCTCGTGGATCCTCACTCGTCGGGGGACGTGACCGCCCTTGTTGTGCGCGTTCGCGTCACCTCGTTCCGAGCCTACCTCTCCTCGACGGGCTCCTGGTTCCTCTCGTGGTCGACCGACAGCGCCTCGGGGAGGCCGAACGCCTCCGGGTGGAGATACGTCTCGATCTCCTCCGCCGGCTTGTCCTCTTCCACACGGATCCTGTTGGCTTCGGCGAACGCGTCGTGGCGCACGCCCGTGACCTGCCACGACACCTCCATGCCCGGCGCCCCGCCGGCCACCTTGAAGCGGTTCCCTGCGATCCGCTCGGCCACGTACAGGTTCGGGCGGGCGCGTCGAGCGCCGTCAGCTGATAGCGGAAGTCGCGGTTCAGGGCCTCGAACCACTTCGGAAGCTCGATCCAAGCTCCCCCGCTTCCGTCGAGCTCGACGTTGCCGTTGTAGACGTTCACCATGTCGGGGCTCTCCACGAACGAGTGCGACAGGCACCTGTTCGCGGGATCGAGCGGGTGGTCGATTCTGAAGGAACCTCCGCCCTTGGAGATGCTGCCCGTGATGTTGACGTCGCCACTGAAATGCCCGGCGTAGTTCAACACCGTCCCGCCGGACGCGTAGCCGTAGATGCCGAAGTTCGACCCTCCATGGATGGCCCGTCCGTAGACGCCGTACTTCAGTCCGACGTCGCCGCTCGCGCTGCCATACAGCGCGTAGTTGTGGCTCGACCCGCCGCTCACCGAGCCACGGACGCCGTACCGCGTGGAGCCGGAGGCTCCCTCCACCGCGGAGCCGTAGACGCCACACATCGGCTCGTCTCCTTGAGCCTCCCGCGGAGGCCGTAGTACCCGCCGACGAACTTCCCGCCGACACCGTAGGCGACTGCCGGCATGGAGTGTCCGTAGACCGCGACGACGTCGTAGATCCCGGTTCCGGTGCTCTCCGCGCTCAGGATCTTCGTGTCGGACGTCACCCGCGTCGAGCTCACGATCGCGGTCTGCTCGAAGCGCTGTGCGCGGTGAGCTGCCCAGTGACGTCCGCGGTGCCTTCGACCTCGAAGGCGCCATCGACTCGCGACGTGCCCGTGACCTCCGACGTGCCGACGAACGTCGCGTCCCCGTTGACGTGGAGGTCGGTGGCAGGAGACGCGGTGCCGATCCCGACCAAGCCGTCGAGCCGTGCGGCCCCGTCGACGTGGAGGTCCTTGCTGTCGGACACGCGAGCACGTTGCGGTCGCCGCGCAGGGCGCCCACCATAGAATACGATGATTGGCAGGAATACCCTGTTCTGCCAGCGGCAGCACTCTGGAGCAATATATCTGTTCTGGACCTGGTAAAGCGGGCGAGCTGACGCGGGCGGCGAGCCGCGGGAGCGATGCGGCCCGACCGCGCCGAGATTCCCTTGACACCTGCGGGAGCGATGCGGCCCGACCGCGCCGAGATTCCCTTGACACCTGACGCAAAGGGCGGTAGCATGGGCATGTGTGACTGGCTTGTAGTCAGTCGGGTAGGCTCACCACAGCGAAGTCATCCAGATCGCGAAGACGGGATTGCGGGGGGACGAGAGCTCCCACTTCCGCCGCGCGATGCCGGGTCGACGAGAGTCGGGCCGGCGATCAGGCGCGGGGTTGCCCGCGTCCTGCTTCGGCGGAGAGGAGGTGGTGCCGCGGGACGCTACGATTGTGACCGCTGACGTCTTTCTCTCCGAGCAACGCTGTTGCAGGAGGTGGACACCAATGAAGCGCACACTGATTCTGATCATCGGTTTCCTGTTCATTGCGGGCTCCCTCTTCGCAGGTCCGATCAAGCCCGACAGCAGGACGATGCACGACGTGATGTTCCAGATCGATGACGGGGCACGCGCCTACTTCGAGGGCTTCGAGGGCACGGTGCCACCGGCTGGTTGGTGGCTGGTCCAGACCAACCCGGTCGAGACGTGGGGGATCGGCACGTACGCGGCGTATGAGGGCTTCCAGTACGCCACGTGTCTCTACGACGCGACCTACACGGGCCCTCAGGACGAGTGGCTCTACTTCGAGTACGAGATCGAGGCCGGCGACGATTGCCTCTGCTTCTGGGCCAACGCGAGCATCTACTGGGCCGTCACGCCGTACCAGAACTACAACCTCCTCGTCACCATCGACGACGTCGTGCTCTGGGACTACTTCAACGACAACAACGGCGCCGTGAACTGGCAGTGGCAGGAGTACTGCGTCGACCTGTCGGCGTACTCCGTCGGTCAGGTGATCACGGTCGGCCTCGGCTACCAGGGCTTCGACGGGGCCCAGGGCTCGTTCGACGCAATCTTCATCGGCGAGTGCGGCACCCCGCCGCCAGAGCCGTGCTGCCCGTTCGACAACACCTGCTACGTCGTCGACTTCAACGAGGGCCCCGACGGCTGGTACCCGATCCCCTGCGGCATCGGTCCGATCCCGTGGGAGTGGGGCTCGCCGGTCGGCATTCCGACGGTCGCGTGTGACGACGTACCGGTGACGCACGTCCTGGCGACGAATCTGGTCGGCGACTACCCGGTCCAGACCGGCGAGGGCGCGGTGATCGGCCCGTTCGACATCACGACCGAGTGCTACTGCATGGAGCTCTGCCACTACTACGACATCGAGATGGGCTACGACGGTGGCAACGTCAAGGTGTCGGCCGACGGCGGAGCCAGCTGGAGCCTCGTCTACCCGTTCCGTGGGTACGACGACATCCTCGACTCGGCGACCTACATCGCCGAGTGCGTCTGGGGCGAGGAGGTCTTCGGCGGTTGGAGCGTCTCGTTCATCCGTGACTGCTTCGACCTGACCGAGTACGTCGGCCAGAACATCATGGTCGGGTTCTTCTTCGGGTCGGACAGCTCGGTCACGTATCCGGGCTGGTACATCAAGTGGGTGAAGTTCGGCAGCGACGAGACGACACCGGTTGAGGACTCGAGCTGGGGCGCCATCAAGGCCCTGTATGCGAGGGCGGGATCACTCCCGCCCTCGCGTTCGTCTGGCCCTTGTGCGATCGCCGACTTGCTACTCCCCCGCCGCGAGCAGGCGCTCGACGAACTCGGGCTCGTACCTGATCGTTCGGTAGAAGGTCCCCCTCCGGTTCCTGTCCCGCTCGCGGTTGAAGTACGACCAGACGATCCTGCCCTCCCGCGTCACCTCGAACACGCGCCCGTTCCCGGACTCGGTGATGAGAACGTTGCCGTTCGGGAGCTCCTGGCACGAGCCGCGTCCTCGGGAGAAGAACTCGCTCGCGATCTCAGGGCGGTACTCCCAGACGATTCTCTCCGCGAGCGGGTCGTACTCGACGATCCGGCTGAAGCCACGGAAGAACCCGTTGTCGAACACGAGGATGTTGCCGTTCTCGAGGAGTGTCGGTTGATGCGGATGGTCGAGCACGCCCGGGCCCCAGCCCCACACGATCTCCCCCGTCTCGCCGTCGATGATCCCGACGAAGTCGAGGTTCCGGACGCAGAAGAGCAGGTTGCCCGGGCGGAAGGCCGCGAGCCGCTCGTGGATCGGGTTCTCCGTGATGAGCTCGAGCGTGTTCGAATGCGACCAGTCGTTGTCGGGGACATCCTTCGAGACCGACGTCAGGGCCTCGGGCGGGCACCATCGGGCGAGCTCGTCCCTGTGCTCGTGGAGGTGCCAGGTGTCGGTCACGCGGCCCGCAGCGTCGAGCGTCACGATCGCGTCCGACTCG
>JALGVU010000066.1 GCA_025774545.1 bacterium | reverse complement strand
TCTGGTTCGTTGCTAGACGCTCTCCAGATACGTCAGCTCACCCGAGTGGTACGTTGACGGGGAGGCCTCAATAAGTATCAGGCGTTTGCACCTGACGAGCTTGTCTGTCACGCCGGCTGCATTCGCACCCGTCGCGCCAGCCTGCGCTCGCGCCTGATTCGCGATTCGTTAGGTGGACCGAGGACAGTCGAGGACGGAACTGTGACAGTGAATAGAAGCACGTGGGGTTACCTCTCCCGCCATCTAGAAGAGCACGCCGCGCTCTATATCGTGCTACTGGTGCTGGCGGCGACGGTCACGGTAACCGCCCGGTTCCCCGTGTACTTCCGCGCGGATGACATCCACTACATGAACTGGTCAGCCGCACACCCCAATCCACTCTGGGCCTTCATTCCCTCAGAGGCTTCAATCCTCGGGTCGTTTCGTCCGCTCAACACCCTTGCATGGTGGCTCTGCTGGAGACTGTTCGGCCTGAATCCGGTCCCCTATCAGCTCGTCATCGGACTCATCTACGGTGCGTCCTTTGTGTTCCTCTTCAAGCTGGTTGCGCTCGCCTTCTCCCGTGGTGCGGCCGTCTTGTCGCTCCTCGCATACCTCGTAGTCTTCTCGGGACTCAGCTACATCATCTTCTGGTTCTCTGATATGACTTTCGTTCTCGAGGTGTTCCTCATCAACCTGTCGCTCTATCTTCTTGTGTCGGCGGCGATCCGCACAACCAGATGGTTGGTGTGGGGCGTTCTCGCGCACATCGGCGCGTGCCTTGCCAAGGAGCCTGCGCTGCTCATCGTGCCGGCCGTCGCCGCGGTGTTCCTCGCTACGAGATGGGCCACTATAGCTGATCGGCAGAGACGGAAGGTCGCTGCTGTCCTTCTGACGATGCTCGTTGTCGGGATCGCCCTAACGATCGGGTCGCCGTACCTGCGCAGGCGCCTGGCCCTCAACCTGTCGATAGGGCCTCCCGCTATCGTTGCCTTTCTCGCTCGGCGTCTGCGCTTCTATGGTGCCGAGCTTCTGGCCGGCAATGGCGTCTTGATATGGATCGCCTCCGTGTATCTTGCGCTCGTCGGTTGGGCGAAGCGCAGACGCGTCGCGTCACGGGCGCTGCACTACCTGTTCCTAGCTCCAGCGGCGGCGGGAGCGCTCCTCGCGACAGGGGACCCCGGCTGGGGACTGGCTCTGCTATGTCTGTCGCTTGCGCTGATCGTCGCCTCGCGAGCGGCGACTTCTGCTGCGGCGGTGTGGGCCGCTCTTCCTCTCATCGCAATACTGACGGCGGACACGATGACTCGGACGTATCTAGTAGAAGCGTCGTTCGGTCTGGCCGTGCTCTTCGGCGTCGCGGCAGCGGAGTTTCTGGAGGGACTGAAATCTGATCTGCAGCGCCTGCGACCCGTGTTCGCGCGCGCCACGTGGGGCCTAGTCGCGGCGCTGGTCTGTGTTGCGATGTTCGCCGAGGCCCCAGCGGTTCGGGCGCGACTCCAGGCGTTGTCAGTCCTCTCGGCAGCTCGGCAGAACTTCCGCGACGTCGTTCTGTTCACGCGGGATCACCTATCTGCGGAGGGACAGCATATCATCATCCTCGACTACAATGAGCTGGGGATCGCCTACGGACGGGACGTGCGCGACGCCCGCGCCATCGACGGCGTCCGTCGTCAGAAGACGATGGTCGGTCAGCAGGTGCAGATGCTGCTGCGCCTGCACGGAGCAGAACTCGTGGACGTTCACAACCTTCGGTGGTATCGCGAGAATGGAGATGCAGGGGTCTTCTTCGTGGCTATGAATCGCTACGAGCGTGACCACATCCTCGCACTGGGTCTGGAGCTGGATCTCGTGTACGAAGTGGAGCGGCCCGGTGAGGGAGCGTGGATCTATCGCTCAGTGTGTCCAGTTCCGGAAGGGAGTTGACACATTACACCTCCCGAGAGTGTGATCGGCCGAGCGCTCCCCAGAAGATCTCCGAGGGTGTGCGGCCGCGAGTTCGGTAACCACGATGCGTACGTTCGTCGTTGTAGAACCTGAGGAAGCCTGCCAGGGAGCGTTCGAGTTGACCCCTGTTGGTGAAGCAGCGTCGCCGAAAGGCGACACGCCAGTGCTTGAACCGCCCCGGCTTCTCCGGAGGCCCGGTTGTGTGAGTCCGGCCACGATGGCCGGGAGTTCCTGACTGTGATGGTACGCCTCTTCGAACTCCACCGGTGGCACGTTCCCGATCGGCTCGAGCAGCCGACGGTTGTTGAACCAGTCCACCCATTCGAGCGTGGCGAACTCCACCGCCTCGAGATGACGCCACGGCCCCCGGCGGCGGATCACCTCCGTCTTGTACAGTCCGATCACCGTCTCTGCGAGGGCGTTGTCGTAGGAGTCACCGACGCTGCCGACCGAAGGCTCGATGCCCGCATCCGCCAGACGCTCCGTGTATCGGATCGACAGATACTGCACGCCCCGGTCGCTGTGGTGCACGAGGCGATCGGTGTCCGGGCGGGCACAGAGAGCTTGCTCCAGGGCGTCGAGAGCCAGATCGGTCCGCAGGGAGCCCGATGCGCGCCAGCCCACGATCCTGCGCGAGAACGCGTCGATCACAAACGCCACGCACACGAACCCCCTCGAGGTGGCCACGTAGGTCAGATCCGCCACCCGCAGTCGGTTCGGACGCGTCGCGGTGAAGTCACGGTTCACCAGGTCCGCCGGTCGAGTGGCAGCATCGTCCGCGATCGTGGTCCTGAACGTCCGGCCCCGGACAGCGCCCTGAAGGCCCATATCCCGCATCAGGCGCTCCACGGTGCACCGCGCTACCTCGATGCCCTCCCGCTTCAGCTGCCGCCACACCTTGCGCGCTCCGTAGACCTCGAGGTTCTCGTCCCACACCCGGCGGATGTGGTCCCGCAGCATCGCGTCCCGCTTCGCGCGCCGCGGCAGACGCTCAGGATCGGCCTGACGCGCCTTCTCCTCGTAGTAGGTCGACGGGGCGATCGGCAGCACGGCGCAGATCGGCTCGACCCCGTGAGCCTCGCGGTGTCCGTCTGTGAACGACACCATCACTTCGGTCGACGGTCGAGCTCCGCCTGCGCGAAAGAAGCCGACGCCTTCCGCAGAATCTCGTTCGCACGCCTCAGCTCGCGGTTCTCGCGCTCGAGCTCCTTCAGCCGAGCACGCTCATCAAGAGCCTCGTACATCCCCGCACAGCGAAGCCAATAGCCCCGACGCAGGAGGCGGGCCCCACCCGGAGCCCGCCTCTCTCGTTTCTCTTGATCGTGTCCCGACGGCACCCGGCCCGTCGTCCCGTCCCGGGAACCGCCCCCACGCGCCGCCCGCAGGCGCCGCGCTCGGGGGCCGGCCCCCTACCCCTGCCAGTCCTCCGTCAGGTAGACCTCGCGCCGGCACGCCGGACACATGATGAGGTACGTGTCCCCTCGCCCGATCGGCTTGTCCTCCGGCCGCTGCGACGGGTCGGTCGTGAGCCCCATGCTCTTGTGGAGCGCCACCAGGAGCACCGGGTTCGCCACGGCGAGCGAGCCTACCTTGCGCGCGATCGACTCGAGGTGCTCGAGCGTCGTGATGACGTCGCCGCAGTGCTCGCAGCGGACGAGCTCCTTCTCCACCTTGGTGACGGCCTGCGTCCTGTCGAAGACAGCGAGCGCGAAGTTGTGGCCGAGCACGATCCCCTTCTTGGTCGTGCACAGCGCCTCGCACTGGCCGCAGTAGATGCAGTTGTCGTAGTGGTGGATGAGCGTCCTCGTGTCGCCCTCGTCGATCACGTCTATCGTCCTCGCGGGACACACCTCCGCACACGCCCCACACCCGATGCAGTCCTCCTCGCTGTACTCCGGCTGGCCGCGAAACGCCTCGGCCGGCTGCAGCGGGGTGAAGGGGAAGGTGGTCGTGTACGGTCCCTTGACGACCGCCGTCAGCGCCTCCTTGAGCTCGCGCAGCTTGGGCTTTCTCATGGCAGCTCCAGCCTCCTCGATGTCCGGACCGTGGGTATGCTCCCTCACGAAGCGGCCGCGGGGATCCGTCCCCGCACGCGCCGCCTACTGTCCCGTGTCTTCCTTGTACCGGTCGACGACGCTCCGCTCCCAGAGCGGGACGCCGGCGATGTGCGCTCCCCTCGCCAGCGCGTGACTGCTCGTCGGCGACGTCCAGAGGACGAAGACCGCCGCAAGGAGAGCCTTGATGCCCATAGCGTTCCACCCGCTGTGGACGAGGACCCCGATCAGGATGAGACACGTCCCGAGCGTGACGCACTTCGTGGCCGCCTGGAGCCTGTTGTAGACGTCGGGAAGCCTCAAGAGGCCGAGGGCCCCGACGAGGTCGAAGAGGACGCCTAGGGAGATCAGGATGTACGGTGCCGCCCCGCTATTCATCGAATCCCCTCCCCTCCAGGTACTTCGCGAGTGCCAGGGTGCCGATGAAGGCCAAGAGCGCCCACGCGATGGCGACGTTCAGGTAGAAGTCCTGCCCCGTGATGATCCCGAAGATGCCACAGATGCCTACCATCATGATGCCGATCGTGTCGATCGCTACCGCCCTGTCCGGCGGCGTCGGGCCCATGGCCACCCTGAAGAGGCACAGAAAGCAGCCGATGATGAGTAGCAATAGGAACGTCAGCATTAGTCGAACACCCTCCTCAGGGTCGGTTCGAACCGGCCCACGATATCGCGCGTCATCGCCTCGGCGTCCTTAAGACTCTCGGGAATGTTGATCCAGTGCACGTAGAGCCAGTCGTCGATGATGTCGACCGTCAGCGTCCCGGGAGTCAGTGTGATCGAGTTCGCCAGGAACGTCTTCGCCTCGTCGCTCTTGAGCGTCGTCTTGACCTTCACGATGCCAGGCCGAATCGGGAGGTTCGGATGCAGCACGCGGTAGAGCACGTCGAAGTTCGCCATCACGATCCACCACGAGAGAATGATGAGATGCATGAGGGCCCAGAACCACCGCACCGGACTGAAGAGCCGTTCCGCCTTCGCCGGCAGGAGCTTCGAGAGAATGAGCGCGAAGATCACCGCCAGCACCACACCCGCCACCACGCCCTGCAGGTCCAACGACCACGTCAGGAGAAGCCAGAGGACGAAGATGATGATCATGTCGAGGAGTCTTCGTTTGAGTCTTTCCATCGGTGCTCCTTACCCCCTAACCGAGAACCAGCTTGATATACTCCGCACCGTTCAGGAGGGCGTCCGTTGCGGGCTCCAGAATCCGGGCCCCGACGACGGGGTAGAGCAACCCGAATCCGACGCAGACGACGGCCAGGATGATCAGAGGAACGTACATGACCGCCGGGACCTCCCTCGCCTTCTCGACTGCTCCCCGGACCGCTCCGAAGAGAACCTCGCGCTGTAGCTTCACGTAGTACACGAGCGTCACGAACGCCATCGCGATCGCGATGGACGAGATCACCACGTGGCCCGCCTTCACCGCGGCCACGATGATCACGAGCTTGCTCCAGAACCCGCTGAACGGAGGCACGCCCGCGATCGACAGCGCCGCGAGGTTCGTCGTCGCGGCGGTGATCGGCATGCGCTCCTTCAGGCCCCCCATCCGCTTCATGTCGCGGGTGCCGGTCGCCTGCTGAATGGCTCCCGACGAGAGGAAGAGAAGCGACTTGAACGCCGCATGATTGATGAGGTGGAAGAGCCCTCCGAGGATCGCGAGCGCGGCCAGCGACCGTGCTCCGCCGGTGGCGAGCACCCTCGCGCCGATGCCGATGCCGAGCATCACGTAGCCGATCTGTCCGATCGAGCTGTACGCCAGAAGACGCTTCAGGTCCCACTGGCCGATCGCGAGGAGTCCTCCGATGACGATCGACAGAATGGCGAACGCGATCATCGCGTTCGCGATGATCACCGAGCTCGGGTTGCCCGCAGCGAAGCCGAAGACGTGGAAGAAGATGCGGCAGATCGCGTAGATCCCGAGGCTCTTGATGACGACGCCGGAGAGCATCGCCGAGATCGGCGCGGGCGCCGACGGGTGGGCGTCCGGCAGCCACGCGTGGAATGGAACGAGGGCTGCCTTCAGGCTGAAGCCCATGAGGAAGAACGCCGCGGCAAGAAGGAGCGCCGGGTTCATCTCCGGCCCGCCGAACCGCGAGGCGATCTCCCGCGCCGCGTCGGCCATGTTGAGCGTCCCGGTGACGGCGTAGACCGTGCCGACCGCGAAGAGGATCATGATGGACGCGACCGAGCCGAGAACGAGGTACTTGAAGCCCGCCTCGAGCTCGTCCGCCTCGACTCCGAACGCCACGAGCGCGTACGAGGCGATCGACGCGATCTCGAGGAAGACGAAGAGGTTGAACAGGTCGCCCGACACCACCACACCGTTCATCCCCGCGATCATCAGCATGAAGAGCCCGTAGTACTTCGGAAGGCCGGTGTACTCCTGCATGTACTTGAGCGAGAAGATCACGCACAGGAATCCCACCACGTTGACCGCGATGAGAAGGAGAACCGCGAGCCCGTCCGACACGATCGCGATCCCCTCCGGAAACGGCCATCCTCCCATGTGGTGCACCACCGCCGGCGCGCCGATCGACGCGATCGCCATCACCGACAGGAGGACGGTCGAGAGGGTCGCCAGGACCTCGCCGCTCTTCTTCCACCACATCCCCAGGAGGGGAATCAGGAACGCGGCCAAGAGTGGGATCGCTACATACAGCGGTACAAGGTTCATTGGCTATCCCCTCAGCTTGCTGATCTGCGACATGTCAAAGGTTCCGTGCTTCTCGTACATACGGATGCACATCGCCACCATCAGCGACAGGACGCCGAGCCCGATGACGATCGACGTGAGGACGAGCGCCTGCGGCAGAGGATCGACGAATCGCCCCAGCGTCTGCGCGTTCATCCCCGGCTCCACGATCGGCGCCAGCCCGCCGTGCTTGTACCCGATGATGATGAGATAGAGGTTCACCGCGTAGTCCATGATGACTATGCCGATCACCTTCTTCACGATGTTCTTCTTCGCGACGAGGCAGTAGAGCCCCATCATCAGAAGGACCGCGCACAGGAAATAGACGGTCATGTCAGCTCATCCTCGATCATGGACCTGAAGGAGCGCCTGCGGAAGATCGCCAACGCCGTGAATACCAGGTAGAGCGAACCGACGACCTTGAACGCGATCGCGATGTTCGCCGGGAGGATCATGCCGGAAGACAGGAGCCTGAACGGCTCGCCCCTGCCGAACACGTTCTTGAAAAAGAAGCCGGCCGTGAGCCCCACCCCTCCGATCGCGAGGAACACGAGGGCTCCGGTCGAATCGAGCACGTGGGCCGTCTTCTCCCCAAAGCGCGAGAAAGCGACCTCCTTCCCCTGAGCGAGCATGAGAAGGATGAACGCGCACGCGATGATGACACCGCCGGCGAACCCGCCGCCCGGAGTGAGGTGACCGTAGAGCACGATGTAGGCGCCGAACACCACGATGAACGCGACGACGAAGTCCGTGATCGTTCTGACGATCAGGGTCATGCCCTTCATGCGGAAACCACCTCCTCCCTCGCCACCTTGCCGTCCTTCCGAAGGAGGGCAAGGGCTCCGAGGATCGACGTGAAGAGCACCGCGACCTCCCCCAGAGTGTCGTAGGCTCTGAAGTCGAGGATGATCGCCGTCACAAGGTTGGCGGCGTAGGTTGAGGGCATCCCCGTCTGCACGTACACCCGCGAGACCCGCATGAGCGGCTCGCCGAACTCCGGGAAGCCCGAGCTCCCGAAGATCATCGCCCCGAACCCGAGGAGCAGCCCGAACAGGATCAGCGACGTCACCACCGCCAGTGTATCGCGGTGCGTCTCGATCGCCGTGTTGTCGATGAGAATGGTTCCCCTGATCAGGATGATCAGAACGAGAACCTCGACAACCAACTGCGTGATCGCGATGTCCGGCGCGCCCAGGAAGAGGAACGCGATCGACAGCGCGAATCCTACCGCGCTCACCGAGATCACGGCGGACAAGAGGTTCCTCGTCTCGATGGCGACGATCGAGCCGACGACCATGAAGACAAGGAGTGTGTAGAGCTGCGGAGTGATGTTTTCCATGTGCTCGTCTCCCGCCAGACCCAGTGACTCAGATCTCGACCGACGAAAACTCTACTGCCTGACCACGAGCGCCCTCAGAAGCGCGCTCAGAAGAGCGAAGACCACGGCGCCCAGACCGATCACGGCCCACGCGAGGTAGGTGGAGAGGACGCCGTTGTGGAGGTTTCTCAAGCCCTGGACGAACACGTTACCGATCCTGCCTCCGACCTCGTAGACGTCGAAGACCCGGTCCTCCGCGTTCGCGAAGAGCCCCCTGAGTCCCTTCTGCTCGCGGATCGTGTTGTAGAAGCCGGTGCCCGTGACGTGCATCGCGTCGAGGCTCGCAGGCGGCTTCTCTCCACCGATGAAGATCCGGCCGGTGCGGCGCTTGGCGAGCTTCCCGACGGCGAAGACGAGAAGCCCGATCGCGATACCGAGAACGATGAGACCGGTCGCGACCGTCGGGTTCCAGTAGCCGATCGCGATGTCGAGCGAGCCTTGGGCGCCCGTCACGACGGGGCCGTGGACGATCGGGTTGATGAAGCGGTCGATCGGGTACTTCGCCCAGACGCCGAAGAGAACGCAGAGCGCAGCGAGGACCATCATCGGAATCGTCATCGCCCACGAGGACTCGCGGACCCGCGCCAGGGCGCTCGGCCGCTGGCCGAGGAACGACGAATAGAGCACCTTCACGAAGGACGCGAGCGTCAGGGCGCTCCCGAAGAGCGCCGCGACGAGGAAGATCCAGTACGAGCTGTTCCCGCGCGCGCCGAACTCGACCACGCCCGAGTAGACCATCCACTTCGAGACGAATCCGTTGAACGGGGGGATGCCCGAAATCGCGAACGCCGCGATCGCGCACGTTACGAACGTGATGGGCATCGCGCGCGCCAGGCCCCCCAGCTTCGAGATCTCGGTCGTGCCGGCCTGTTTCTCCACCGAGCCTGCGCAGAGGAAGAGACACGCTTTGTAGATCGCGTGGTTCAGCATGTGGAAGATGCCGCCCGCGATCCCGATCGGGACTCCGGTCCCGATGCCCAGCACCATATATCCGACCTGGCTGATCGCGTGATACGACAGCAGCACCTTGAGATCGTGCTGGATCAGCGCCATGAGGACGGCGCCGATGATCGTGACCGCCCCGATGATCATGAGGACGAGCTGCATCCCCGGACCGATGCTGAAGATGTCGAGGCTGATCCGGACGAGCAGGTAGATGCCGAGGAGCTTGTCGATGGACGCCGGCAGGAGCGCCATGACGGGCGTCGGTGCGCCCTTCGCCGCCGCCGGGATCCACGTGTGGAACGGCATCGCGCCGGCCTTCGTGATGGCTCCGATCATCATCAGGATGTAGATGGCGGACGTGGCGCCGTCTCCGACGAAGATCGAGAGCTCGTTCATCGAGAGCGTGCCGTACTTCACCCAGATGAGGGCGATCGCCATGAAGAGGGCCGCGTCCGAGAGGCCGAGCATGATGAAGCTCTTGGCCGCGCCCTCCGACGCCTCCATCTTCTTGAGCCCCGTGTTCACGTACACGAAGAGTATCGCGGTCAGCGCCTCCCAGAAGATGAGGAGCAACAGGAGGTTGTTCGACATCACCGCCCCGCAGCTGGCCGCCACGGTCCACAGGAGAAAGGAGTAGTAGCGCCGGCCGTCGTGCTCCTTCGAGAGCCAGGAGACCGAGTAGAGCGCGATCGCCAGCCCGAAGAGAGCGACGAAGAGAATGACGAAGGCGCTGAAGTGGTTCAGCAGGAGATCGAACTGGACCGTGAGATCGCCCAGCACCACCCAATCCTTCGTGTAGGAGAGCGGCCACGCCCCGAAGAGCCGGAGCGTGCTGCCGAACGCCCACGCCAAGGCGGCGAGGCTTATGACCTCCCTCACGCCCTTGACCCGTCTCGGCACGAGCAGACAGAGTCCGCCTGCGATGGCCGGGACGACGATCGGAACGAGAATCTGTGGCATCAACTTCCCCCTGCGCCTCTTTAAGAGTTCTTCCTGAGCTCTTCCGTCTTCTCGTGACTCAACCTGAGGAGGTCCTTCGACGTGGCGAGCTTCTCGCCCGAAGGGCCAACGATCGCGAGCCGCTCGGTACAGCTGTAGCACGGATCGATGACCGCGAAGATCAAGAGCGCGTCCGAGATCGTCTCGCCCTTGATGCGCGGCCTGAACGACGGGATGTTGTTGAACGTCGGGGCCCGCATCTTGTGCCGCTCGGGCATGTTGGTGCCGTTCGAACGGATGAAGTGGAAGCTCTCACCGCGCGGCGCCTCGACGTGGCCGCACCCCTCGCCCCTCGGGACCTCCCGCACCTCCGCGTCGATCGGCCCTCCGGGGAGCTTCTCGATGCACTGCCGGATGATCTTCACCGACTCCTTCATCTCGAGGAGCCGCACCACCGCGACCGCCAGGCAGTCGCAGCCGTCCTGGACGATCACGTCCCAGTCGACCTCTGAGTACGCGCCGTAGGGCTCGTCGCGGCGAATGTCGACGTCGAAGCCCGAACCTCGCGCCGTCGGACCCAGGGTGCCGTAAGCGATCGCGTCCTCCTTCGTGAGGATCCCGACACCCCTGAGCCGCCCGAGGATGACGGGGTCGTCGAGGATCGCGCCGGTCAGCATGTCGGTCTTCCGGTCGAACTCCTCGATGATCTTGAGGACGTTCGGCCAGATCTCGTCCGGAACGTCCCGCCTCACGCCGCCCGGACGGTACCACGCGTAGTGCTGCCTGTTCCCGGTGATCGCCTCGAGGGCGTCCAGAATCGGCTCGCGGTACTTCCAGCCCCACATGAAGACGGTCCAGTAGCCGATGATGTGTCCGGCCAACCCCACCCACAGCATGTGGCTGTGAAGCCGTTCGAGCTCGTGGACGATCGTCCGGAGGTACCTCGCGCGCGCGGGCACCTCGCAGCCGACGATGTCCTCGATGGCCAGCGACGCCGCCCAGCTGTGCGACGCCGAGCAGATCCCGCAGATCCTCTCGACGAGGAAGATGTCCTGGTCGTAGGTCTTCTCCTGCGCGAGGAGCTCCATCCCCCGGTGAACCCGGCCGAGATCGAAGTTCGCCCCGATGACGGTCTCGCCGTCGACCTCGAGCGTGATGTACTCCGGCTCCTCGAGGACGGGATGAAACGGTCCGATGGGTATCGTCGTGGTCATCTATTCATCTCTCCTCATTGGATGGAAGTCCGCCGGCCGGTCGTGTGAGGAGAGGATCTTCCGCGGGTCGGGGTGTCCGACGAACTCGACCCCGAGAAAGTCGAAGATCTCCCTCTCTATGAAGTCCGCCGCAGGGTAGTACGGCGCCAGCGACTCGACCCGCGGGAACGGCTTCGCGAGCGTCGTTCTCACGTTCACGACGCTCCCGTCGCGGTCGACCGCGAAGTGGTAGAGGAGCTCGACCCCCGTCGTCCGGTCGCTGCCGGACGCCGTGCACAACCTCCCCTTCTCCTCCTCGTACATGTACCGCGTGACGGGGATCCAGTCGTCGTTTCCGACCGTCACGTACGCGCGGCGGCCGGAGCGCTCGACGATGTCGACTCGATCGCCGAACTTGGCCTTCAGGCGTTCCACGACTTCCTTGCTCCACTCCCTCATGCCCCCATCGGACCACCGCCGATGGCGCCGCTCTCGGGCTCGTGTTTGGACCCCGCCCTAGAGCTTGCCTATGAGCTTCACGATCCCGTCGATGATCGCCTCGGGTCGCGGCGGACACCCCGGGATGTATGCGTTCACCGGGATGTGCTTGTCCACGGGCCCGGCGAAGTTATAGCCGTCCTTGAAGATCCCACCCGTGCAGCCACACGACCCCAGCGCCACCACCGCGCACGGCTGAGGCGCCTGCTCGAACGTCTCGACGAGCTGCGGCACCACCTTCCGCGGCACGCTGCCCGACACCAGCAGGACGTCGGCGTGCTTGACGCTCCCGACCAGTTTGATGCCGAAGCGCTCCACGTCGTACTTCGGGCAGAGGCAGTCGAGAACCTCGATGTCGCAGTTGTTGCACGCCCCCGCGTTCAGGTGGAACACCCACAGCGACTTCTTGAATCCCCAGTTCATTGCGCCCATGTATCGTCGCTCCGTCTCGGCCTAGAAACCCAGAATCGCGAGCACCATGCCGATGATCGCGAGGACCGTGACCGGCCCCCAGAAGAACCGCACCGCCTGGTCGATCCTCACCCTGGGATTGGTGTTCTTGATGAGCACGATGATCGTCACGATGATGAGGTACTTGACGATCGAGTAGAGAAGGCCCCAGCCGGT
>JALGVU010000065.1 GCA_025774545.1 bacterium | reverse complement strand
GCGTCGGCCACGAGGGGCGACGCGAGCACGACGACGTCGGCGTCGATCGCGAGCTCCTCCCCGACGACGTCGCCCTCGACCCTTACCACGCCGTCCTCGACGACGGGCGGCGCGTCCTTCGAGTAGCTGACGAACCGGATCCCGGCTTCCTTCGCGGCGCGCAGGATCTCCTCGTTCTCCACGCCGTAGCACATGAGGTCGCGATAGAGAATGTGGATCGTGGCCTTGGGGTCGATCTCCTTCACGAGGAGCGCGTCCTTGATCGCCGAGCCGCAGCAGATCCGCGAGCAGTAGACCCGCTCGCGGTCGCGCGCGCCGGCGCAGGTGATCATCACGAACCGATTGCCCTTGAGGGCGCCCTTCCTGAGTCTCTTCTGGAACTCGAAGAGCGAGACGACTCTCTTCCCGTCGTACCCGAAGATCCCCTCGGGCGTAAGTGGAACCGCGCCCGTCGCGACCACGATGACTCCGCACTCGACGTCCTCCGCCTTCCGCTTCGAGCGGACTGTCACGGAGTAGTTCCCGATGTAGCCCCCGATGCGCTCCACGGTCGCGTCGGTCACGACCGTTATCCGCTCGTCCTTCCTGACGTCGGCGACAAGAGACGCAACGTACTTCGCCGCGTCCCTCGGGACGGGCCCGAGAACGTAGAGCTTCGAGACGAGACCGCCGAGCCTCTTCTCCCGCTCGATGAGGACGACGTCGATCCCCTTGCGCGCGAGCTCCCGCGCCGCATTGAGTCCGGAGACGCCGCCGCCGATCACGACGGCCCGGCGGATCACGCTTGCCTTGATGCGGGTCTGCGGCTCCAGGAGCGCCGCCCGCGCGACCGCCATGCGAACGAGATCCCTGGCCTTCCCCGTGGCGGCCTCGCGCGCCTCCTTGTGGACCCACGAGACGTGCTCGCGTATGTTGACGAACTCGAAGAGGAACGGGTTCAGCCCGGCGTCCTCGCACGCCGCGCGAAAAGTCGGCTCGTGGGTCCGCGGCGTGCACGCGGCAACGATCACGCGGTTCAGTTCGTTCTCGGCGATCGCCGCCTTGATGTCGGAGACGCCGGCCTCGGAGCACGAGTAGAGGTTCTCGCGCGCGAACACGACGCCGGGAAGCCCCCGCGAATACTCGGTCACGTCGGTCGCGTCCAGGAAGCCCGCGATGTTCGTGCCGCAGTTGCAGATGAAGACGCCGATCTTCAAACCTTCCATGGCCTTCCCCGTGCCCTCTCCCTCGCCTCCCGCCTACCTCTCGCCGAGAACCCGCGTGGACGCGCTCGACGCCGCCGCGCTCGCCTGCGCGACCGACTCCGGGATGTCGCACGGCCCCTTGCAGAAACCGCACGCGTAGATGCCCCCGACGTTCGTGCTGGACGGCGTCGCATCGTCGGTGAGCACGAATCCGTACCTGTCGACTTCGACTCCGAGGATCCGGGTGAGCTCTTTCGCGTCGGGGCTTGGGAGCGCCGCCATCGCGAGGACGACCATGTCGACCTCGAGGCTCGCTACCTCGCGTGTCCTCGTGTCCTCGTACCAGAGGATCGGGTTGTCGGAGCGACCGTTCTGAATCTCGGCGATCCTCCCCCGGATGAACTTGATCCCGTACTCCTCTTCGCCCCTGATCTGGTAGCGCTGGAACCACTTCCCGACGTTCCTGAGATCGGTGTGGAAGATGTGCGAGACGGAGTCGGGATCGTGCTCGCGCCCGAGCATTGCGTCCTTGATCGAGTACATGCAGCAGACGCTCGAGCAGTAGTCGCAGTGGTTCATGTCGCGCGAACCGGCGCACTGCACGTACGCGACCCGGTGCGCGAGTTCTCCGTCCGACGGCCGATAGAGACGGCCTCCGGTCGGACCCGTGGCGTTGATGAGCCGCTCGTACTCGAGGCCGGTGATGACGTTCGGGATCCTGCCGTATCCGTACTGCGTGAGGGGCGTCGGGTCCATCACGGAGAGCCCCGTCGCCAGCACGATCGCTCCCGCGTCGATCGTGACCGTCCTGTCCTTCTGCTCGAAGTCGACCGCGCCCTTCTTGCACATCTTCTCGCAGACCTTGCACTTCCCGGTCGCGAAGAACCTGCAGCTGTCCTCGTCGATCGTCATGACGGACGGAATGCCCTGATCGAAGTAGAGGTAGATCGCCTTCCGCTCCCCGAGCCCCACGTTGAAAGCGTCGGGGACCTTCGTCGGGCACTTGGCCACGCAGTCGCCGCAGGCGTTGCACAGGTCCTCGTTGACGTACCTCGCCTTCCGGGGATGCCGACCGGCATCCAGCATCTTCGGCGCGAGGATTCAGATGGAGCAGTCGTTCGTCGGGAACGTCTTGTCGAGCTGCGCCATCACGCCGCCGATGCTCGGGCTCTTCTCGATCAGATGGACCTTGATGCCCATCTCTGCGAGATCGAGCGACGCCTGGATCCCGGCGATCCCCCCGCCGATGACGAGAACGTCCTTCACGTGCCCTCTCTCCTTGCCGACCCCCGTGCTCGAACCGCTTACCAGCGCCCGCCGCGAGCGGGCCGCCTCACGATCCGAGCGCCTCCGCCATCACGTCGGTCACGAACTTGATCTCGATCTTCTTCTCCAGGTCCCCGTCCTTGGCAGCGCAGGCCAGGTGGATGTTGCACTTGGGACAACCGGTGACGAGCGTCGACGCCCCCGTGTCCGCGGCTTCTGCGAGGCGTTCGAGCTGGATCTGCTTGTTCACCCTCGTGCAGCTCACCCACGCGCTCGATCCACAGCAGAGCGCCTCGGCGCGCGCCCTCGGCATCTCGACGAGCTCGAGGCCCGGAACGGCAGCCAGGAGCTCTCGCGGCTCGTCGTAGACCCCGGCGTAGCGCCCCAGACGGCACGGATCGTGGTAGGTGACGACCCCTTCCCTCTCAGCGAACCTGAGCTTCCCCGCGGCGACGCGCGGTGCGAGGAACTCGGTCACGTGTGCGACGTCGAATCCGAGTACCCCGAAGTACTTCGGGTAGACGAGCTTGAACATCACGTAGCACTCGGGACAGGCGAAGACCACCTTCTGAGCACCACTCTCCTTGATCATCTCGAGGTTCCGGCGCGCGAGCGTCTTCATCGTCCGGGCGTCGCCGGTCCAGTAGGGATCGTGTCCGCAGCATCGCTCGCCGCAGCTTACGACCGGCCTCACGCCCGCAGCGTTCATGAGGCGTATCGTCGAGTTCGCCATTCCAACGGTGTCGACGCCGTAGTCGCGGAAGACGACGCCGAAGTACGGGAGGCAGCCGGTGAAGAAGAGGACCTTGCCCTTCCTGGACGTCCGGACGTCGGCAGCGATCCACGAGAGGTCTCGCTCCCCGGCCGCGTTCGTCTGAAGCTCCATGAACGCGATCATCGTTCCCGCATGCGTGTCGATGCCGGCCGTCCCCTCGGCCCGCGCCGCGACCCTCGTGGCGCGTGTGAATTCGTTGTAGTCGACGAGCGACGGGCAGCGCGCGCTGCACGTCCCGCACGTCAGACACGACCAGACCTCGCGGTCGTCGAGCGACGGCCCGTCCGGACGCAGGAGCGCGCGCTCCACCATGAGCCGCGGGGAGAAGTCGGGATGGTAACGCGAGACGGGGCAGCTCCCGGTGCAGATCCCGCACTCGAGACAGTAGTACGCCTTCGTTCTCTGGATGGTCTCCTCGAGCATCCGGCCGCTCTCTCCCTACTTCCGGCTTGCGCGCTTCGTGCTGCGCGTCTTGGCCGCGGGTTTCGTTCTCGACTTGGACCTTGTCTTGGCCACCCGTCTCTTCTCCGTCGGTCTCTTCTTCGCCGCGGGCCTCTTCCTCGCCGCCGGCCTCTTCCTCGCCGCCGGCTTTTTCCTTGCCGCGGGCTTCTTGCCCGCCGCCAGCTTCCTCTTCACAGCGGGTTTCTTCTTCGCAGTGGGCTTCCTCTTCGCTCCGGACCTCGTCACGGCCGCCTTCCCGCGCTTCCCCGTGGTCCGCTTCCCTGCTCTCCTCTTCCCCCCAGTCCCTCCCCCGGCCCTCCGCTTCTTCGCAGGCGCGCGCGCGTTCCCAGAACGGCCGTTCAGCTTCGAGACCCCCCCGGCGAAATCGCTCACGAGCGACGCGAAGTGTGCCCCGTCCACGTCTGACGAGAGATCGAAGCCGAGCCGCTCGGGCGCGAGACCCGCGATCCTCATGATCTCACGCGCCTCCTCGACCACCTTCTCGCACGACTCGTTGCCGTTCGAGTAGTGGCAGTCGCCCCGTCCGCACGCCGCGACGAGGATTCCGTCTACGCCGTTCAGGAGCGCCCTCAGAATCGCAGCGACGGTCACCCTGCCGGCGCACTCGACCGGGACAATGGTCGTGCGGGGCGAGTAGCGGCAGCCGTCCTCGCCGGCATTGTCCGCGGCCGTCAGGGGATGCCACGAGCAGACGAACGCCAGGATGTTCGGATCGCCCCTGCGAACAGCCACTCTCGTACCTCTCGCTACGTTCCGGCAGCGGCTCCAATCATGGACAGGAGCTGCTGCTCCGTGAAGTGCTGGAGCGCAATCGCGGACGGCGGACAGACGCGGATGCATACGCCGCACCCCACGCAGCGGAGCGCGTCGATCTTCGAGATCTTGATGCCGTCCTCCCCCTCGACGAGACACGGCGCGTCGTGAGCGCACGCCTCGACGCATTCACCACAGCCCCGGCACGTCAGCTCGTCGACGACGGCGATCATGGGCTCGCGCTCGATCGTCCCCCGGTCGAGCAGCTCGGCCGCTCTCGACGCCGCGCTGAAGGCCTGACTCTGGCACTCGGTCACCGTGGCGGGCCAGTGCGCCGATCCCGCGACGAAGACCCCGTGCGGCGCGTACGCCGAGGGTCTGAGCTTCGTGTGTGGCTCGGCAACGAAACCGTGGTCGTCGACCGGGAGGCCGAGCGTTCGCGCGAGCTCTGCCGTACCGGCCCGGGGGACGAGCGGCGTCGCGAGGACCACGAGGTCGTAGGGGATCGCGACGTCGGCGGAGGACATGACGTCGAAGACCTTGACAGTTTCGTCGGCGACCTCGGGTGGACGCTCGGGGTCGTAGCGGAGGAACTTGACCCCCGACTCCCGCGCGCGGTCGAGGTCGCCCACATACTCGGCGAATCCGCGCGTCAGCACCGTGATCTCCGCGCCCGCCACGGCCTCGAGAACGGTGATGGTGTTCTTAACGGTGGCGGTGCAGCACACCCGCGAGCAGTACGGTCGTTCCGCGTTGCGCGACCCGACGCACTGGATCATCACGATCCGCCTGACGTCGCTGAGGCCCTCGCGCAACATGTCCTCGAACTCGTATTGCGTGACGACACGTGGATTCACGCCGTAGCCGAAGAGCCCCTCGGGAACGAGTACGTCTGCTCCGGCCGCGAGGATGATGCACCCCCCACTCAGATCCTCGCTCGCGCCCGCGGCCTCGACGGTCACGGTGTACGCGCCGGCGTGTCCGGAGACCGCGGTCACGGTCGTGCCCGTCCTGACGTCTATGCCCGGATGCGTGACCGTGCGGTCGGACATCTCGCTGACGAACCGAGCCGAGTCCCCATACGACGGGAAGAGGAGGTACACGCCTCTCAGCATGCCGCCGAGCTCCTGCTCCTGTTCGACCAGAACGACAGGAATCTCCCTGGCCGCGAGCGCGCGAGCCGCCGAGAGTCCGGCCACCCCGCCGCCAACGACCACCGCGGAGCGGTGGACGTCCTCGGTGATGGTCTCGAGAGGTCGCGCCCCACCGGCCTTCGCCACACCCATCCTGATCATTCTCGCCGCCTTCGACGTCGCGGCCGGCCGCCTTCCGGGGTGGACCCTCGCGCAGTGCTCGAGCAGGTTCACGATAGCCACGCGGTTCCTGTTGACGCCTGCCTCGCGCGCGGCCTCTGCGATGATCGCCCCGTGGGTCCGCTCGCTGCACCCGGCCACGACGACGGCGTTGAGCCCCTCCTGCTCGATCGCCTCCCTGAGACGGCGGCGCCCGGGAAGAGAGCACCAGTACGGGGTGACGTGGATGGAGACCTCGTCTCTGCCGGAAGAGAGGTCACGAGAGAGCTTCTCGACATCGATCGGCCCCGCGATCTCTCCCCCACACTCGCAGAGGAAGACCCCGACCTTGCTCGATGCTGGCTCGTTCCCTGACATCAGGAGTAGTGCTCCTCGCAGACGATGCACCGCCTGACTCGGTTGTCTTCACCCTCGCCGTGGAGCGCGACCACGGCGTCGACCTTCGAGAGGTCGAAGGTCCTCGCCGGGCAGACCGTCGTGCAGGTCCCGCAGCCTATGCAGCGGGAGGACGGTCTCTCGAACGGTGGGAGGACCTGGCTCCGGATTCCCCGGTGCGCGAACCCGATGGCCTCGACCCCGACGATCTCGCGGCATGCCCTCACGCAGATTCCGCAGAGGAAGCAGACCTCGTCCTCTGCGGTGAACGAGGATTCCCGGATCCCGAGGGAGGCTCCCAGCTCGCGAAGCACGGGAAGATCGGGGCAGCGCGCGATGAGGAGGTCGAGGATCATCTTGCGGATTCTCCTCACGGCGGGTGTGTCGGTCCTCACGATGATCCCGTCGGCCACCGGCGTCACGCACGAAGCGACGTGTCTCTTGCGTCCGCCCGCCTCGAGCTCAACGATACAGAGGCGGCACGCCCCTGTGGGCGCGAGCGCGGGGTGGTAACAGAGGGTCGGGACGTGGATCCCGGCGTCTCTCGCCGCCTCGAGGATGCTCGTCCCCTCTTCAACCTTGAGCGTCCGCCGGTTCATCTTGAAGCTGACCACGTGAACCTCACTCGATGTAGATCGCGTCGCCCGCGATCGCGTCGAACCTGCAGACGTCGTAGCAGGCGCCACACTTGATGCACTTCTCGAGATCGACGTTGTGTGGCTGGGACCGCGGCCCGCTGATCGCGTCCACGGGACACGCCTTGACGCACCGCTGGCAGCCGGTGCACTTATCGGCGACGACCCGGTAGACGATCATCGCCTTGCAGACCTTAGCGGGACAGCGCTTGTGGAGGATGTGCGACTCGTACTCCTCCCTGAAGTACCGGATCGTCGTGAGGACAGGGTTGGGCGCCGTCGTCCCGAGACCGCAGAGAGAGGCCTCCCGAATGACGTAGGCCAGCTCTTCGAGCCGCTCGATGTCACCCGGCTGCCCCCTCGCCTCGACGATGTCGGTCAGTATCTCCCCCATCCTCTTGATGCCCTCTCGGCAGGGGGTGCACTTCCCGCAGGACTCCTCCTGGAGGAAATTGACGAAGTACCGTGCGACGTCGACCATGCACGTGTCCTCGTCCATGACGATGAGCCCGCCCGAGCCCATGATCGCCCCGGCCTCGGCGAGCGCCTCGAAGTCGACGGGCAGGTCGATGAGCGATTCAGGGATGCAGCCGCCGGACGGGCCGCCGCTCTGGACCGCCTTGAACGCCTTGTCCCCCGGGATACCGCCGCCGATCTTGAAGACGATGTCCCTGAGCGACATCCCCATCGGCACCTCGATCAGACCCGTGTTCACGACCTTCCCCACGAGGGAGAAGATCTTCGTACCCTTGCTCTTCGCCGTACCGTATTTCGCGTACCACTTCCCGCCCTTCGAGACGATCCTCGGGACGTTGGCCCACGTCTCGACGTTGTTGATGTTCGTCGGACACCCCCAGAGGCCGCTCTCGGCGGGATAGGGCGGACGGGGACGGGGACGTCCCTCGCGGCCCTCGATCGAAGCCATGAGGGCCGTCTCCTCGCCGCACACGAAGGCGCCGGCGCCGCGCGAGATCGCGACCGTGAATGAGAAGTCGGTGCCGAGGATGTTGTCGCCAAGGAGCCCCGCCTCCTCGGCCGCCGTGAGTGCTTTCGAGAAGTGGCTGACCGCTAACGGGTACTCCTCACGCACGTAGATGAACCCCTCCCGCGCACCGAGGGCGTACCCGCCGATCAGCATCCCCTCGAGGACGCTGTGAGGATTCCCCTCGAGAATGCTCCGATCCATGTACGCCCCGGGATCGCCTTCGTCGGCGTTGCAGATGAGGTACCGCGTCTCGCCGGGAGAAGTGCGGCAGAGTTCCCACTTGAGGCCCGTCGGGAAACCCGCGCCTCCTCTACCTCGGAGGCCTGACTTCTTGACCTCACCGACCACCTTCTCGGGCGTCATCGAGCCGAGCGCCTTCGCGAGAGAGCCGTAGCCCCCGGTGGCCACGTAATCGTCGATGCTCGTCGGATCGATGATGCCGTTCCTGTCGAGGACGAGACGCTTCTGGTACCTGTAGAATGGGACGTCCTCCTCCCGCTCGATCTGCTTGCCTGTCGAAGCGTCGACGTAGAGGAGGCGCTCGACGATGCCGTCGCTCTCGACGGACGTCTCGATGATCTCCGCGACGTCCGACGGCTTCGTCTGCTGGTACAGGATCCCACCGGGCCGGATGACGACGAGCGGGCCGCGCTCGCAGAAGCCGTGACACCCCGTCGTCAGGAGCGTCACCTTCGAGCTGAGGCCGCGGGATTCGAGTTCCTCACGGAACGCGTCGGCCACCTTCGTGCCACCGCACGCGACACAGCCGGTCCCGCAGCACACGGCGATCATCGAAGCGTCGGGGTCGCGCGCTTGGAGGATCTCCGTTCGTGCCCTCTCGAGATCGGCGGCATCGGTCACGCGCCTCATGCGGCGGCCTCCCTCTCGGCGCCAGCAGGCGCTTCCGCCTTCGCCGGAGGCTGGCCGCGATCCTCCAGACCGAGCACCGCGTCGACGTTCCACGGCTTGACGGAGTGATACTCGCCGTCGACGACGACGACCGGCCCGAGCGCACAGCAGCCCAGGCAGTTGACGGTCATGAGCGTGTACTCCATGTCGTAGGTCGTTTCACCGGGGCCGACCCCGAGCTTGCGCTCGAGCTCCTCGAGCACACGCGGCGCCCCGCGTACGTGGCACGCCGTACCCATGCACACCTTGACGATGTGCTTCCCTCGCGGCATGAGGCTGAAGGCCTGGTAGAAGGTGGCGACGCTGTAGACCCTGGACAGGGGCACCCCGAGCCTCTCCGACACGTGCCTCAGAGCATCCTGAGGGAGGTAACGAAGCTCTTGCTGGATGTCCTGGAGGACGCCGACGAGCCTCGACGCGCGGAATCCGTGCCGCTCCATGATGGAGTTGATGACCTCGACACTCCTCAAGTCGACGAGGCTCGCGATCTGTCGCTCCCGCCTTCGCTCCTCTTCCTCCAGGGCCTCGAGCTTCGCTCTGAGCGCGCTCGAGACGACGTCGAGGAACTCGGCGGCGGGCTCCGACGCGCCCAGGTAGTGAGTCGCGCCCTGCTTCATCGACGCGACGGCGTCCCGAACGGAGGGAGTCTGGGCGACGACCACGACGGGAAGATCCGCGGACCGGTCGAGTATGTGGAGAAGGAGCTCGTGCGTGCCCGCGTCAGGAAGGTCATCCGAGAGGAGAACGAGATCGTAGTCCCGCGCTCCGAGGGCGGCGGGCAGCTCCGAACCGAGCGCGAGCGCGTCGGCTCGGAAACCCTCTCCCTCGAGCACCTTGGTGAGACGCTTGGCCGTCTCGCCTGCCGAAACCGCGAGCAGAATCGAAAGCTCAGGCATCTCGTCTCCTCTGGCGAGGCCGCTCGCGCAGCAGTGAGTGGCGGCTTCGATCTGGAGTCGGCGGCGCGGGCGGGGCCGCAACGAACGGACCCCCGAGTCCGATCTCTAGCAGCGGTTCGGTCGCGTCCCTTCACCGAGGTTCTGATCGTCGGTGTCTTCCTCGGTCTCCCCTCGTCGACACAGATGTGCCCGGCGTCATCCTGATGGTTCCGCCAGTCGACGCCGACGCTTCGCGCCGGCTACACGCCCGCCTCGTGGAGCTTGCCCACGAACTCGTATGTCTCGAGGTCGGTCGTGAAGATCGTCAGCTCGGCGCGCTTCGCCATCTCGATCGTCTCGTCGGGCACCGGCTTCCCTCGCGTCACAACGACGGCGGCGATGTCGACGAGGTTCGCCGCGGCGACGACGTTCTTGTGACTCTGTGTCGTCACCCAGAGCGCGCCGGGACTCGCGCCCGCCATGACGTCGCTCACCATGTCGGAGATGAAGACTCCCTCCACCTCCTTGTCGTTCACGTCGTTGACCGCCTTGAGCTTCAGCTTGTCCTTGAGCTCGACCACCGTCATCCTTGAGGCCTCCCTTTCCACGTCACGGCCGTTTCATCTGGGCTGTCGTGAGTTCGCTTCTCCCGTCGCTGCCGGCGCGCCCTAAGACGTCACCTCCTCGGGCTCCACCTGGAACATCCCCACATCCTTGAGCACCGCCCCTCTGCAGATATCGATGTCCTTCACGAGCCACCCCGGCGCCACGAGGATCTTCTTCCCGGGCGTTCTCAGTCGGTCGTTGAAGTACCGACTCAGAACCGCCAGCTTCTCACCCATGTCGTTCTTGCTGATGATGTCCGGCTGATAGCAGAGCGCCACGTAGACCCAGATCCTCTGCTCCTCACAGATCCGTGAGAGGACGTGAGCGTCGCAGTCGGGTGTGCACCCCGAGCAGGTCATGAGACCGAGCACCTCGCTGAACGGCACCACCTCCCCACACTGGTCGCACGTGAGGCTGAACTGGACGGACTGGGCGCTTCCCATGTAGTCCCAGAAGTGCTCACCCTCCCGGTACTCCTCCTTCGGCGGAGTGTGTTCCGCGGCGAAGTAGCTCCGCTCCTGTTTGCAGTGGTAGCACTTCTCGATGACGATGAAGCCGTAGCGCACATCGGTCATGCTCCAGGAGTGCTCGCACCTGTCCTTCGCCATGAACCCCTTCCTCTCTGCTTCTTCTCCGGTGGGTCGCTTCCTCAGGCGAGGGTGATCTCCAATCGCCGAGACAGCGGGGCCACAAACGACCGAGGCACGGCGTATCGAGCCGTGCCTCTCAGTGCCCAGAGCCTTCTGTGGCGCTCCCCGTGCACATCGCGTGAGTCCCAGGTTCTTGGCTGTCTCGTGTCGCGAGCCGAAACACCAAGCCTCCGCCTGAGCCGTCGGCGGTTCGACGTGCGACGCGCACGAGCTCGGAGTTCGGAATTCCACCGGTCCCCGCGACCGTTTGGGCGCGGGAACCGTTAGTGAATATGGTATCGCACGGGCGGGCGGGCGTCAAGGAGCGTTCGACTGAAAACCAGTCAAACGCGGGGCATCTCAGGCCCGGTGCTCCGACGTCCGCCTTCCTCGGTCGACCGAGACGGCGGGAAGCCCGAGTCGTCTCGCGACCCGGGCCTCCCATCGATGGTCGTCGCGCAGCACGCCTACAGCTGCTGTGCGTCTCCGCCGCGGTAGACGAAGCTGTCGCCGCGGTTCACCGGGTAGCGGATGATCGTGCCGACGCCCTCATCGGCGTACTCGCCGGCGATCTCCTCGTAGACGTACTCCCGGTTCGCCGCGTGCGTCGGTATCACCACGGAGGGTTTGAGCTTCTCGATCGTGTAGATGTTGCCTTCCTTCAGGGGCTCCGGTCCGTGGGCGTGGCAACCGGTGATGTTCACGAAGGCGAGGTCGAGCCGATCCACGTACTGATCGAGATAGTCGATCTCGCTCGTGAATCCGTCCCTCTCCCCCTCCTCCCAACCGGCGTGATCTCCGGCGTGGTAGAGAACGAGACCGTCGACCTCGACCACGAACCCGACACCGGCGTCGTTCGCGGCGATCGTCTTGATGTCCATGCCGTCGATCGTCGTGTGCTCGCGCGGGCCGACGTACTCGTACGCGGGCCCCTCGTATCCGGTCTCCCGGTTCGCGAAGAGCGTCTCGGGCCGGAACCCGTAGACGTACGTCAGGTTGTCGATCCCCTCGTCCCACGTGAAGATCGTGGGATCGTAGTGGTCGCCGTGCTCGTGCGTCACGAAGACGTAGACGTCGAGGTCCTCGATCTCCTCGGGGTCGATGTGACCGTTCGCGAGACACGGCGACGCGGGATCCTCGCCGTTGTTCCAATAGTCGAAGACGAGGAAGTGCTCCTTCGTCTTGAGCGCCCATCCGCAGTGACCGAGATACCACATCGCCGCCTCGCCGCTCTCGAGCGTCCTGTCGAGGAGCGGGCATCGTCCGTAGTTCTCCTCCATGCCGGGGGCGACGGCACCCAGCGCAGCAAGGAGCTCGGCCACGTCCTTGTGGCCGTACTTCCCCGCGTAGTGCAGCGGAGTCATGTCGTAGTCGTCCCGGACATCGAGCGCCGCTCCGTGCGCGAGCGCCAGCTCGGCGAACGCCGTGTTGCCCCGGAGGGCCGCCCCGTGGAGAAGCGTCCTGCCACGCTTCACCTCGGCCGCGTCCACGTCCGCGCCGGCGTCGAGCAGGAGCTCGGCGAACTCCACGTTCCCCTCGTTGAACGCGTGATGAAGGGGGCTCACGCCACGATCGTCGGTCACGTTGACGTCGGCACCACTGTCCACCAGGAAGCGACCCACCTCGAGGTGCCCGCGAATCCCGGCCCACGCGAGCGGCGTCCAACCGCCGTCGCTCGCCTGGTTCACGTCGGCCCCAGCATCGAGCAGGAGCTGGACGATCTCTGCCTGTCCACCCTCTGCCGCCGTGTGGATCGCCGCCCTGCCGGCGCCGTTCGTCATCGCGTCGATCGGGACGCCGCTCTCGAGAAGGAAGCTCGAAAGCGCAGCCTTCCCGGCCCGAGCCGCCATCATGAGGGCCGTCTCTCCTTGGGTGTTCCGGTCGTGGATGTCGGCGCCCCGCGCGATCAGGAGCTCGACGATCTCGACTCCTGCCTGCCCCGCGGCGGCGCTCAGAAGCGGCGTGTAGAGCGCGGCGTTCCTCGCGTGGACGTCTGCGCCCGCGTCGGTGAGGAGCGCGACGAGCTCCGCGTGGCCGCCCCAGGTCGCGCCGTGCAGCGGGGTGCTTCCGT
This sequence comes from bacterium, assembly GCA_025774545.1. Classification (GTDB taxonomy): domain Bacteria; phylum Joyebacterota; class Joyebacteria; order Joyebacterales; family Joyebacteraceae; genus JALGVU01. The sequence continues at coordinate 1,121 of JALGVU010000065.1, read as the reverse complement.
TCGCGGTCGTCGCGCGAACGTCGGCGCCGTGCTTCACGAGAACGGTCGCGACCTCCGTCCGCCCCTCGTAGCACGCGAAGTGCAGGGGCGTCATGCCGTTGGCGTCGCCGTGTTCTGTGTCGGCGCCCCTCGCGATCAGGAGCCTCACGACATCGAGGTGGCCCTGCTGTGAAGCGACGTCGAGCGCCGTGCTGTTCTCATTGTCACCGACGTCGACAGCGACGCCGATGTCGAGAAGGTACTCGACCACGCCGCCGTGGCCGTTGATGGCGGCAAGGTGGAGCGGTGTGTTGTTCGCCTCGTCGAGGGCGGCGCCGATTCCGGGATCGCCCGCGGCGAGAGTCTCCACACGTGCGCGATCCCCAACGGCTGCCGCGTCGTGAATCTCGAGGGCCAGGGCTGGGATCGCTGCCGCGAGGAGAACGGCAAAGGAGACGGCGAAGGCTACCCTCATGGTGGTCCTCCGGTCTGTGGTTTGGGGATGGCGTGGGGGTCCGGTCCGGCCCCTCTCCCCCTCTGACACGCCGGGCGGCGGGCCGTTTATGGGACCTCGAGGCCTGTACGGGCCCTGGCGCTCGGGGGGAACAGGAACCCACGTCGACCGGACCGTCCGGGAAGGGGCAAGAGCCTACGCCGAATCGGCGGTCACGACCTTGATCGAGTTGGTGGTCCCGGGGACGTGCAGCGGCAGGCCCGCCGTGATGACGACCTTGCCGCCGGGGGGAACAACGCCGCTCTCGAGAGCCAGACGAATGGCCCGGCGCTCGTTCGCGTCGTAGTCGTCGCTCGACTCCACGAGCAGAGGCACCGTGCCCCAGACCAGCGAGAGGCTTCGGTAGGTCGCCTCGCTCGGCGTGATCGCGAGGATGGGCTCGCGCGGGCGGTACTTGGCGACGAGGCGGGCGGTGCTTCCCGATTGTGTGAGCGTGATGATCGCGTCGGCCCCGGTGCGCTCCGCGATCCGGCAGGCCGAGTGAGCGATCGCCTCCTCCGAACCAGAGCTCGGTTCGTCCTCGAACTTCGAATCCCAGGCGCGGAACGGATACTCCGACTCGACGTCCTCCGCGATGAGCGCCATCATGCGAACCGCGTCGACGGGGTATCGGCCGATCGCCGTCTCC
>JALGVU010000291.1 GCA_025774545.1 bacterium | reverse complement strand
CCGGGGCGTATCACATGAACCTGGCCGTCCCGAACTCCGCTCTGCGGCGCATGGGTCTGGTGAACCTCCTCAGTGAGCATCGGAAACTCGCGCGCTGCTCGTGAACCGCCGGATCGGGAACAGTACGTCCGGTGGTGTGGGAGGGCTGGGGCCGCGAGGCCCCGCCCTACCCGATCGGGGCGAGCCGCGGAGCGGAGGCCGGTCGCGCCGGGCTCGCTGACCCGCGCGGGACTGTCTGACTCGCGTCGGACGCTTGGAGCGGGCCTCCCGTGATGCGTCGCTCGCGCCGGCTTCTTGACTTGCGTCCGGCGCGGGCATACGATCTTCTTCACCCGCGGCCCAAGAACCTGCTCCGAGGAGCGCCCGTGCCCATCCTGATCCACACCGCAGACGTCCACCTCGGGGCGCCCCTCGGATGGCTCGGTCCCAAGGCGTCCGAACAACGCGCGCAGCTCCGACTCACGCTCGGCACGGTCGTCGACCTCGCGCGGGACCACGGCGCGGCGCTCCTTCTCGTTGCCGGGGATCTGTTCGATTCGGGGACCCCTCCCGCGTCGGAGGTCCGCTTCGCGGCGGGGGAGTTCGGGCGGCTCACGTCAACGTCGGACGCGTCGGTCGTCATCCTGCCCGGGTCGCACGATCATCTGGCCGCGGGCTCCGTCTACGAGACTCACCGAGAGGTCTTCGAGGGGCTCGATCGTGTGACGGTGCTCGGGGCGCGCGGCGAGACGTCGGTCGGCTTCGCTCGAGCGGGGATCGCCGTTCACGGCGCCGCTCCGCGGGCCAACCGGTCGACGGTCCGACAGCTCGCGTCGCTCGAGCCAGACGGGTCCTTCACATTCAACGTCGCGATGGCGCACGGGTCGGCCGACGTGGCGCCGGCCGCGGCGGACGATCACCCGATTGGAACGGCCGAGCTGGCCGCCCCCGGCTGGAGCTACTTCGCTCTCGGTCATTGGCACTCGTGGCGGCGGATCGACGCCGGCGCGGCTCCGGCCGTCTATCCCGGCGCGCCCGAGGTGATCGCGGTCGATCAGACGGGCGCGGGCCACGTGGCGAAGGTCGACCTCGACCCGGGCGGCGTTCGCGTCGAGCGGCTCAGGATAGGCGCGAGGACGATCGCTCACGCCGCGATCGACGTCTCGGAGGCGGTCGACGCACGGAGCGCAGAAGAGCTCGTCGCCGCCCGCGTTCCGCCTGATCCCTCCGTGGTCCTGAGGCTCACGCTCCGAGGCCTCGTGGAGATCGGCGCGACCTTCGACGAGGAGGCGCTCGTGGCCTCGCTCGGCGAGCGGTACTTCCACGTCGCGGTCGGTGAGCGCAACGTCCACGTTCGACTGGGAAGGGAAGAGCTCGCTCGGATTCCCTCGCAGTTCGTCGTCGGGCGGTTCGTACGGCTCATGGCCGCGAGGATGGACGCGGCCGACGACGAGGCCGATCGCGCGGAGATCGAGGACGCGGTCCAGCTCGGTGTCGCGCTCCTCCAGGGGAAGGACGTGCTCGGGTGAGGCTCCGGGAGCTCAGGCTCAGGAACTTCAGGCGGTTCGCGGATCACGCCCTGGCCTTTGCTCCGGGGCTGACGATCGTCGTCGGCTCGAACGAGACCGGCAAGAGCACGGTCGTCGCCGCGCTCGGGGCGGCACTCTTCGCAGACGTGACCTCGAAGGCGCGCTCCGTGGCGGCGCTCGAGCGCTGGGGATCGAGGGGAGCGATGAGCCTCACGCTCTCGTTCGATCACGCGGGCGACCTCTACACCCTCGTGAAGGACTTCGGCGCGAGACGCGTCACGCTCACGAACGACACGACCGGCGAGACGCTCGGCGATCGAGCGGAGATCGACCGGCGCGTCACGGCTGCGGTCGGCTTTGCCACGCGCGAGGCGTTCGAGTCGGTCGCCTCGGTCCGACAGGGCGAGATCGCGATCCTGATGGGCAAGGGCGGGGAGAGCCGGAGGAACAAGCTCGTCCCGATGATCGAACGGAAGATCACGAGCGGGGGCGGGAGCGTCGCCGCTCCGAGCGTCCTCGATGCCCTCGATCGGCACGTGGCCGCCATCCGCGTGGGCCTCGACCGCCCCGCGAAGAACCCGGGTCTTCTGAAGACGCTGGTCGACCGCCGCGACGCGCTCGCGCGGAGCATCGGGGAGGGCGAGGCCGCCTGGCGCGAGGCGACGACGGCCCGTGAGGAGCTTGGCCGGGACCGCGAGGAGCTCCGGGAATCGACCTCGACGCGCGACGCGCTCGCCCGAACCGTCGAGCGCGAGACGGCGCGATCGGAGAGGCGGAGCGAGCTCGCCCGCATCGCGGACGAGCTGGCGAGGAACGACGGCCTGACGGCAGACATCCTCAAGCTCAGCGCCGATCTCGATGCGGGACAGGAGGCGCTTCTCGCGACGTCGCCCGAGGCCGAGAGGGGAGTCCTGGCGGCGTCGGCGGCGCGCGAGGCCGCCGACGCCCGCGTGACCGATCTCGAGGCGAGCGCGCCGCCCGGCGTCGAGCCCGGGGCCGGACGCGGAGCCGCGGCAGCAGGGTGGGCGCTCGCGGCGCTGGCGGTCGCACTCATTGTCGCACCGCTGACCGGCCTTCTCGCCGAGACGCTCACACCGTGGCTCGCCGCCGCCGCCGCCTGTGCGGCCGGAGGAGCGGCGGCGTTCTTCCGGCGGTCCGCGGTTCACGGAGCGCTCGCCCGCGCGCTCGAGCGCGAGACCGACGCACGGAACGAGAGCGAGGAGGCGCTCGCGCGCGCGCTCGGCGCGGTCGGGGTGAGATCGCGCGACGAGTTCGAACGCAGGCTCACCGCGAACGAGACGCTCCGGAACGACGTCGCGGGATGGGAGGCGCGCCTCGAGGAGAAGTGTGAAGGAGGGAACCCCGGGGACTTCGGGCGGCGGCTCAGAACGGACGCGGTGCGCTTGAGCCGCGAGCGGGAGCTGGCCTCGCAGGCGCTCGAGGAACTGGGGGGAAGCGAGGGTGCGCTCGGGGCGACCGAGCTCGCCAAGCTCCGAGAGGAGCGAGACGCGCTCGACCGGCGGATCGCCGATCTCGAGCGGCGCACCGATCGCGCCGTGGACCGGCTGGCCGACAGCGACGTCGGAGAAGCGCTCCCCGACATGGTCGCGCGCCTCGAGGGGGTGGAAGCGGAGATCGAGGAGGTCGAGCGGCAGCTCAAGGTCGCCGCGATCGCGCGGGACGGAATCGGCGAGGCGCTCGCGAGGACGAAGGAGGAGGCCGCCTCGGCGCTCGAGCCGGTCGTCTCGCGCGTCCTTGGGAGAGTCACGGACGGACGGTACGAGAGCGTGCGAGTCGGCCACGATCTCACGATGTCGCCTGCGAACCCGGACCCGGGCGCGGGCGCTCCCGAGTCGCTCTCGGCCGATGACCTGAGCGCCGGCACCGTCGACCAGCTCTACCTCGCCGTGCGGTTCGCCCTCCTCGAGTTCCTATCGGCCGCCGACGGCCCGCCCTTGATCCTGGACGACGCGCTGGTACACTTCGACCGGGACAGGCGACTCGCGGCAGCGCCAGGTGGTGGTGTTCGCCTGCGACGACGAGGGCGCCGGCCTCGCCGACAGCGTGGTCGTGCTGCCGCCGCTTGCGGGAGGTGACGCGTGACACGGGGTCGCTGCCCCCGTTGCGGGGGGCGGACCGAGATCGAGAGCGAGAGCTGGCACCGCGGGGATCGTCGCGTGGTCAGAACGCACGGCTGCGTCTCGTGCGGCAGTCGCTTCGACACCGGCGTCGACTGGCCGCGCGACGAACCACCGTCCGCCGGAGGGACTCCGCGGCGTCCCGCGCTTCCACTCGTGCTGCTCGTCGCCGTCGTCACCCTCCTCGTCCTGTGGGTGCTTCTCAGGACGCTCCCGTTCGGTGAGCGGGCCGCGCTCTACGGCGCGATCACCTCAGCGGTCGAGGGGTTCCTCAAGCCCGTGTGGATGGCCGCGCTCGCC
>JALGVU010000290.1 GCA_025774545.1 bacterium | reverse complement strand
GCGGAGGAGATCGGCGAGCCCCTCGGTTCCCTCGAGGTCCGGCTGTGACGCGATCGCCTCCTGGAACGCGCGCACCTTCCGCACCACGTCCTGGTCAGAAAAGCTGCCAGGGGGGCCCGAGACCTCGAACACGATCGGCCAGTAGAAGCCGTAGTGCTCCTCGATCCACTCGCTGTCCTGCCGGACCGGATGATCCTCCGGCAGGAAGCCGAGGCTGTACGTGTCGATGCGAAGGCGGAAGCAGCCGATGGTCGCGAGAGCGACGGCGAACCCCACGATGACGAACACGGCGGTGCGCCGGCGGATGATCCGCTCCCCGAAACGCGCGAGCCGGTCTCCGACGCGGCCGTGCTCGGGCGCCGGGAATCTCCGCCTGAGAACGGCGGCGAGCGGCGTGCAGATCAGGACCGAGACGACGAACGACGCCATGATCCCCGCGGCGGTGTAGAGACCGAGTTCCCTCAGGACCTGGATGTCGGAGACCGTGAGCGCGACGAAGGCGGCGGCGCTCGTAAGGGCGGAGAAGAAGCACGCCTTCACGACCGGGGGGAAGAACGAGCCGTCGACCGCGCCGTCCGGCAACGTGGGCGCGTCGCGAAGGAGGTGGATCCGAAGAGCCCGACCGCCCACGTCGTTCCGACCCCGGCGGCGAGAAGGGCGACCAGGACCCGGACGATGCTCCGGAGGGCCAGGAAGAGGAGGATCGTGGCGACGATGGCTGCCGGGATGAAGACCCTGGCCAAGTCCGCGGTCGACGCCTCGTTGATCGCGTCGAAGATGACGCCTGAGCCCGCCATGCGGTACTCGAGTCCGGAGCCTTCGAGCTCTCCGTCCAGGGTCTCGCGAAGCTCAGCGAGGATGCCCGTGCGGAGGCTGTCGTCCTCGAGGACCTCGGGCACGGCGTAGAGAAGGGTCGTCGTCTCGTCGCGCGAGACGAGCCTGCTCCACGAGACGACGTCGTGCTTGAGGCGCTCCCGCAACAGAGCCGGATCCGTCTCGTCGAACGGGTACCGCGCCGAGAGCTCGTGAGCGGCGAGCCCCTCTGGCCCCGGCTCGAGGATGCGCACCGTGGAGAGGCTCACGACGGATTCGATGTGCTCGACCTCGCCGAGCGCGTTCGTGACGGATTCGACACGCGTGAGCGTCGATCGATCGAAGACGCCGCTCTCGGAGTGGATCGCCACGAGCACGACCTCGTCGTTCCCGAAGCGATCGAGGAAGGCGTTGTAGTCGGCGAGCACGGGGTCGCCCCGGACGAACCAACCCTCCAGGGGATTCGCGACGCGCGCGCGCATCGCTCCCAGGACGAACGGCACCGTGGCGAGCACGAGGATCAGGAGCGCGAGCCACGGTCGCCTGGCCAGCTGATCAGTCACTCGAGTCATGAGGTGTCCGACCCCCCTTCCGTCCGTACCGCGCGTGGGCATGATCGAACCGGCCTCCGGCCATCGCGGCGACGATCGAGATCTCTCCCGCGAGCGCCGTGGCGCAGCAGATCTCAGAGAACTTGCGCGCCTTCCCCGTCCCCTCGCAGTCGATCATCCTGAGGCACTCGCGCGCGGTCGGAAGGTGGGTCCCTCCTCCGACCGTTCCCACGATCAGGTTCGGCAGTGTGGCCGACACGTAGAGGGCTCCGTCGTCCGTCAGATCCATGTGCGTCACACCGACGGACGCCTCCGAGACGCAGGCGGCGTCCTGCCCGCACGCGATGAAGATGGCGGCGAGCGCGTTGGCGACGTGACCCTGCACGCCGATCGACCCGCTCTGGACGCCGCCCAGTACGGAGGTCGTCCAGTACCGCGCCATGTCAGCAGGCTCGGCGTGGAGCACGTCCCGGACGAGATCCGCGGGGATCGTCGCCTCGGCGACGACCTTCTTCCCTCGCGCGTAGAGGAACGAGAGCATCGTCGCCTTCTTGTCGCCGGACAGGTTGCCCTCGACGTACCAGCGCCTCGGCTTCACGGGCGACTCGGCGACGAGCCTCCTGCAGATCGCGCCGGTCGCGATCGTCACCATGTTCTGCCCCGTGGCGTCACCGGTCGTGTACTCGAAGCACAGGAAGACCTCCTTGCCGAGGAGGACCGTCCTGACGTCGCGGAGCTTGCAGTGACTCGATGTCTGCGCGACGATCTCCTGCAGCGAGTCGTACCGCGGGGCCGCCCAGGACAGGAAGCGGACCGACTCGTACATGTTCTCGAACTCGAAGCACGGGGCCCTCGTGACCGACTCCGTCGTGCACACGACCGCCGCTCCCCCGGCCCGGCTGATGACGGTCGCGCCGCGGTGGTAGGACGCGACGAGCACGCCCTCCGTCGTGGCCATCGGGACGTAGAAGTCCCCGTGAGCCTCGGTGCCGTTGATCCGCAAGGGACCGATCACGCCGACGGGGATCCTCGCGAAGCCTACTAGGTTCTCGATGTTGCCCTCGAGATCCTCGGGCTCGATCTCCGGTCCCTTCCCGGTGAGCTGCTCGATCACGATGCCGCGCTCGCGGAGGAGCGCCCTCCTCTCCTCGAGGCCCTCCAGCGTGTAATCGCGCCCCGCGGGAACGCCGGGAGGAAGGGGCTCGGCCTCGGGGGAACGGGGCTTCAGGCACGTGAGCCTCGTCTCGGCAGGTTCACCACGGAGGATGCGGTCGAGGATCGCTTCGGCAACGCGCCTGGGTACGGCCATGGTGAGCTCTCCCTCCTGATGGTCCGTTGCCCGGACGGGCGGGCGGAGCGCGCGACGTGCGCGCTCGGTCGCGTGGGACGTGTGCACCGAGTCGCGGGGGACATGTGCACCGAGTCGCGGGGGACGCGTGCACCCACTCGCGGGGACGAGTGCACCCACTCGCGGGGACGAGTGCACCCACTCGCGGGGGAACGGAGTGGCCTCTGTCACCACGCGGCGGCTCCCCCGCCTGATTGCCGGTCAGACTACCGCATCGAGGGAGCCGTGACAAGAGCCGGATGCCCCCGGGTGCTCCCTACTCCCTGGACCCGAGACGCCTCCCGCGCTACAATGTCGCTGAATACCGCTCGGAGCAACCCTCGAGGCGTCCAGGCCGAGGTGCCCATGATCGGCAAGACCATCTCCCACTACACGATCATCGAGAAGCTCGGCGAAGGCGGCATGGGCGTCGTCTACAAGGCCGAGGACACGAAGCTCGGCCGCACGGTCGCCCTCAAGTTCCTCCCGCCCGAGCTGACCCGCGATCCCACCGCGAGGGAGCGCCTGCTTCAGGAAGCGCGGGCCGCGGCCGCGCTCAATCACCCCAACATCTGTACCGTCCACGAGATCGACGAGGCGGTCGGACGGTCGTTCATCGCGATGGCCCTGATCGAGGGGGAGAGCCTCAGGGACAGGGTCGGTCGCGGTCCGCTCGGGCTCGACGACGCGATCGATCTCGCCGTTCAGGTCGCGGGCGGTCTCGCGGCAGCGCACGGGAAGGGCATCGTTCACCGCGACATGAAGCCGGGAAACGTGATGGTGACGACCGGTGGCATGGCCAAGATCATGGACTTCGGCCTGGCCAAGTCGCCGGGGCAGGCACGGCTCACCAAGACCGGCACGACCACAGGAACGATAGCCTACATGTCGCCGGAGCAGAGCCGGGGCGAGGACGTCGATCACCGGACGGACGTCTGGTCGTTCGGTGTGATGCTCTACGAGATGCTCACGGGGAGGCTCCCCTTTCGCGGCGACCGGGATCAGACCGTCATCCGCTCGATTCTGAACGACGAGCCCGAGCCGATCACCGGACTTCGGACCGGCGTGCCGATCGAACTCGAGCGGATCGTCGCGAAGGCGATGGCGAAGCGGCGCGACGAGCGGTACCAGCACGTGGACGATCTCATCGCCGATCTTCGGTCCGTCAGGAGAGAGCTCGATTCGGGGACGGCGACGGTCTCCTCCCCCGTCGCAGCGCCCGCTCCGAGGCTCAAGAGCGCCCGGGCCTTCTGGCGCTGGGCGATCCCTGCGGCGCTCGCTCTGATCGCCCTCGCCGTGGTCTGGAACGCGACACGCCGGGATGAGCCGGCGACCGACCTCGTCGCCAACAGGATCGTGGTCACGGCATTCGAGAACAGGACCGGCGACGCTTCGCTCGATCCCGTCGGGCAGATGGCGGGTGACTCGATCACCGACGGACTCGCGCAGATCGCGATGGTGGAGGTTGCCCCGACGCCGGGCACAGGCGCAACGAGCCGCGAGGGCGCTCGGGAGGACGACGTGGCGCTCGCCAGGGCGGCCGGCGCGGGACTGGTCGTCTCAGGCGCGTACTACCTGGAGGGCGACGGCCTG
>JALGVU010000289.1 GCA_025774545.1 bacterium | reverse complement strand
CACCGTGTCCCCGACCGCCGCGGAGTCCATCGCCGCCGTGATCGTCGGGAAGTCGGAGGGCACGTACCACACGCGGCCGCACCCGACGCCCAGGGCACCAACGAGCCCACACCCCGGGGCATCCGTGCACGGCGATGAGTGGCGGATGTGGTAGTCGCCAGCGGCGTGATCGCAGAAGATCGGGTCGGCCGAGAAGTTGCCGTTCACACCCTCCTGGCCGGCGATGCATCCGACGTAGTCCCCGCCAGCGTTCCCATAGACGTCGCAGCATGTGAGAGTCGCCGTGGCGCCCCCCTCGCAGTAGACGGCCTCGCCCCCGGTGTTGAAGGCGACGATGCAGTTCGCGAGATCGGCAGTGGTGCCGCCGGACAGACTGATTCCTCCGATACCGCTGTTGTCTGTGACCGTGCAGCTCTCGATCAGCAGGGTCTCCGCACTCGCTACGTACAGCCCCGAGCCGCCGTTCCCCGTGAACGTGCAGCCGTCGAACGTCGGACGCGTCACACCCGACACGTACGCGCCGTAACCCCCGGCCCAGCTGTTGTCGCTCACCTCGCAGCCCGTCACGCTCGGACTGCCTCCTCCACTCAGCAGGATGCCGCTGCGACGGTTGTCGTGCACGTTGTCGCTCACCTCGCAGCCCGTCACGCTCGGACTGCCTCCTCCACTCAGCAGGATGCCGCTGCGACGGTTGTCGTGCACGCTCCCGCCGGTCACCACCAGGCTCTGACCCACCCCCGAACCCTTCAGCCCCACACCCCAGCTCCCGTACAGCTCGCACTCCTCGAGCGTCGGTGAGCATCCCACCACATCCACCAGCGCGTACTCCGAGTAGCCACCGAACCGCACGATCGCGTGACTCAGCGAACACGACGACGTCGCGTTCAGGAGGATGCGCCACCAGTCGCCCGGCTCTCCCACCGTCAGATCGCCGTTGCCGTTCGTGTCACCACCCACGTCATCCTGATACGAAGTGAAGATCACCTCGTTGCCCGGGGTCCCGAGCACAAGCAGCCCGCCGTCCACCGTCATCGATCTTTGCAGCTGGAACTTGACGATCGCACCCGCTTCGATCGTCAGTGACACGCCCGCTGGGACAGTCAGGTTCGTCTCGACCACATACACATGATCTGAATACCAGTGCGCATCTTCCGCCAGCACCCCGCCGACCGGGATGACCGCGTCGGGAAGCGATGCCAACGCCTCGTAGGCGTTGATGCGGCCGAAGCCAAAGTAGTCGTCCCTGCCGGCAGCGCCGAGATCGTCCGCATTCTCCTCGAGGAAGGTCTGGACTTCCGTGGCCGTCAGGCTGCTGTTCGCGCTCAGCACAAGGGCTGCCAGCCCCGCGACGTGCTGCACGGCGCTCGATGTCCCGTTGAAGAGGCTGTAGTAGTTGCCGGCCGGGTCGCCCTGCCCCGGTTCGATGCCGTCGTTGTACCCCCCGTCCCCCGAGATGTCGGTCGTCCAGATGTGGACCCCCGGGGCGGAGACGTCGATCTCCGGGCCGTAGTTGCTGCCCCACCAGTTCTCACCGTCCAGGCTCGTGGGAGACTTGAACTCGTCCCACTCGTTCGTCGCCGACACGGCAATCACGTCCGCCCGACTCGCCGGGTAATCCACGGGCCCGTTGTCATTGCCCGCCGCGAATACCATGACACACCCCAACCCGTCACGACCCTCGTCCCTCGCCAGCTCGATCGCGAAGTCCACCAGCGGCGATGGGCCGGACGGCCATCGCCAGCCGTTGCTCAGGACGTCGGCACCCCTGAGAGCGGCCGTCGCGATGCCGTCGGCGAACCACGCATCCGTAAACACGTCATCCCGCCCTCGGGCCGTGCTGTACATCACACGCACGGGCATGATCGAGCAGCCTCGCGCTACTCCCGCAACGCCGAGCGCGTTGTCGGTCACCGCCGCGGCGATGCCCGCACAACTCGTCCCGTGACCGTCCCAGCTGTTCGGCGTGGGATCGTCGTCCTCGTCGACCGCGTCGTATCCGTCCGTCAGCTTCGCGGAGAGGTCCTCGTGCAGCATATCGACGCCATTGTCGATCACGGCGATGACGACCGTCCAGTTCCCCGCCTCAACCTCCCAAGCCTCCTCTGCATCGATGTCCGCATCGGGCGTCCCACCCGTCTGGCCGGTGTTGTTGAGCGCCCACTGCTCGCCGTAGTGCGTGTCGTTCGGGGCTGACGTCACGCGCCCGAACCTGATGAAGTTCGGGTGTGCAAACTCGACCAGCGGATCCCGAGCGATCGCCGAAGCGGCCACAAGCGACGGGGCTGCCGAGCCCGGGGGACATCTGAGAAGGAGAACCCTGTCAGACCACTGGAAACCCCGCTCGACCGCGAGATCGGAAGCCGCAAGGAATGCATCCAGTTCGGAAGGCGTGGGCGCGGACCTGAAGACCACGGCGACCTCGTCACCGGCGATCATCCTTCCCTCACCGCTCACGAAGACGGGACCCGCGGATTCCAGGCGCGGATCCAGCAGGAGATCGTCGAGGTAGCCGAGCAGCGAAGGGACATCCGAGATCATGCCGGGAGTCAGGCGGACGACGTCCACACCCGGCACCGGAGCAGAGTACTCGTCCACGAACCCGACCATCTCCGGACGATTGAGGAGCAGCGCCTGCCGGTCCCGCTCCGCGAGCTCGGGGTGGAAACGAACCGCTATCTCCTGTAACGACGGGAGGAGGTCGACCGTCCCTTCCGACGACGCGTAGGTCAGGTCCGCCTCCGTGAGCTCACGCGTCCCCTCGGCAGGAGCTGCCTCTGATGGACCGGACGTCACGATCACGCACGTCAGGAGGACGGCGACGCAGGTGACCGCACGTGATGCCGAACCGAAGATCAGCGAGTTCATTCCTGTCCTCCTTCCAAGCCCTCTCTCTATATAGAGCACGCGTGCGTTCTCTGTGCGCAGCAAGGGCATCGTTTCCCGTCTGCGATTATACCACAGCCCATCCGTGATGTCACGCTACAGCGCCCCGATGTCTGCGAGAGGTCTGAATGGCCCCTCATCTGCGGACCAGCGGTCTCCCTGGGAACGAGAGGACGGTGATCAAGGTGCCGCCGCCCGAATCTCACCAACACCCGAGCCCCCCGGTAGTACTTGTGGTGAAGAGCCGGAGGGAACCGCCGATCTCAGCCCCGCCGGCGACTGCAGCGCGCGTCACCCATTCACGGAAGGGAGGCCGAGATGATTCGCTCAGCGATGATCACTTGCTCCCGCATGGTCACCACCGCGGTGCTCATCCTGGTTATGACCGGCTCGCCGGCTACCGCAGGCTTCACGCTCGTCAACCCGCCGGGTGGCTCCGAGGCTGACCACGCCGAGATCCTGGAGTGCATCTACGGCAGCGGGTTCGCGCCCGTCGGTGAGAGGGACTACGAGACCATGTCCCTCGGCATCGTCGTCACGCGAGTGCCCGACTTCGTCGGCGAAGACCCTCTGGCTCTGGGAGACAACCTCGACATCAGCGCTCCCTCCCCCTCCGCAACGGACCAGATCTGGGCGGACGGCGAAGTCCTCGCGGCGGTACGGGCTCGATTCGCGAGCTAAAGCCAGGGCCTCGGGTACTTCCCCGGTGACACCGGAGGAGACTACGTACACCTGTTCGACGTGAGCGGATCCGGCTGCGCCGTGAGTGGAGAGACGGCGCTGAACTTCGAACCCGGCAGCATCTGGCGGTGGGCACGAAGCGGCAGCGGCGGGACGTACAGCTCCCGCACCTCCGGCAATGGCGGCAACGATCACATGGTCACCTACCGGGTGTTCGGTGTCAGCATCGGTCCGACGTTCGTCATCTGCTGGGAGGACCTCAGCAACTTGGGTGACCGAGATTACAATGACGTCGTTTTCGAATTGGAGGTTCTGAGCGGTACCCCGACGGCCCCGGCGACCTGGAGCACGATCAAGGCGATGTTCAGATAGTCAGCTTCCGACGCCGCGGGCTTCTTCTTCGGACGGGGGGTTCACCGCTCGCACGACGTCTCGGCGGACTTCCGAGGTGGCGTGGGCAAGCGACCGGGCAGCTCGTGCCGAAAGGGAGGCAGCGGAAGCCGACGCAAGACTGACGGCCTTGCGCACTGGGGCCGCGCGTTGATCGAGGCGGAACCCTCGAGAGGATTCCCACCAACTTCCCGCCCGCTCGGCTGTACTTGTGATGAACGGCACCGGACTGCCCGTGGGGCGGGGATCGCCCCGGACGTGAGCGGCGTGCCCGCGCCTGAACGGTCCCCGCCTCTGTCTCACACCGAAAACCCCCGACCGTGCGGTCTGGATTCCCGCCCCGAT
>JALGVU010000288.1 GCA_025774545.1 bacterium | reverse complement strand
CCGCTTCCCTCTGAGGTTCACCCGCGCGGGCATCGGTCCCGCCGCACACCCTCACGCTCAGCGAGAACCCGACGACGACGAGTGCCAGCAGCGCGAACGATGCGCACACTCTCGCGACTGTCCTCATGCGGGACTCCTTCTCAAAATGGTGAGATGTCTCCGATCCCCGGGCTCTTCACCTGCAAGCGGAGGAACTGAAGTCAGTTGGCCAGTTCCGTCCGCCCTTCAGCCGTAGCGGGCCCCCAAAGGGCACCTGTTGCAGGCGCACCTCGCGCGGCAGGGGGCCCGCCGTTGGCTAGTCCGGGGGGATCCGGAGCATCGATGGTCTCTTCCGTCCCGTCGCCGGCTGTCATCTTCACGATGACCATTGTGAGATCGTCCGTCTGTGGCGCACCGGCAGCGAAGTCCTTGATACTGCTGTAGACTTGTTCCTCGATCTCGCGGGCGGACGCGTGCCTGTGCTCGACCAGGAGCTGCTCGAGTCGCTCCTCCCCAAACATCTCGTCTTCGGTGTTCTCGGCTTCGGTCACGCCGTCCGTGTATAGGACCAGGTCGTCTCCGGCGTGGAGAAGCGCGCGGCCTTCATCGTACTCCGAGCCGGACATGACGCCGACCACGAGCCCTCCGCGGTCCAGGTAGTCGCGGCTGCCGTCGCGCCTGAGAATGCACGGGGGATTGTGCCCCGCGTTGACGTAGACGAGCTCGCCCGTACGAGTATCGAGGACCGAGTAGAAGAAGGTGATGAAGACGCTGTCTTCCGTGTACCCGTGCACGAGCTTGTTCACCCTCGTGATGAGTTCCGCCGCGGGCACGTTGCTCTCGGACAGCGCTCGAACGGCCGCCTGCACATTCGCCATGAGTATGGCCGCGGGCGTTCCCTTACCGGAGACGTCTCCGATCGTGATCGCCAGCTTCCCGTCGCCGATGTCTATGACGTCGTAGCAGTCGCCACCCACGTGCCTCGCTGGAACGGTGAACGCATACATATCGAGGCCCGGAAGTTTCGGGAAAGTCTTGGGCAGGAGCTCCATCTGAATGTCTCTGGCGATGTTCATCTCGTACTCCAGCTTCCCGCGCTCCGACGCATCTCGCTCGATCTGCGTGCGCATCTGCTCGTACGTGTAGGTGACGAGCCCGACGGCCAGCGCGAGCACCCCGTTGACGGTGAGGACCATGAGACCGAGCCTCAATTGATAGAGCACTACCAGAGGGTTCACGAGTATGGCGAGTCCGCTTCCCAGCACGCCACCCGCCACAAGCGTCAGACCCGCCAGCGGGATCCTGAGAAACACCGGGAGCCCGCTGTACTTCGGGAGCACGAATTTAGCCGTGAGCACCGCCGCGAAACCGACCACGTTCGCGAACACGATACTCATGGGAATCAGTCCGCGCGCCGAGATGTCGCCCTGCACAAACAGGTGAATCGCTCCGCCGACCGCGAGGCCAGCCAGACTGTTTGCCAGGGTCCAGAGCCAGACGGTCCTGGCCCCGAACGTTCTGGCCTTCTGAATCTGAGCTGAGTTGCCGCGTTGGACTCTGCTCATTTGGCTACGCTCCGGTCCCGGTACCCGGGAATTCGCTCGGCAGTCCGTTCGAGACGACTGGAGCGGACTCGAACGCCGCGTCCAATCTGGTCTCCTTCCGCTGCATGAGCGCGCCCAGTCCGAAGAATATGATGACGATGCCGACCAGCGTCCCCATGATGGGTATCGCCGTCACGAGATAAACGATCGTGAGACCCAGTAGCATCGCGGGGATCGGAGAGACGTCCGTCCTACCCCCCCTGCGGAGGATCAGGTTCCCGAGCCAGATGGAGAAGTAGAACTTGGCAATGTAGAGCGCGATGGCATAGGTCAGCCCCACGACGAACATCAGAGGGATCGTCAAGATGAAGACCAAGAGGACGAGGAGCACGACCGGCATGCAGATGTATGTGACGAACCCGATCCCGAGGCTCTTGAGAGGCCTGGTCCGGATGATCTCCGCCGTCCTTCTGGCGTGGTCGCGCGTCAGGGCGACAATGACCGTGCCCGCGACGAGCGCCGCGATGAAACCCAGGAAGTGGAACAGGACGCTGGCGCCGCCGAGAAAATCGAAGTTGATGTCCACGTCCTCCTCGATGACGCGATTGTACGTGACCTCTCCCGCTACCACGCCCTCGGCGATGTCGATCCTGGATGGCCCCTCGTAGAAGAGATCACCGCCGACGTGTGCATTCTGACCCAGTCTGATGCCGCCGTCGGTGGTTATCTCAGCGTTGCCCGCGATCGTCCCGTCCATATCCAGGAACCCGGTCATGATGCGGGCCCTGCCGCCGATCGCTCCGTCAACGGTCGCCGTGCCCCCGGCGATGATGACGTCCCCTTCAACGGTCGCCGTCTTGCTGATATGGACTTCCTTGGCGGCGACGATGAGGTCACCACCGATGTGGCCGTCCAGGTAGAACGTCTCGCAGAAGAACCGGACATCGTCCCCGACAACACCCGTGATGCGCATCGTCTCGGAGACACCGTTCAGATCCTGTGTGACCGTACCGGTTATGCTACCCTTCTGGAAGCCGGCGACGATGTCGCCGTCGAGCATGCCCGCGATCTCGAGGCTCTGCGCCCAGATGTAGAGATCCGCTTCCTTGGTCTCTCCCTCGGGCACCAGATACTGCTCGGCCTGTTGGACATCGATATTGCCGTGCCCGGGTGTGATGACGTGAACGACGTTGCGAGCGACGGTGCCGGCGCCGGTGTCGACCGCCTCAGCGGGTGTTGGCGTCAACAGGATTCCCAACGCCACGGCCAGGGCAAGCAGGCCCACCGCCACCCGGATCATCACGTTCCTTACATCGCTCTCTCTGACCACCGCGACGGCGACCTGTCGCGCTCTCATGATGCGCATCGCATTCATGGTACTCTCCTCGCGTGTGCGTCCCCTGCGTTTGTGTCTACACGAACAGTGTATGCGATATTCGCCCCACACCTCAAAGACAGGCCTGTGAAACGTGGATTCAGGTGGGTGAAGTGCATCTCAGCGGGGGTGAAACGCAGGGGCCGGATCGACCCGGTTTGTCACATAAACGAGCGTCTGGGTCGCATAGTCGTGACCAGCGGGGCCGCGGGCTTCCCGGCTACCAGGGCAGTATCTCCCGGAGTCCCTTGGCCCGCGCTCGCGAGAGCACGAGCTCACTCTTCTTCTCGTCGTCGACGACTACCTTGTACTTGCCGCTGAACCACGGCACGATCTCCTTGACGTGATTCAGGTTGACGATGCTGGAGCGATGAGTCCGAAAGAAGACGCACGGGTCCAGGCGACTCTCGAGCTCCGCCATCGTCACGTTCATCATGTACTTCTCGGAATCGGTGTGCACGAAGACCAGTTCATCCTCGACACCGATCTACACGATGTCGTCCAGATCTACCAGCACGATTCTCTTCCCCTTCACGACGGGGAGCCGTCGAACTTCGCGTGACCGGATGATCCCGGCGAGTCTGGCCATCTGATCGTCAAGCTGGGGGGTGTCCTCGAGCAGCGACCGCGCTCGCTCCATCGCCTCGCCGAGACGCTCCTTTGAGATCGGCTTCAGCAGATAGTCGACCGAGTTGACCTCGAAGGCTTTGATCGCGTACTCGTCGAAGGCCGTCGCAAAGATGACAAGCGGAACGTGTGCGAGCGCCTCGACGACCTCGAAGC